>JAOHNF010000023.1 GCA_028103285.1 Candidatus Pelagibacter sp. | reverse complement strand
TTTAATCTGAAAAAAAAAGCATTAATAAGAATTGCAGAGATGATAAATTCTGGAGCTGATATTATAGATATAGGCGGAGAATCTACTAGACCTGGCTCAAAAATTATTTCCACTAAAATAGAATGGGAAAGAGTTAAAACAGTTATAAAAATATTTAAAAAACTATTTCCTAAAACATCACTTTCTATAGATACTAGAAAATCCTTAGTTATGAAAAATGCGATTAAACACAATGTCGATATTATTAATGACGTATCTTGCTTTAAATTTGATAAAGACTCTTTTAATACAATTAGAAATAAAAATTTGTGGAAAATTATCCACCATATGCAAGGTACACCACAAACAATGCAAATTAATCCCAAATACCATCATGTTTTGCTAGATATTTATGATTTTTTTGAAAGCGAAATATCAAAGCTTAAAAAAGATAAATACTCAAATATGATAGTTTTAGATCCAGGAATTGGATTTGGAAAAAATTTGAAACATAATTTGATGATATTAAACAAAATTTCTATATTTCATTCATTGGGATTTCCTATATTAATTGGAACATCAAGAAAGAGATTTATTAATCAAATTTCTAAAAATTTTGATACAAAAGAAAGACTAGGAGGGACATTGTCATCAGTTTTATTTTCTCTCTCTCAAGGAATTAAAATTTTTAGAGTACATAATGTTAAGGAAATTAAACAAGGTATCTTAATATTTGAAACCTTATTAAATAGATGAAGAAAAAATATTTTGGTACTGACGGTATTAGAGGAACTGTAAACACTAACTATATAAATGGTGAAAAATTTTTTAAATTTGGCCTAGCAGTTGGAACATACTTTAAAAATTTAAAAAAGAAAAAACAGGTAGCTATAATTGCTAAAGACACAAGACTATCAGGATATACCTTAGAGCCAGCCTTAGTTTCAGGACTTGCATCTGCAGGCATGCATATTTTTACTCTTGGACCTTTACCTACTAACGGATTAGCAATGCTTACTAAAAAGATGAAAGCTAACATGGGTATCATGATTACTGCATCACATAATCCATACTATGATAATGGTTTAAAATTGTTTGGACCAGATGGCTTGAAATTATCTGATAAAATAGAAAAAAAAATTGAAAGTCTAATTGACTCAAAAACAATAAGTCATTTATCCGATCCAAAAAAACTAGGCAGAGTAAAAAGACTAGAAGATGGAAATGATAAATACTTAAAAATTTTAAGAACTAATTTTCCTAAAGATTTTAGCTTAAAAGGAATGAAAATTGTTATTGATTGCGCTAATGGAGCTGGCTACAAATCTGCTCCAAAAATACTTTGTGATCTTGGGGCTAAAGTTTTTCCAATAGGAGCAAATCCTAATGGATTAAATATTAATTTTAAATGTGGGTCCACACATTCTGAAGTTATTAAAAAAAATGTTAAAAAATATAAAGCAGATCTTGGTATTGCATTAGATGGAGATGCTGACAGAGTTATTATGTGTGATGAAAAATCAAAATTAATTGATGGAGATCAAATAATTGCAATGATTGCAAAAAGATGGAAGCGAAAAAAAATTCTTAGAGGAGGAGTAGTTGGAACTTTAATGTCAAATTATGGTTTAGAAAATTTTTTTTTAAGAGAAAAAATTAAGTTTTTAAGATCAAAAGTTGGTGACAGATATGTAAAAGAATTAATGAAAAAAAATAACTTTAATTTAGGTGGTGAACAATCAGGCCATATTATTCTTGGAAAATTTGCAACGACTGGAGATGGACTTCTAGTAGCTTTAGAAGTTTTATTTGCCTTAAGAAAAGGTCAATCAGCCAGTGAAATTTTTAAAGTATATGAGTCAGTTCCACAAAAATTAATAAATATTAAAGTTAAAGATAAAAAAGTAATTAATACCCCGAAGTGTAAAAATGCAATCAAATTTGCTAATACATTGATAAAGAATAAAGGAAGATTATTAGTAAGGCCTTCTGGCACAGAGCCTAAAATTAGAATTATGTGTGAGTCATTCAATTACTCTTTAATTGATAAATGCATAAATATAATAAAAAAAACAATTCATTAGCATGCTCCCAAAATCCAAAGTTTTAATTATTGCAGGATCAGACTCTTCAGGAGGAGCAGGTATTCAAGCTGACATTAAAACAGTAACTTCACTAGGCTGCTATGCAATGACAGCAATAACAGCGGTAACAGCTCAAAACACAACCGGCGTTAAATCAATTATTGCTATTAAATCTAAAGAAATATCAAGTCAGATCGAATTTACTTCGAAAGATATAAAGCCTAATGCGATTAAGATTGGAATGCTTCATTCACAAAAAGTTATTTCAGCAGTTATAAAATCATTAAAAAAAATTAATGTAAATAAAATAGTTCTTGATCCAGTAATGGTGGCAAAAGGAGGTGCAAAGTTAATAAATAACAAGGCAATAAAAGATATAAAGGATAAATTAATAAAAAAAATATTTTTAATTACTCCTAATATTCCAGAAGCAGAACTTTTAACAAAAATTAAAATTAATTCAACCGATGATATGATTTTAGCAGGTAAGGTTTTGCTTAAACTTGGTGCGAAGAATGTTCTTATTAAAGGTGGACATTTAAATTCAAATCAAATGAATGATATTTTATTAACCAAAAAAAAAATTAAAGTTTTTAAAAGTAAAAAATACAGATCTAAAAATACCCACGGAACTGGTTGCACGTTATCATCAGCTATCACAGCTAATTTATCATGTGGAAAAGATTTGATTAAATCCTGTGAGCTAGGAATTAAATATGTTAATGAAGCAATTAAATCAAACTTAAATTTAGGAAAAGGAAATGGCCCAATAAATCACTTGAATTCAATAACTGTTAATAAAAAATTTAAATAATGAAAAATGTAGTAGTAGTAGGATCGCAGTGGGGAGATGAAGGTAAAGGAAAGATAGTCGATTGGCTCTCAAGTGAAGCTGATGTAGTAGTTCGCTTTCAAGGCGGTCATAACGCAGGACACACTTTAGTCATTGATAAAAAAGTATTTAAACTTAGATTGTTACCATCTGGTATTGTCAGAAAAGGCAAAATTTCTATCCTTGGAAATGGTGTAGTTATCGACCCATGGTCGCTTCTAAGTGAAATTGAAGAAATTAAAAAACAAGGTGTAAATGTAATGCCTGAAAATTTTATGATCTCAGAATCTGCCTCACTAATTCTTCCTTTTCATCAAGAAATGGATGAAATAAGAGAGGATGCCGCAGGTAAAGGAAAAATTGGCACCACAAGAAGAGGCATTGGACCTTGTTACGAGGATAAAGTTGGAAGGCGATCTATTAGAGTTATGGATTTAAGATCAGAAAGTAATTTAGACAATAGATTAGAAAATGTCTTATTACACCATAATGCAATTAGAAAAGGCTTGAATAAAAGAATATACAAAAAAGATGATCTAAAAAAGAAATTATTAAAAATTGCACCTGAAATTTTAAAATTTGCACAACCGGTATGGTTAAAATTAAATAAATTTAATAATGATGGAAAAAAAATTTTATTTGAAGGTGCCCAGGGTATACTTTTAGATGTAGATCACGGAACTTATCCTTATGTAACATCATCAAATACTGTCCCAGCTATGGCAGCAACTGGTTCAGGCTTAGGTCCTGATAAGATCAATTATGTTCTAGGAATAACTAAAGCTTACACTACTAGAGTAGGAAGTGGACCCTTCCCTACAGAATTAAACGATGAAATTGGAGAAAATTTAGGAAGAAGAGGAAAAGAATTTGGAACCGTAACAGCCAGAAAAAGAAGATGTGGTTGGTTCGATGGAGTACTTGTACGTCAAACTATTAAGATTTCAGGAATTAATGGAATAGCTTTAACTAAATTAGATGTATTAGATGAGCTTGATGAAATAAAAATGTGTGTTGAGTATGAACTTAATGGAAAAAAAATAGATTATTTGCCAGCAGCTTCTGAGGATCAATTTAATGTTAAACCAATATATAAAACTTTCCCAGGATGGAAATCTAAAACACAGGGCATAAGAAACTTTAAAGACTTACCTGATAATGCTAAAAAGTATATTCTCGCTTTAGAAGATTTTATTGGGGCGAGAATATCTAGTGTTTCTACCAGTCCTGAGAGAGATGATACAATATTAGTCGAAGACCCTTTTAATACCTAATTTGTAGGGAGTAAATTTTTACTTTTGCTAGCATTAATCATAGATTTTTGTAATTTTTCAAAAGCTTTAGTTTCTATTTGCCTAATTCTTTCTCTACTAATTTTATATTTTTGACTTAATTTTTCTAATGTTTGTGGCGCTTCTGACAATCTTCGAGCAGTAATTATTTCTTTTTCTCTGTCATTTAAAATTTTCATTGCGCTATTCAAGAGTTCTTTTTTGTCATCATACTCTTGTTTTTGTGAAACAACTAATTCTTGATCTAGACTATCATCAACTAACCAATCTTGCCATTCATCTGTCTCCCCACTTTTAATTGGATCATTAAGTGATTTTTCATGACCCATCATACGTCTATTCATATTGATTACTTCATGAGACTCAACATCTAATCTTTTTGAAATTTCATTAACCTGTTCATCTTTTAAATCTCCATCTTGGCCCGGAGCAATTTGATTTTTTATTTTTTTTAAGTTGAAGAATAATTTTTTTTGAGCTGTAGTTGTTCCCATTTTAACTAAACTCCACGACCTTAAAACATATTCTTGAATTGAAGCTCTTATCCACCACATTGCATAAGTTGCAAGTCTAAAACCTTTTTCAGGATCAAATTTTTTTACGGCTTGCATCAAACCTAAATTACCCTCAGATATTAATTCATTTACAGGTAAACCGTAACCTCTGTAACCCATGGCAATTTTAGCAACTAATCTTAAATGACTAGTAACAAGCTTATGCGCAGATTTTAAATTTCCATTTTCTCTCCAATTTTTAGCTAACATATATTCTTCTTCCGAGTCCAACATTGGAAATTTTTTAATTTGAGCAAGATAGATAGATAGCCCACCTATTGAAGGAGTCGGTAAATTATTTATTTGATTTTTAGCTGGCATATTCTTAAATTATATATTAATTGAAAATTTTCAACCATTTAAATTATTAAGCAAATCTAACGTTTTTTTAAAGTCCAAAGGTAATTTGGACTCAAAATTAAATCTTTTTTTTTTTACAGGATGAATAAATTCTAAAGTTTGAGCGTGTAATGCTTGCCCATTCAGTTTTGAAAGTTTGTTAAAAAAATCTTTATTTATTTTTTTAAATTTAATATTTTTTTTACCGTATTGTTTATCTCCAAGCAGAGAAGTGCCTTTATACTTTAAATGGACTCTTATTTGGTGTGTTCTACCTGTCTCTAATTCACATTCTATAAGACTAATTTTTGGAACATCTTTAATATTAAAAATTTTTATTGTTTTGTAGTTTGTAATAGCTTTTTTTCCACTAACATCACTAACTGTCATTAGTTGTCTATTTTTTTTGTTTCTTGATATTAATGTTTCAATACGTCCATTTAACGGTCGAATTACACCCCAAGCTAAGCACTGATATTTTCTTTTAATACTGTGTTCACTAAACTGTTTTCCTAAATTAGAATGAGCTAAATTATTTTTTGCTATAACCAACAATCCGCTAGTATCTTTATCAATCCTATGGACAATTCCTGGTCTTGCATTTCCATTTATATTAGAAAGACTATTTTTATATTTATATATAAGTGCATTAACTAGTGTGTTCTTATAATTTCCAGCTCCAGGGTGAACTACCATGCCTTTAGGTTTGTTTATAATCAGAAGGTCTTTATCCTCATACACAATATCTAACTTAATTTTACTTGGTGTAAGCTTAAGGTTTGCTTCTTGAATAATATCAACAACTATTTTATCACCAGTTTTTACCTTAGTTGAAGGCGAAGTGATTATTAACTTATTTACCTTTACTTTATTTTTTTCGATAAGTTTTTTTAAATAAGAGCGTGTTAATTCCTTTATCTCATTTGATAAAAAAATATCTAATCTTCTTTCAGAATTTTTTTCATTTACTAAAAATTTTATTGTTTTATTCATAAATTAATCTAAATTACATAATTATGCGCCGGTAGCTTCAACTGGATAGAGCGCCGGATTTCGGCTCCGGAGGTTATGGGTTCGACTCCTATCCGGCGCACCAAAAACTTTATCTATAAATTCTGTTTTATAATATTTACGTTTTTTTCAAATTCATCATAACGTTTATCATACTGATGAACCAGTAAATATGGATCTCCTAATTCATTTATTAATTTTGAATCTTTATTAAATCTTATTTTTTTTAAATAAAATACTGTAGCAAAAGGGCCTTTACTATTAGAATAAAATTTTATGTTTTTAATTATTTCTTTATGAACAATATAATTGGCATGACCTTGGTCACAACCTCTTCCTTCAGGGTCTGTTCGCAAAGTAACAAAATATTTGAAATTTTTCTTATATTTGAATTTTTCAATATGTGTTGTCATTAATTTTAAATATTCTTGGACTCTCTCAAATTTACCAAGAACTGTTCCAGAACATAAAATTATTTTATTTGAAATTTTTTCAAATTCAGATTTTCCATAGGTTTTAATTATCCAATTAGAATTATAGGGACAATTTCCTATTTTATAATCTTCTAAAAAAAAATTAATAGAACCTGTA
>JAOHNF010000022.1 GCA_028103285.1 Candidatus Pelagibacter sp. | reverse complement strand
AAGGCACTATGAATTTATTTAGTCTAACAAACAAGCAAACAAAAATTGTTAAAACAATAAACCTGCAGCAGGTTTTGTTAAAAAAGAAATTAGTACGCAAAAAAAAAGCTGGAGTAAAAAATCTTATTTTATTACCGGCAATTTCTTTTTTATTATTTTTTTTATTTCAATTAAATGTTAGAGCCGCAGTATACTGTGGTTCTTTAACAAATAATGGTACCGTAACTGTAAATTGGACAGACTCGTATTGTTTTTTTGGTCAACCAGGTAATGCAAGTAATACTTCTGGAGCGGCTGATGACGCTACCTATACAAATAATGGCACAATATCCCTTCGATATCGAAATGTTCGAGGTTTTTATAATGGTTTTGATAATACAAAAATGATTAATAACGGAACAATTAGTAGTAACGCGATACATCGTTATGGATATCAAAGTGCTTTTCATGACGAAGGTGATGATGGTGAATCAATAAATAACGGTACAATAAATTTAGATTATGGTGCCTCAGGTGGAAATGGTAACAACGGCGCTTTTCGTATGAACATAGGATCAGGACAAAGTTTTACTAATTCAAATGGAGCTTCAGTTACTGTTATAGGTGCTAATGGAAATCCTGGTGGTTTGATTCAAAGCGATAATACAACCGTTACAAATAATGGAACATTCACAATAGGTGGAAACGGCACAACACAAAAGGCAATTAGATATTATGATACTGCTGATGGGCAAATTTTAATTAATACAGGGACTATAACTCAAAGTGGTAGTACTGACGCTATTTTAAATGAAGGAACTAATGCAGTAATCACTAATACAGGAACAATAAATGGATCCGTTTACGATATTAATAATACTGGAACTATCACAACATTAACGAATGACCAAGGTGGAAGTGATCCGCTTACATTTGATGGAAAAGTTCCAACTGGCTATAATGTAATTTTAAACTCTACTTCAGATTTTGGTAAAGTTGATTTTTCAAACGAGTCAGGATCACTTACATTTGGAATTGACTCATCCTCTTCATTAACAGTAAACACTTATGCGTCTGTTTTACAGAATATTGCAGGAGGAAATATAGGAAATGAAAATAGTTATATAAATTATAATTCGACTTATAAGTACAGATTAGTTGCTAATGGAAGTAATTGGGATTTGGAGGTAGCAAATAGAAGAACAGGTTACAAAGTGAGAATAACAAAAGCTAGATTTTCTGAGATCGCAAGTATATTTGAAAATTTAAATACTCAAGGTAAAAAATCGACATTAACTTCTAATTTAGATGGTCTTACAGACGCTGAATTGGAAAAAACTTTTAAACAAATAAAAGGTTCGACAGTTCAAAAATCTTTAGGTCAAAGTATTAAAAGTAATAACAGCTTTAAAAGAGCAATGACAAGTGCAATTAAAGGCCCAAGTTTTAGTCAATTGGTGCAGAATAATTTTGCAAATTTAAATCAAAACGATATTCAAAGCTTTTATAATCCGGGCCCAGAGATGGTTAATTTAACTAATGATTTTACAATTAGTGATATTGCAAAAGTTTATTCTAAAAGAAATTTATTGCAAATTGGTGCTCCAGATAACTCATTTTATTTAAGAACGTTTGGCGGTGTAACCGAACAAGATAAAGTTGGAGATGATATTGGATACTATTCAAATACAGCAGGCTTTGTTTTCGGAAACCAGACCAATATTGATAATTTACAGGCAGGCTGGGGTTTAGGTGTTTCAACAACAGGATTAGATTATGATGAAAATTTTGGCTTAAATAATACACATAGTTTGCATGGTAATTTCTTTGCCAATAAAGAATACAAACACCTTGATACAAATTTAAATTTAGGTTCTTTTCTATCAAAAAATAATTCAACTCGAAATATAACTGAAGGTAGTATTCAAACTTTAAAATCAAGTACTTATAATTTAGGTTTTGACTTAACTGGAGGAATTTCTAAAAAAATTAATTTAAAAGGTTGGGTCATTAATCCATCGATAAACCTTAATACATCTTATGTTATTCAAGATGACATTGATGAAAGCGGTGGAGATTTAGCATTAAAGGTCAAAACTGATAATTTATTACAAATTAAACCTGAATTAGGCTTTAATTTAAATAGAGAATTTTCTAATAATGGATTGGTATCTAGAGGATTTAATTTTTCTTTATTTGGCAGTGAAGAAAAAAAATTAGATGGAGCTGACACAATTGCGACAATCAAAGATACTGGAGATGGATACGGACTAACCGAAAATAAGAAAACCGATAGATTTATAACAACTGGATTAGGTTATTCTTCTCAAAACTCAAAAAACAATAGTCAATTTTTGGTTAACGCATTTGCCACTCAAAACCAGCATAAGGATATGAACTCTTCTTTAGTTTCTTTTACCTATAACAAGAAGTTTTAATTAAGAACTAAACTAGTATCGAATGATTTTGCGCTATGAGTGATAGCTCCTACAGAAATTCTATTAATACCCGTATTAGATATTTTTTTAATACTCTTTAGATCGGCATTTCCCGAGTATTCTGTTTCATATTTATTTTTACAAATTTTTAAACATTTTCTTAATTGTTTTGTGCTCATATTATCGAATAGTATTCTTTTAAATTTAAGACCCAGTACTTGATTTAATTGCTTAAGATTTTCAATTTCTACTGTCACAATTTTTTTAGTCTTTATGGCTTTTTTTACTAAATTTTTTAAATTATTTTCGGCATTTATGTGGTTATCTTTAATTAATATTTCATCACTAAGATTATACCTATGATTATGACCGCCACCTTTTTTAACGGCATATTTTTCTAATAATCTTAAATTTGGTGTTGTTTTTCTTGTGCAACAAATTTTAGTTTCTTTATTAACTTTTTGTTTGAACTGATAAGTTAAGGTAGCAATACCCGAAGCATGATTAAGGAAGTTTAAAGCTGTTCTTTCCGCAATTAAAATTGTTTTTGTTTTAGCTTTTATTTCAGCAATAACTTTATTTTTTTTAATCTTAGACCCGTCTTTAACCTTACTTATAAAAATTGTCTCTTTTCCTACAAGTTTAAAAGCAGCTTTACAGAAATCTAATCCAACAATAATTCCATTTTGTTTTGCTATAATTTGAGCATTAGCTTTCTTATTTTTAAAACTTATTAAGTTTGTAGTGATATCACCATGTGGTTTTAGATCTTCATCTAAGGCTTTTTTTACAATGGTATTAATATATTTTTGCACTGATCTAACGACCAATTTCAGTCATTCTTTGTACAGATTGTCTTGCAGCTTTAGCAATCTTTTCTTCAATGAAAATTTCATTCGTTTCATTCTCTAAGCAATTAAGAATTTTTTGTAAGGTAATCTTTTTCATATACGGACAAAGATTACAGGGTTTTATAAATTCAACATTAGGATTATCTGCTTGAACGTTATCACTCATAGAGCATTCAGTAACCAGCATAACTTTTTTTGGTTGATTTTTCTTAACGTAATCAATCATGCCACCTGTTGAACCTGCAAAATCACAAGCATCTAAAACATCACTTGGACACTCAGGGTGACCTATAACTTTGATGCCTGGATTGGAATTTCTAATATCTTGAATTTCTTTTGCCGTAAATTGTTCATGCACAATGCAAGAACCTTTCCATGATATTATTTTAACTTTTGTTTGTTTAGCTACATAATTTGCTAAGTGTTGATCTGGTAAGAATATAACTTTGTCAGTTTTTAAGGACTCAACCACTTTAACTGCATTAGCAGATGTGCAACAAATATCTGTTTCAGCTTTAACATCAGCCGAAGTATTTACATATGATACTACAGGAACACCTGGATATTTTTTCTTCAACAATCTTACATCATCTCCTGTTAAAGAAGCGGCAAGTGAGCAACCAGCATTCATATCAGGGATAAAAATCTTTTTATTAGGATTCATAAGCTTAGCAGTCTCAGCCATAAAATGTACACCAGCCATAATAATAATATCAGCACTTGTTCTAGAAGCCTCTACAGCAAGAGCTAACGAATCCGCGGCAACATCAGCTACACCATGAAATATTTCAGGTGTTTGATAATTATGAGCAAGAATAATTGCATTCTTCTCTTTTTTTAATTTATTAATTTTTTCAATTAATTGAGCATGCACCTTCCACTCAATTTCAGGTACGTATTTAGAGATTTTTTTATAAATCTCGTTAGTTTTAATATTAAACTCTTCTTGTGCAGACATACTTATTCTAATCTATCAACTTGAACTTAAATTGTCATTCACTTATTGTCGCATAAATATGCGGTCGTGCTGAAATTGGTAGACAGGCACGCTTGAGGGGCGTGTGGGTTTTCTCGTGAGAGTTCGAGTCTCTCCGACCGCACCAAAAAAGTAGATTTTTTAATATTTTAATGAGATAAAATTTTAGATAAAAAGAGCTTAGTTCTCTCTGATCGAGGATTTTCAAAAAAATTTCTTTTATCTGCCATTTCTTCAATTCTTCCTTCGTCCATGAATAAGATTTTATCAGCTACTTTTTTAGCAAAACCCATTTCGTGAGTGACTACAGCCATCGTCATTCCATCTTGAGCTAGCTCCACCATAACGTCTAAAACTTCATTTATCATTTCAGGATCTAATGCAGAAGTAGGCTCATCAAAAAGCATAGCAATAGGATCCATTGCAAGAGCCCTAGCGATAGCAACCCGTTGTTGTTGACCACCAGACATTTGTGCAGGAAATTTATTAAATTGATCTTTTAATCCAACTCGCTCAAGTAATTTCATCGATCTATCATCTGCTTCGCTTTGTGATCTTTTTAAAACTTTGACTTGAGATAAAGAAATATTTTGCAGAGCAGACATATGGGGGTAAAGCTCAAAATTTTGAAAGACCATTCCAATTTTTGCTCTTAGTTCATTCAAATTTGTTTTATTATTATTAACTTTGGTCTCACCAACAAATATTTCACCTTTTTGAATATTCTCTAAACCATTGACACATTTTATCAATGTTGATTTGCCTGAACCCGAGGGACCACAGATAACCATAACATCTTTTTTTTCAATTTTAACACTACAGTTATTGAGAACCTGAAATTCACCATACCATTTACTAACATTTTTTAATTCAATCATATAGCCCTTCTTCTATTTTGAATCTTTTTAATCATAAAAGAAAAAGTAAAGCAAATAACAAAATAAACTAAAGCTGCAAAAATATACATTTCAACCAAACGAGATTCACTTTGCGCAACTATAACACTAGCTGTCATAAAATCTCTTAAGCTAACAACGTAAACCAGTGAAGTATCTTGAAATAAAATTACGGCCTGCGTTAATAGTATTGGTATCATATTTCTAAAAGCTTGAGGTAAAATTACATGGATCATTGATTGAGAATAAGTCAAACCTGTTGCTCTAGCTGCTGAAATTTGATTACTGGAAACACTGAGCAATCCTGCTCTAATAATTTCACTATAGTAAGCAGCCTCAAACATAGTGAACGCAATAACAGCTGAATAAAAACCTCCAATTGGTCTTCCTATTAAAACAGGAATTAAAAAGAAAAACCAAAATATTACCAATATTAGAGGTAATGATCTTAAAAAATTAACGTAGGTCATTGAGAAGTATTGTAACGTTTTAAATTTGGAAACTCTCATTAAAGCCAAAAGTGTACCAAAAAAAATTCCACCTATTAAAGCCAAGAAAGTTAAGTAAAAACTAACTTTTAATCCCTTTAATAAAAAAGGTAGAGAGCCAGCAATAATTTCAAAATCAAAATTTTCTATCATGTTTTTTTACTTATAAATCCAGGAATTTGAGTTTTATTTTCAATCCTTTGCATAATTAAAGTAACGATCATTGTAACAGAAACATAAATAATTGTAGCCGCTGTGTATGCTTCAAATCCTTGAAAAGTCCAATCCATAATCATATTGCTTCTAGCTGTTAACTCTAAAAGTCCAATTGTAAGTGCCAAAGAAGAGTTTTTAAAAATTGTTAAAAACTCAGAAGTTAAAGGAGGAATAATTATTCTATACCCAATAGGTAGAAGTATATAAATATAAAGTTGAAAAGTTGATAAGCCGGTAGCATAGCCTGCCATACCAACTCCTGTGGATACAGAATTAATCCCTGATCTAACCTGCTCGGCCACTCTTGATGCTGTATAAGTTCCTAGACACATTAAGGCTGATGAGAATTCTGGATTGGGTAGATCTTGTTTAAGCCACGTACCAAAATCATCAGTTACAATTTCTGGAAATACAAAATACCAAATAAACATTTGAACTAACAAAGGTATGTTTCTAAAAATTTCTACATAAGTGGTTCCAATGAAATTTAGAATTTTGTTATCTAATGTTCTAAATATTCCAATTATTGAACCTAAAAAAAAAGCAATAAAAGATGAGGCAATTGAAAGATATATAGTCCATAAGGTGCCAGAAATTATCCAGTCAAAATACTGTGGCTCAAATAAAACAGACCAATTCCAATTATATTTCATTATTATATTTAAAGATTATTAATTATGGGCACTCAAAAGTGCCCATAAAGTTTAGATTATATTTAGTATGGTAATGATTGCATAGTGTATGCAGCTTTTAAAAGGTCCGTTTGAGGAACTCCTAAAGCATTTCCACCTTCTGGTAGAGCTTTCATAAACCATTTGTCATAAATCTTATTAATTTCACCTGATCTGAATAAATCTGAAAGTTCAGAGTTGGCAACCAATCGCATAGCTGAGTCATCTCTTCGCACCATAATTGCATATGGATCGTAAGATAAAAAGCTTCCAACTACTGCGTAGTCAGCAGGTTTTTTTGCTTTTGAAATTAAACCAAAAAGTAAAATATGGTCAGTTGAATAAGCATCTACTCTTCCAGTTTCTAAAGCTAAAAATCCTTCTGCATGGTCTTTAACATTTGTTACTTTGATACCAAGACCTTTAGCTGAATTTATTTTAGTGACTGCTTTCTCGTTAGTGGTTCCTTGTGCAAGAGCAATTTTTTTACCCTTCATATCGTCAATTGAATTAATACCACTGGATTTCTTAACCAGTAATTTTGTTCCCGTAATAAAAGTTACGTGAGCATAATCAATTTGTTGCTGTCTAGTAAGGTTATTTGTAGTTGAACCACATTCTATATCAATTGTTCCATTCGCAAGAAGTTGAATTCTTGTCTTTGGATTAACTGCATAGTATTTTCTCACTAGTTTTTTTCCAATTTCTT
>JAOHNF010000021.1 GCA_028103285.1 Candidatus Pelagibacter sp. | reverse complement strand
AATTTTCTTTTTTTGGGTCTGTTACTTCTGCATCGTTAATTTCTTTAATGGCATTATTTGTTAAGGGCTGGTTTATCTCAAAATGATCAAAAGGGTCATTAAAAGACTTTGTTTTATTTTCTAAAGATTTAAATAATTCCATTTGATTTCATTTTTGATTTTATTAATGGGGCTATTCTATCAACTTCGTTTAAATTTTCATAGCTCCAAGAATCAACATTATTTTCTAATTCTTTTGTTATACCTAAATCATATAATTTTTTATATAAACTGGTTTTCCTGTTATAGCGGCTTCTGATATCATGGAGGTAGAGTCGCACGTAACAACTATATGATCTGAAATTGCTAAAGCTGATAAATATGCTCTCTTATCGACTTCTTTTACTACGTGGTGATTAAAATTAAAAGTATCGTATGCTTTCTTGATTACTTTTGTTGGGGTCCTGTAGGATGGAATTATAATAATTCTATATTTATCTGATGTAAATAATGTTTTTATTTTATTGAAAGTTTGGTGAATTGCTTGTTCCGAATAGGAATAATATTTATTTGGACCTCCAATAATAAAAGCTACTAGTTTCTTTTTTTCTTTTTCTAATCCTAGATAATTTAAATTTTTTCTTATTTCTTTCTTTGTAAGGTAATGAATAGCTCCGATTGTTGTTATTATATTATTCCCTTTTATGTTGTCGTGCTCTGGACTAATTATTAAATCAAAGTGTTTGAAAGAAACTTTTGGATTTTGAATATGTATAGTGAAGATTTCTTTGCCTAATCTTTTTTTAAGTGCTATTGAAGGAATAACACTTTTTCTACCACAAGAAATTATAATTTTACTATCGCAAACAAACTTATCTTTTATTAAGTTTTCTGATATTGGGCTGAATTTAGGAGGTATTAAATTCCAAAAAGGTTTTAGCTTTACTGTCTGGTGTTTAAAACTTAGGCCTAAAGCCCTAGCTAAACCTTCAGCTTGGCTTACCATTCCGTGCATACCTTGCGTTAAAAGAATTGCTTTTAATTCTAACATTAGTTCCTATATATATTCATTGAGATGAATAATAAATCAACTAAACATACAAAAGTGTTAATACTTGGATCTGGTCCTGCAGGCTACACAGCGGCAATTTATGCAGCTAGAGCTATGCTTAAACCAATTCTTGTTCATGGCTCACAACCAGGTGGCCAATTAACTACAACTACTGATGTAGAAAATTTCCCTGGCTACTCAAAAGTAGTGCAAGGTCCATGGTTAATGGATGAAATGAAGGGTCAAGCAGAAGCTGTTGGTACTGAGATGATACAAGATCATATTAATAAGGTTGATCTATCTAAAAAACCATTTGAAGCTAAGGGAGACAGTGGTCAAGTCTACACTGCTGATAGTTTTATTATTTCTACTGGTGCTCAAGCAAGATGGCTAAATTTAAAATCAGAACAAGAATTTAGGGGATTTGGTGTTTCTGCATGTGCAACATGTGATGGATTCTTTTTTAAAGAAAAAAAAGTTGCTGTTGTTGGTGGTGGTAATGCTGCAGTTGAAGAAGCAATGTTTCTTACAAAATTTGCATCTAAAGTATATCTGATTCACAGAAGAAATGAATTAAGAGCTGAAAAAATGCTTCAAGCAAAATTAAAAGCAAATAAAAAGATTGAAATTATTTGGGATAGTGCTGTTGATGAGGTTGTTGGAACTACTGAGCCAAAAGTTGTTAATGCTATTAAAATTAAAAATTTAAAAACAGATAATATTACAGAATTAAAATTGGATGGACTTTTTATTGCAATTGGACATGATCCTGCAACTACTTTATTTAAAAATCAATTGGAAATGGATAAAGAAGGTTATTTAATTACTAAACCAGATTGCACTGAAACCAATATACCAGGCGTGTTTGCTGCGGGAGATGTAAAAGATAAAATATTTAGACAGGCTGTAACAGCTGCTGGTATGGGATGTATGTCAGCCCTTGAAGCAGAAAAATATTTATCTTCAAAATAATTAGAAAGGTAACAAATCTTTTTAGTAGCTTCTGTTACTGATAAAGTAGCTTAAGTAATATAAATGAATCAATACAAATATGTTAAGACTTTTAAATTATTACTTCCATTCTTGTGGCCAGAAAGAAGAAAAGATTTAAAGACTAGGGTAAGTTTTGCAGTCATTGCTTTAGTTCTGGCAAAAATAGCAAGTGTTAGTACTCCTCTAGTTTTAGGTAGCGCAGTAAACTCACTTACAGAATTGAGCTCAGGTATCAATCTATTCATGTTGGTGCCTATTGTTTTGGTAATTGGTTATGGTCTTACAAAAATTATTGCTTTATCATTTGTTGAGATCAGAGATGCTTTGTTCTCAAAAGTTTCTCAACATTCGATTAGGCAAATATCTTTGACCATGTTTGAACATCTTCACAGTCTCTCACTACAATTTCATTTAAATAGACAAACAGGTGGACTAGCTAAATATATTGATAGGGGCACTAAGGGAATAGATTTTCTCTTAAGATATGTTTTATTTAATATTGTGCCTACTTTTTTTGAGGTATTTTTAGTCTCAGGAATCTTATTTTATTTATATGGCCCATGGTATGCCGTTATAACTCTCTTAACAATTGGCCTTTATTCTTATTTAACTTTTGTAATTACTGAATGGAGAAATGTATTTAGAAAAAGAATGAATAAGGCCGATAATGACGTAAGTACAAAAATGATTGATAGTTTATTGAACTTTGAAACAGTTAAATACTTTAATAACGAAAATTTCGAGGCCTCGAGACTTGATCAATCATTAGAAGAATATGAGTTAGCTGCAAATCAAAGTAGGCATACTCTATCAATGTTAAATATAGCTCAAACATTTATTATAATGATTGGGATTACAATTATGCTAGTGATGTCAGTTTACGGTATTAAAAGTGGAGATATTGATATTGGCGGATTTGTTGTGATTAATGCCTACATGCTTCAATTATATCAACCGTTAAACTGGCTTGGATCAGTTTATAGAGAAATAAGGCAATCATTAACAGATATGGAAAATATGTTTAGTTTATTAGAAATTTCTCCGCCAAAAAATGAGAGTCTTAAAGCGCTAATTACAAGTAATGATACTGAAATTAGATTTGATAAGGTTAGTTTTGATTACGATGTAAGAAGAACTATAATTAAAGATGTCTCATTTACTGTTCCTAATGGAAAAAAAGTAGCAATTGTTGGACCGACCGGTGCAGGTAAATCAACAATAAGTAGACTATTATTTAAATTTTATGATCCTAAAGAAGGAAATATTTATATTAATAACACTAATATAAATAATATTTCTCAAAATTCACTAAGAAAAATTATTGGTGTAGTGCCGCAAGATACAGTTTTATTTAATGACTCAATTTATTATAACATTGCTTACGGAAATGCTTCATCCTCTAAAGAAGAAGTCATTAACGCTGCTAAAAATGCAGATATTCATAATTTTATAAGTTCTTTGCCAGATGGTTATAAAACTATTGTAGGTGAAAGAGGCTTAAAATTGTCTGGTGGAGAAAAACAAAGAGTGGCTATTGCTAGAACTATCTTAAAAAATCCTAAGATATTTTTCTTTGATGAAGCTACATCGGCATTAGATACTAGCACTGAAAAAGAAATACAAAAAAATCTTGAAAATATTTCAGTGGGTAAAACAACTTTAATAATTGCACATCGTCTTTCTACAGCTGCTAATGCAGACAATATTATTGTTCTTGATAAAGGTGCTATTATTGAACAAGGAACTCATGAAAGTCTTCTACAAAAAAAAGGCAGGTATTTTGAGATGTGGGGGAAACAAAAGCCCAACTAACACTTTAACTTCAGTTATTAATATTTAATTAATCTAAAGAACAGCAAAAAAATTTTATTCTTTCCATTGCCTTTTTTAAATTTTCCATTGAGGTAGCGTAAGAAATTCTAAAAAAACCTTCTAAACCAAAAGCAGAACCTTGAACGACTGAGATACCACTATTTTCTAATAAAGATTGCACAAAATCAGTATCTGTTTTTAATACATTGCCATTAGGATCTTTTTTTCTCAGTAAACCTTTGCAGCTTGGGAAAACATAAAATGCACCATCAGGGTTTAAACATTCTATTCCATCTATTTCATTTAATGCTTTAACAACAAAGTCTCTTCTTTCTTGAAAGGAGATAGCTCTTTCTTTAATAAAATCTTGAGTTCCATTCAATGCCTCAACTGCAGCTGCTTGACTTATTGATGATGGATTAGTTGTTGATTGTGATTGAATTTTTGCAATTGCTTTAATAATTTCTTTTGGGCCCGCTGCATATCCAATTCTCCATCCAGTCATTGAATATGCTTTACTAATTCCATTCATTGTAAGCACTCTATCTTTTAAACTATCAATCTGTGCAATTGTAAAGAATTTAAAACCTTTATAAATTACATGTTCATAAATATCATCACTTAAAATATAAACATGAGAATGCTTCTCTAAAATTTTGGCAATTTCTCTTATATCTTTTTCAGAATAACAAGCACCAGTAGGATTTGATGGTGAATTTAATATAATCCATTTTGTTTTTTTAGTTATAGATTTTTCTAATTCCGACGGATTAATTTTAAATCCTTGTTTTTCATCACATTCTAAAATAACTGGATTTCCACCAGCCAATAAAACCATATCGGGATAAGACACCCAGTAAGGAGCTGGCACGATGACTTCGTCTCCTTCATTCAGAGTTGCCATCATAGCATTATAGATTACGTGCTTACCTCCAGCTCCAACTGTTATTTGATCAATTTGATATTCTAAATTATTTTCTCTTTTAAATTTTCCAACAATCGCATTTTTTAAAGCAGGTGTTCCATCTACCGCAGTGTATTTTGTGTCTCCATCTTTAATGGCTTTTATGGCTGCTTGCTTAATGTTGTCTGGAGTGTCAAAATCAGGTTCTCCAGCTCCAAGACTAATTATATCCTTGCCAGATGCCTTTAATTCTCTTGCTTTTTGAGTAACGGCTATTGTAGGCGACGGTTTTATACGTTTTAAACTGTTGGAAACTATGCTCATTGAATTTTATAATGTTTTTTTTTAAATATTAATAACACATAATGCAAAATACTTATCAAGAAAAAATACTAGATTTAGAGGCTACTAACAATTCTCCAAGAATTAAATTAGAGGGTGGCATAAAATTTAAAATAAAAAGTAATTTTCAACCAGCTGGTGATCAACCTGAGGCTATAAAAGCTCTAACTAAAAATCTTAAAGATAAAAAAAATGAGCAAGTTCTCCTTGGAGTAACTGGTTCAGGTAAAACATTTACGATGGCAAAAGTTATTGAACAAACTAATAGGCCTGCCCTAATTCTTGCTCCAAATAAAACTTTGGCTGCACAGCTTTACGGGGAATTTAAAAGTTTTTTTCCAGATAACGCTGTTGAATATTTTGTTTCTTATTATGACTATTATACTCCAGAGGCTTACGTGCCAAGATCAGACACATATATAGAAAAGGAAGCTTCAATTAATGAGCATATTGATAGGATGAGGCACTCTGCGACTAGATCATTATTAGAAAGAGATGATGTAATTATAGTGGCTAGTGTTTCATGTATTTACGGACTTGGGTCAGTTGAAGCGTATAGTAAAATGACTATAACCTTAAAAAAAAATAATGAATATAGTAGAGATGATTTAATAAGAACTTTTATAACTCTTCAGTATAAAAGAAATGATCAGAGTTTTTTTAGAGGAACTTTTAGGGTAAGAGGAGAAAATTTAGAAATCTTTCCGTCACACTTGGAGGACAGGGCTTGGAGAATAAGTTTCGATCTTAATAAATTAGAAAAAATTGAAGAATTTGACCCTTTAACAGGAGAGAAAACTAACGATTATTCTGCGATAAAAATTTATGCGAACAGTCATTACATTACCCCGAAGCCAACAATGGAACAGGCTATTAGACAAATAAAATCAGAATTAGCAGAAACATTAAAAAAACATCGTGCGGATAACAAATTGCTAGAAGAACAAAGATTAAGAGAAAGAACAAAATTTGATCTTGAAATGATAGAAGCTACAGGAACTTGTAATGGCATTGAAAATTATTCAAGATATTTATCAGGAAGAAAAGCTGGTGAACCTCCGCCAACCTTATTTGAATATTTTCCCGACAATGCAATTATTTTTGTAGATGAAAGTCATGTAACGGTTCCACAACTAAATGGTATGTACAAAGGTGATCGTACACGGAAAAGTACATTAGCTGAATATGGTTTTAGACTTCCCTCTTGTATGGATAACAGACCACTCAAGTTTGAAGAATGGGATATGATGAGAACACAAACTGTATTTGTTTCAGCTACTCCAGGTCCTTGGGAATTAAAACAAACTGACAATAAACACATAGATCAAATCATAAGACCTACAGGTCTAATAGATCCTCCAGTGGAAATAAGACCTGCAAAGACACAAGTGGATGATCTCATGGATGAAGCGGCACAAGTTATTGAGAAAGGTTATCGAGTGCTAGCTACAACACTGACAAAAAAAATGGCTGAAGATCTAACAGAGTATCTTCATGAAAACGGTCTTAAAGTTAGATACATGCATTCTGATATAGACACATTGGAAAGAATAGAAATTATAAGAGATTTAAGACTAGGAGTATTCGATATTTTAGTTGGGATTAACTTGTTGAGAGAAGGTTTAGATATTCCAGAATGTGGTTTAGTAGGCATTTTAGATGCCGATAAAGAAGGTTTTTTGAGATCAGAAACTTCATTGATTCAAACTATTGGAAGAGCAGCGAGAAATGTAGATGGTAAAGTAATTCTATATGCTGACAAAATAACAAAAAGTATTGATAAAGCTCTAAAAGAGACAGATCGTAGAAGAAATATACAGTCAGATTATAACAAAAAAAATAATATAACAGCTGAATCAATTAAAAAAGATATCGGAGATATTTTACAATCTGTATATGAAAAAGATTATGTAGATACTAAAGAGTCGAATGTTGGTGGAAATTTAAAAAAACATTTGAAAGGATTAAACAAAAAAATGAAGGAATCTGCGGAAGATTTAGAGTTTGAGGAAGCAGCTAGAATTCGAGATGAAATTAGAAAATTAGAAGTAAGTGAGTTAGGGATAACTTTAAATCCAAAGCTAAGCCAATATAATTTAAAAAGCAAAATACATCCCAAAGGAAGATCAACATTAGGAATGCCTGGAACTAAAGTAAATAAAAAAAGAAAAAAATGAAAAGAAAAAAAATAGTTATTACAGGTGGAGCTACAAGGATTGGTGCTGCTATAGCAAAAAGTTTAGCTGACTATGAAACAGCTATAGCTATTCATTACAATAAATCAAAAGAAAGTGCTTTAAAACTGAAAAAAGAATTAGAAAATTTAGGTAGTGATGTTTATTTATTAAAAGCAGATCTTAATAATTTAAAACAAGCTCAAACACTTCTAAAATTAGCTTATAAAAAAATGAAAG
>JAOHNF010000020.1 GCA_028103285.1 Candidatus Pelagibacter sp. | reverse complement strand
AAGATTAAAACGATTGTTAAATAGTAAGCTTATGGGAGAATTGTTCAAAGTAACTTTGACCTATAAGTCAAAATCAAATAAATTTTTTGGATTCAATTAATGTTTTACTCTAAAAAATTTAATAAATTTAAAAGTATAAAACATTGCTTTTTTTCAAGAAAAGGTGGTTTTTCAAAAGGTATTTATAAAAGCTTAAACTGCGGAAGGGGTTCAAAAGATAATAAAATAAATATTATAAAAAATCTTAACTATGTGTCACAAAAATTATTTATAAAAAAAAACAAACTTATTTTAATGAATCAAACTCATAGCAATAGAGTGATCAAAATTAACAAAAATAATTATAAAAAAAAAATTAATGCCGATGCTATGATTACTGAGGTAAAAGGATTGGCAATCGGTGTAGTGACAGCAGATTGTGTGCCTATTGTTATTTATGATTTTAAAAATGGAGTGGTTGGCTGCATTCATGCAGGATGGAGGGGAGCTTTTTCTGGAATAATAAAAAATACAGTAGATAAAATTAAAAAACTTAATTCTGAAAATAAAATTTTTGCATCCATTGGGCCTTGCATAGGCAAAAATAGCTATGAGGTAGATCCAATTTTTTATAAAAAATTTTTAAAGAAATCTAAAAAAAATAGAAATTATTTTTATAATAAAAATAAAAATAAAAAATTATTTGATCTAAGAAAATTTGTAGCAGATAAGCTTACTGAGCTAGGGGTTAAAATAGACCATGTAAATCATGATACTTTTAGAGATAAAAATAATTTTTTTAGCTTTAGAAGGTCATGTAAATTGAAGCAAAATGATTATGGAAGATGTATATCTGTAATCTCTTTAATTTAAATTTATTAATTTGTAAATAAATAAAAATAATTGTATAAGTAGTTGTATTTCATGAAAATCTTATCTGGAACTAGTAATCTTAAACTTAGTAAGAATATTGCTAAAAATTTAAAACTCAAACTAATTAATACTAACATTAAAAGATTTGCTGATGGCGAAATTTATATAGAGATTAATGAAAATATTAGAGGTAACAGCATATTTGTTATTCAGTCTACATCTAATCCAGCAAATGATAATTTGATGGAGCTTCTTTTGGTGATAGATGCATTGAGAAGATCTTCAGCGAAAACTATTACAGCAGTAATTCCATATTTTGGCTATGCTAGACAAGATAGAAAAGTTGCTCCGAGAACTTCAATTTCTGCAAAAGTTGTTGCCAATCTTTTAACTAATGCAGGGGCAAATAGAATAGTGACTGTTGATCTCCACGCTGGACAAATTCAAGGTTTTTTTGATATGCCGGTAGATAACTTATTTACTACACCATTATTTTCAAAATTTATAAAAAAGAAAATAAATTCAAAAAAATTAATCTGCGTATCTCCTGATATGGGTGGTGTTGCTAGGACAAGGGCACTGGCCACAAGAATAAAAGCAGAACTTGCTATCATCGATAAGAGAAGACCCGCTCCAGGAAAATCCCAAGTCATGAATATTATTGGTGATGTTAAAAATAAAACTTGCATAATCGTAGATGATATAATTGACAGTGGTGGCACTATTATTAATGCAGTTGAAGCCTTAAAGAAAAAAGGGGCTAAGGAAGTGTATGTATTTATTACTCATGCGGTTTTAAGTGGAGATGCGGCAAAAAAAATAAAGAATTCAAAAATTAAGAAACTTATTATTACAGACTCAATTGATAATTCCGAAAAAATTAAAAATAACAATAAAATTGAGGTGCTATCTATTACATCTCTAATGTCTGAAGCTATTAAAAGAATAGCTAATTCAAACTCAGTATCAGATTTATTCAATTAAACCTTGTCTTGGTGAAGAACTTAGGTTATATACCTTTTCAACTAAATTATGAGTGACTTAAAGGCAATAATAAGAGAAGGAACTTCTTCTGGCTCTAATAACAAGTTAAGAGCAGATGGGCTAATTCCAGCTATCTTGTATGGCGGTAAAGATCCAAATCAAAATATCTCTGTAGAAAAAAAAGCAATTAAAAATATTATTAATTCTGAAACATTTCTGTCCAAAGTTCTAGAGTTGGATGTTAATGGAAAGAAAGAAAAGGTAATACCAAGAGATATAGCTTTTCATGTTGTTTCAGAAGAACCAATTCACATCGATTTTATGAGAATTGTTGCTGGGAAAAAAATTATTTTAGAGATACCTGTTAAATTTATTAATCATCCAGACTCACCGGGTTTAAAAAGAGGAGGTGTATTAAATATAGTAAGACGAAAAGTAGAATTAAAATGTCCAGGTGAGAATATTCCAGATGATATTACAGTTGATCTAGCTGGTACCGACATAGGAACGAGTATAAAAATTTCTTCAGTAAAATTAGAAGAAAATGTTGTCCCAACGATTGATAGAGATTTTGTTATAGCAACCGTTGCAGCTCCAACAGTAATGAAGGAGCCAGAAAAACCAACAGAAGATGTTGCTGCAGAGGGAGCTGAAGGTGCAACTCCGGCCGAAGGAGCGGATGCAACAACAAAAGATGTAGATACTACTAAAAAAGATGAAAAAGCCAAAGATGGTGTTGAAAAAAAACCTGAAGATAAAAAACCAGCTGAAAAAAAATAACTAATATGCTTTTACTTGTCGGATTAGGAAATCCTGGATCCAGTTATACTAACACTAGACATAATATTGGTTTCAAAATAATTGACGCAATAAATGCTCATTTTAAGCTTTCAAAACAAAAACCTAAATTTAAAGGTCTGCTTACCACAGGTAATATAGATGAAAAAAAAATTTATGCTATTAAACCATTAACTTTTATGAATAATTCTGGGACGGCAATTAAAGAACTTATAGATTATTTTAAAATTGATGCCAAAGATGTTTTTGTTTTTCATGATGATCTTGATATAGACTTTGGAAAAATTAAAGCAAAGTTTGGTGGAAGTAGTGCTGGCCATAATGGAATAGAATCTATTGATAAATTTATTGGAACAGATTATTCAAGAGTACGTATAGGTATAGGTCATCCGAAACAAGAAAAGAGAGTTAATAACCATGTTCTGGAAGATTTCAAAGAAGATGAAGAGGAAAAAATAAATGAAATTACAGAAAACATAGTAAAACAATTGCCTACTCTTATTGGTAAAAAAATAGACCTTTTCTCAAGCAAAGTTAATCAAGACCTTAATGGGATTTAAATGTGGAATTGTTGGGCTTCCTAATGTTGGAAAGTCAACTTTATTTAATGCCTTAACTGCTTCAAAAAATGCAGAGGCAGCAAATTTTCCTTTTTGTACTATTGATCCAAATATAGGAATAGTTGATGTAGTTGATAAAAGATTAGATCAGCTAACTAAATTATCAAACTCTAAAAAGAAAATTTATACCAACATAACATTTGTTGATATTGCTGGCCTAGTAAAAGGAGCTTCTAAAGGTGAAGGCTTGGGTAATAAGTTTCTATCGCATATCAGGGAAGTTGATGCAATTATTCATCTAGTAAGATGCTTTGAGTCAGATAAGATAACACACGTAAATTCAAAGATTAATCCTGTAGAAGACCTGGAAATCATAAAAACAGAAATAATACTCTCTGATATAGATGTAGTTCAAAAAAAACTTGATAAAGGTAAAAAAAAATTACTTGATGAAAAGGAAGTTAAGATTCTAGAAGAAAAACTTATACAATTAAATGAAGGTTTAGAAATTAAAGCAAATGATGAAAAAGAGAATAAATTTTTATCTAACTTAGGTCTATTGAGCATTAAGCCTAAAATAATTGTTTGTAATGTTGATGAAGAAAGTGTGTCTAAAGGTAATGCTTTTACCGAAAGTGTAAAAGAAAAACACCCAAATGAAAAATTGGTCTCAATTTGTGCAGATATTGAAGATCAGATTACGGGTTTAGACAGTAATGAAAGAGAAACTTTTATGAAAGAAATAGGTCTAAATAAAACTGGTCTTAATCAATTAATAAAAGAAGGTTATGATCTTTTAAATTTAGATACATTTTTTACTTCAGGACCTGAAGAAAGCAGAGCTTGGACTGTAAAAAAAGATACCCCAGCACCCAAGGCAGCAAGTGTCATACACACCGATTTTGAAAAAAATTTTATCAGAGCTGAGACTGTGACATGTGAAGATTTTATTAAGTATGGTTCAGCTGAAAAATGTAAAGAAAATGGAAAACTGAGAATTGAGGGAAAGGACTATATTGTAAAAGATGGAGATGTCTTATACTTCCGTGTCAACCCTTGACCATATTTTTTTCATACTTAGATAAACTAAAGTCGTAAGAAGAATTAAATAAATTATAACTTTAACTCCTGTTCGATGTCTCTCTTCTAATTCAGGTTCAGCGGCCCAAGATAAAAAAGTTGTTACATCTTTAGCCATTTGATCTACGCTAGCTTGAGTGCCATCTGTATATTCAACTATGTCTTCATTTAAAGGAGAAGACATTTTAATTTTGTTCCCAATCATATATTTATTATAATAAACACCGTCGTCTAAAGTCATTCCTTCAGGTGGATCTTCATATCCCATTAAAACTGAGTAAATATAGTTTGATCCTCCAGGTCTAGCTTTAACAAGTACCGACATATCAGGTGGGTAAGCACCACCATTGGCAGCTGTTGATGCATTCACATTTGGGTAAGGGCTTTTAAATTTATCCGCTGGTCTTCCAGACCTTGTAAACATTTCTCCTTGACTATCAGGACCATCTTCTATTTCAATACTGGCTGCAATTGCCTTAACTTCTTGCTCAGAAAATTCCGGTCCGCCTGGCTCTCCAAGATTTCTGTAGCTTAAATACTGCATAGAATGGCAAGATGAACAAACTTCTTTATAAACTTGAAAACCTCTTTGTAGAGATGCTCGGTCAAATTTGCCTGTTAAACCTTTAAAACTCCAATCTATTTTTAAAAGTTCGCTACCAGATCCGGCTCCAAATGAAGGTGCTATTGACGTCAAAAACAAAAAAAACGAGATTGCTAAAATTTTAAATTTAAATCTTGTCATTATCTTTTCTAGCAAGTAATGGGTCAGCACTGCCGCCTAATACTGGCTCAGAAATACTCATAGGAATTGGATCAGTTTTTTCAAGTAAGCCTACAACTGGCAATACAACAATGAAATGTAAAAAGTAATAAATCGTCCCTACTCTAGCTAGAACTAGATAAATACCTTCGGCAGGCATTGCTCCCATATAGCCAAGCATTAAAACATCTAATACAAATATCCAATAAAATTGTCTGTATATTGGTCTAAAGACTGCTGATCTAACTTTTGAGGTGTCCAGCCAAGGTAAAACAAATAATATAAATATTGCTCCAAACATTAAAATTACTCCACCTAATTTATCCGGAACTGATCTTAAAATTGCATAAAAAGGTAATAGATACCACTCCGGCACAATATGTGCTGGAGTTACCAATGGATTTGCAGGAATATAATTATCTGAATGACCTAAAACATTTGGTGAAAAGAAAACAAAACCCGCAAAAATAATCATGAACATTAGCAATGCAAAGGCATCCTTAATTGTGATGTATGGATGAAAAGGAACTGTGTCTTTTGATGGTTTTTTAATATCAATACCAACAGGATTATTATTACCTGGAATATGAAGAGCCCAGATGTGTAAAACAACTAGTCCTAAAATTAAAAAAGGTATTAAGTAATGTAAGCTAAAAAACCTATTAAGAGTAGGATTGTCAACTGAATATGCTCCCCATAACCAAGTTGTAATACTATCACCTACTAAAGGTATTGCAGTAAATAAATTCGTTATAACTGTAGCTCCCCAAAAACTCATTTGGCCCCAAGGTAAAACATAACCCATGAATGCTGCCGCCATCATTAGTACGTAGATCATTAAACCAATAATCCATATTACTTCTCTTGGAGATTTATATGAACCATAAAATAAAGATCTAAATATATGTATGTAAACTGCAAGAAAAAACATAGATGCTCCATTGCTATGGATATAACGAATTAACCAACCAAAGTTTACATCTCTCATAATATGCTCAACACTTGCGAAAGCTAGATCTGCATGTGCCACGTAGTGCATTGCTAAAACAATTCCTGTTATAATTTGGGTTAATAAACAAAAAGTAAGAATTCCACCAAATGTCCACCAATAATTTAGATTTTTTGGTGTAGGGTAATCAGTTAAATGAGCTCCTAATGTTAATAGAGGTAAACGGTCATTAAACCATTTTCCTACTTTTGACTTCGGTGTATATTCGTGATCACTCATAATTATTTATCCTATCTTAATTGTATTACTGTCTACAAATTCAAACTTTGGTATTTCCATATTTTTAGGTGCTGGTCCTTTTCTAATTCTACCAGAGCCGTCGTAATGAGATCCATGGCATGGGCAAAACCAACCATTAAAGTCCCCTTTATCTTTTAAAGGAACACAACCAAGGTGAGTACATACTCCAAGCATCACAAGCCATTCGTCCTTACCTTCTTTCACTCTCTCTTCATCTTTTTGAGGATCTGGAAGATCTGTTAAGCTTACAGCTCTTGCTTCAGAAATTTCTTCCTGAGTTCTTCTTTTTAAAAATACAGGCTTACCTCTCCATAAAACTGTTATAGAATTTCCAGGTTCAACTTGACTTATATCAACTTCTGTTGTTGCTAAAGCTTGTTGAGCTTTATCTGGATTCATCTGGTGAACTAAAGGCCAAACCACGGCCCCAAGGCCTACAGCCCCAATAGTGTAGCTAGCGGTAAATAAAAAATCTCTTCTATTAACTTTTTTTTCTTCTTTGCTCATAGTTGAATGTGTTTATAATATAGATATTTAATTAAACTATATTATTTAATTTTCTAGGGTCAGAATGACACATAAATTAAGCAATAATAATGCACATAGCTCTATATAAGCCAGATATACCTCAAAATACGGCAGCTATAATAAGATTAAGCGCTTGTTTAAATTTAAAAGTACATATCATAGAGCCCTGTGGATTTGACCTAAATGACTCAAGGTTTAAAAGAGTTGTAATGGATTATTTAGGATTTAGTAAAATTTTTAGACATAAAGATTATGAGGAGTTTTTTAAAAAAAACAAAAAAAAAAGAATTATTTTAATGACAACTAAAGCAACTAAATATTACCATAAATTCAAATTTAGAAAAAATGATGTTTTATTATTTGGTCGAGAAAGTGCTGGAGTGCCTGAAAATTTACATAAATTAATAAAAAATAAAGTTAAAATTCCAATGAATAAAAAAACAAGATCTCTAAATGTTGCTATGAGTGTAGCTATAATTGCGTCTGAGGCATTAAGACAAAATGATTTATTAAAATAATGATTAATTCAAATTTTAGAAAAAAAATGGCTGATAGTTGGTTTTCATATTTACAAAGTCAAATTTGTAAAGAATTTGAATTTTTAGAAAATAATAAAGTTAAATTTTCTAAAAGAGATTGGAAAAAAGACAATAAAAAAGAAGGTGGGGGAACCTCTTATCTTTTATCAGGGGGAGGAATTTTTGACAAAGTAGGGGTAAATAAATCTACAGTTTCAGGAATATTCCCAAAACAATTTAGATCAAAAATTTTGGGAGCAGAAAAAAATGGAGTATATTGGGCCTCCGGTATTTCTGTAGTGGCCCATATGAAAAATCCAAAAATTCCTGCAATTCACTTTAATACTAGATTTATAGTCACTTCAAAAGAATGGTTTGGAGGAGGTATGGATGCAACTCCTAGCCTTCCAGATAATGTAGAAAAGAAAATAATTCATAACAATTTAAAAAAGGTATGCTTGCAAAATAAAAAAGATTATAAAAAATATAAAAAATTGTGTGATGAATATTTCTACCTTCCGCATAGAAATGAAACTAGAGGAATCGGTGGAATA
>JAOHNF010000002.1 GCA_028103285.1 Candidatus Pelagibacter sp. | reverse complement strand
TGCACCTAAAGGACCAGGGCATACAGTAAGAAGTGAATATCAAAAAGGTGGTGGAGTTCCATGTTTAATGGCAGTGCACAAAGATAGCTCAGGAAAAGCAAGAGACTTGGCTTTATCATACGCATCAGCTATTGGCGGAGGAAAATCTGGAATTATTGAAACAACTTTTAAAGATGAATGTGAAACAGATTTATTTGGAGAACAAACAGTTCTTTGTGGTGGATTAGTTGAACTTATTAAGAATGGTTTTGAAACTTTAACTGAAGCTGGTTATCCACCAGAAATGGCTTATTTCGAGACTCTTCACGAAGTGAAATTAATTGTTGATTTAATCTACGAAGGTGGAATAGCAAATATGAATTATTCTATATCTAACACCGCTGAATACGGAGAATATGTGTCAGGTAAAAGAATTGTTGACAGTAAATCAAAAGAAAAAATGAAAGAAGTTCTTAAAGATATTCAATCAGGCAAATTCACTAAAGATTGGATGAATGAACATAAAGCAGGTCAGAAAAATTTCTTAAAAATGAGAAAAGACTTAGCTGATCACCCGATTGAAAAAGTAGGTAAAGAACTTAGAGCTATGATGCCTTGGATCGGAAAAAACAAATTAGTCGACAAAGACAAAAATTAACCCATTTCGATACGTTTATTAAAACAGAATGAGCAAAAATATTTGCTTATTCTAGTTTTGATTGTATTATACTTTTGTTAAAACGTATTAAAAAATGAGTGATAAAAACAGAATAATTATTTTTGACACGACGATGCGTGATGGAGAGCAATCTCCCGGCGCCTCAATGAGTTTAGAAGAAAAACTACAAATTTCTAGGGTCTTTGATGAGTTAGGAGTTGATATTATCGAAGCAGGTTTTCCTATTGCATCGCCAGGTGATTTCGAAGCCGTTACTGAGATTAGTAAATCTTTAAAAAAATCCATTCCTTGTGGTTTAGCAAGAGCGACAAAAAAAGACATCGATGCTTGTCACGAGGCTTTACGACATGCAAAGAATTTTAGAATTCATACATTTATCTCTACAAGTCCACTCCATATGAAGCATAAGTTGAATAAATCTCCGGAAGAAGTTTTAGAGTCAATTAAAGAAAGTGTTACTTATGCTAGAAAGTTTACTGATGATGTAGAGTGGTCTTGTGAAGATGGAACACGAACAGATATGGATTATATGTGTAAAACTGTTGAACTTGCAATAAAATCTGGTGCAAAGACTATTAATATTCCAGATACAGTTGGGTATACAGTTCCTTCAGAATTTAAAAAGATTATAGAGACTTTATTAAATAAAGTTCCAAATATAGACAGAGCAATTCTATCAACACATTGTCACAACGATTTAGGTTTAGCAGTTGCTAATTCTTTAGCTGGTGTTATGTCTGGCGCAAGACAAATCGAATGTACAATTAATGGAATAGGAGAAAGAGCTGGTAACGCTGCACTTGAGGAAGTGGTAATGGCTATGAAAACAAGACAAGACCTAATGCCTTATACAACAAATATAAATACAAAACTTTTAAGTAAAGCATCTAAAGTAGTTTCAAATGCAACAGGTTTTCCTGTTCAATTTAACAAAGCAATTGTTGGAAAAAATGCATTTGCACACGAGTCAGGTATTCATCAGGATGGCATGTTAAAAAATAGAAATACTTACGAAATTATGACTCCCGAAAGTGTTGGAGTTAAAAAAACATCTTTAGTGATGGGTAAACATTCAGGCAGACATGCCTTTAGAGATAAATTGTCTGACATGGGGTATTTTGATGTAACAGATGACGTAATTGACACAGCTTTTGGTAAATTTAAAATTTTAGCAGATAAAAAAAAACATATTTATGATGAAGATATTGCGGCAATCATTGATGACAGTTTAGTAACAGAGGACAATGTCATTAAATTAAAGTCTTTAAAAGTTTTTGCAGGAACTGGCGAACCTCAAAAAGCAGAAATGACTTTGGAGGTATATGGTGAAGTAAAAAGTGCAACAGAAACTGGAGATGGCCCAGTTGATGCAATATTTAAATGTATACAAAATCTTTATCCACATGAAGTAAATCTTCAATTATATAATGTTCATGCGGTAACAGAAGGAACTGATGCTCAAGCAACTGTAAGTGTAAGAATAGAAGAAAAAGGCAAATCCACAGTAGGACAAGCAGCAGACACAGACACACTTGTTGCGTCTGCGAATGCATATTTAAATGCATTAAATAAATTAATCATTAAAAGAACTAAAACCGCACCAGATGAAAATTTGAGTGCTCAAACAACGAAAGGTTAATAGACAATATGAGTCTTTTTAAAGGTTTAGCGGGTTTAACATCATTTTGGTCACAAGATATGGCAATCGATTTAGGAACAGCCAACACTTTAGTGGTATTAAAAGATCAAGGCGTAGTTCTAAATGAGCCTTCAGTCGTAGCAGTAATAGAAGATGGAGGTAGAAAATCAGTTCTAGCAGTAGGAGATGAAGCAAAAACTATGTTAGGTAGAACACCAGGAAACATTACAGCTATAAGACCATTGAAAGATGGTGTGATAGCAGATTTCGTTGTGACAGAGGAGATGATCAAACACTTTATTAAAAAAGTTCATAAAAAAAATGCATTTGCTAATCCAAGAATTTTAATTTGTGTTCCAACAGGGTCAACACCTGTTGAAAGAAAAGCCATTCAAGACTCCGCTCTTGCAGCAGGAGCTAGAAAAGTTCAATTAATTGAAGAGCCTATTGCAGCTGCAATTGGAGCTGGTTTACCAATATCAGAGGCCACAGGATCAATGGTTGTTGATATTGGCGGCGGCACGACTGAGATAGCTGTTATGTCATTGGGAGGTGTTGTTTATTCAAAATCTTTAAGAGTTGCTGGTGACGCGCTTGACCAATCAATAATTGCCTACATGAGAAAGAAAATGAACCTATTGATTGGAGACTCTACAGCTGAGAAAATAAAAAAAGAAATAGGTACAGCAATACCTTCGACAAATAATACTTTTTTAATGAAAGGTAGAGATATTAGATCTGGAACTCCGAAAGAAATAGAGTTAACAGAAAAAGATGCTTGTGAAGCACTAATGCCAATTTTAAATCAAATATTAGGCGGAATTAAAGAAGCGTTAGAAAATACACCTCCAGAATTATCTGCAGATTTAATAGATATGGGTTTAGTTTTAACAGGTGGTGGAGCTTTATTAAAAAATATTGATAAATTAATTTCTCAAGATACTGGTTTACCAGTAACAATAGCTGACGATCCTTTATCGTGTGTTGCTATTGGAACTGGAAGAGCCTTAGAAAACGAAGAATTGTTTTCTACCATGCTGTCTGAATATTAATTTATATCACCGGATAAATGCCAGTAAATAGAGATGATATCAGTATAGCTTTTCGTTCTGCTCTTTTACAAAGAGGAGGAGCACATAAATTTTCAATTTTATCGTTAACAATTTTAGCACTATCCATATTTTTTCTTGATGTATATGGTTTTACAGCAATTAAAACAGCAAGAAATATAGTTAACGATTTAGTTTTTAGAGTGTCATATATTGCTTCAAGTCCGGCAAGAATTTTGCCAAATGCAAGCAAAAGTACAATTAGACATTTTAATTTAAAAAAAGAAAACGAGAAACTTCAATTAGTTATAGAAAATTATAAATCACTCGATTTAAATATTGAATATTTAACCAATGAGAATAAAAATTTAAGAAAAGTTTTAGATGCTGAAAATATAATAAATGATCCAAAACATATCGTTCTTGCTAAAGTTTTAGTTGATAAAAATAGCCCTTTTTTAAAATCTATAATTATTAATAAAGGCACCAAGTCTAGAATTAAAAAAGGAATGCCCGTAACTCAAAATAATTATTTAATTGGAAGAATTGTTGAAACAAACTTTTTATCTTCACGAGTTTTACTATTAAACGACTTAAACAGTAGAATTCCAGTATCCTTGGGCTCAGATAGCTCGCAAGCAATCTTGTCTGGAAGTGGAAGTAAAAATCCAAAATTAGAATATTTACCAGAGGGATATGAATTTAAAAAAGAAGTAAATATTTATGCATCAGGAAAAGACGGTATTTTTACACCAGGCACACCAATTGGAAAAACAATATTTGAAGCTGGAAAATACTCCAAAGATGTAAAATTATTTGTTGACCCTAATCAATTATCTTTTGTTACGGTCAGTCTAAAACGTCAAAATAAAGAAAAGTTTTAATGTCTAAACTTAATTTATTAAATAGATTTTATAATTTAGGCCCTTTATTCATGTTATATTATTTTTCAATTAGTGAAGCAGATACGAGTTTTGAAAAAACATTTGAAATTTTTACATTTAATTTACCAATTATCATTATTTATTTTTGGATTTTAAAAAGACCTTCCGTATTAGGTACCGGTCATATTTTTTTAACAGGAGTTATAAATGATGTTGTTATGGGTTTTCCTCTAGGAATTAGTTCATTATCATACTTAGTAGTTTGTTTCTTTTCAAACTATATAAGAAATAAAAGTGTTAATACTACAATTGCATCAGATTGGTTTACTTTCTTTATTGCTTTAATATTTGCTAACTTATTATTTTTTTCTCTTTTAAATAACTTTTCCGATGTAATAATTTCGTACACTCAAATTGCATATAATACTTTCTTCACATTATTTTTATTTCCAGTTTTCTGGTTGTTATTTAACATTTATCAAACAAATTTTATTGGTGGCCAAGATGCTTAATCTTGGATCAGGCAATACTGTTATTAAATCAAAATTAATTGGACGAAGAATGTTTTTATTATCCGCAGCTAAAGTAGTGGTCTTGGTTGGCGTGGTAGGAAGATTGATATCACTTCAAATAAATCAGGCTACAAAATATAAATCATTATCTGATAAAAATAGGTTTAGAGAATGGAAGTTAGCACCAGAACGAGGTGTAATAAGAGATTTTTTTGATAAAGAACTAGCCTCCAATGAGCCATTGTATCAATTGCACTTAGTGCCTGAAAATTCTAAAAATTTAAATGAATTATTTGTAAGATTAAAAACTATTTTAAATATTACTGATAAAAAAATAGCATATTTAAAGAGATCAATAAAAAAACAGAAACCTTGGGAACCTATTATTGTATCTGATAATTTAAATTGGTCTGAGTTTTCAAAAATAAATTTATTTTTACATGAATTAAATGGAGTGGAACCTATTGTTTCAGTAGCTAGAACATACCCCGACAACTCTTCGGCACACATTTTAGGTTACGTATCACAAATTAGTGCCAAAGATCTTAAAACACGAAAGTATTTGAAAGAAGTATCTGTTCCCGGAATGACTGTTGGTAAAACTGGATTGGAGAGGAAATTAGATGAAAAAATAATTGGAAAAGTAGGTTTTCAAAGATACGAAGTTAATGCTTTTGGTAAAAGAATTAAAGAAATCCAAATCAATGAAGGTCAATCAGGAACAAGTTTTAAAACTACTTTAGATTATGAAATTCAAAAATATGCCAACGAACTTTTAAAAGGAAAAGCTGCTGCTATATGTGTTATGGACGTCTATAATGGAGATATTGTTTCCTTAGTATCTGCACCTACATTTAAACCTAATGCATTTGTTCATGGTTTAGATAGAAATTACTGGAATAGCCTAATAAAAGATGGAAAAAAACCTCTTACAAATAAAGCTATGTCTGGACTTTATCCACCAGGTTCAACGATTAAAACTTTAGTAGCACTAAGTGCATTAGAAAACAAAATAATTACACCTTTAGATAATTTTAGATGCAAGGGAAAAATAGAACTACACGGGGAAAAATTTCACTGTTGGGAAAAAAAAGGACACGGAATAGTAAACTTAAGAAAAGGTATTCAAAGATCGTGCGATGTTTATTTTTATGAAATTGCTAGAAAACTTGGAGTAGATCGTATATCTGAAACAGCTAAAAAATTTGGCCTTGGAAAACAAGTTCTTTCTGACTTTGTTGAAGAAAAATCAGGTGTTGTTCCAAATACGAAATGGAAGAAAAAATTTATTGGTCAAAACTGGTATATAGGTGAAACTTTACACTCAGGTATAGGACAAGGTTATTTTCAAAGCACACCAATTCAATTATGTTTAATGACGGCACAAATTGCTAACGGTGGATTTAAAATCAAGCCAAGAATTATTTTTGATAAAAATGATAACAATTTAAAAGATTACATTAAATATAAAAATGAAAATCCTAATAAGCCGATTCCTGAAGATTTATTATTAAAAAACTTTGAATTAAAACCACTATTTAAAGACCAAAAAAATATAAAAATCATTAAAGATGCAATGTTTTCATCATCTAATGAACCAGGGGGAACTTCATATAGACACAGGATGGAGAATCCGAAATTTACATTTGCAGGTAAAACAGGCTCTTCTCAAATTAAAAGATTCACGGAAGAGCAACGTATAGCTGAAGTTAAACAAATCGATCTTAATTACAAAGACAGAGACCATGCCCTATTTATAGCTTTCGCACCTTACAATGACCCTAAATACGCAATAAGTGTTGTTGTAGAACATGGTGGTTCAGGAGGAAGTGCTGCAGCACCTATAGCAAAAAAAATAATTAAAAAAGTTCTTGAAAGACACGATTTAAGAAAAGAAATAAATTACTCAAAAAGGGATTCAATTTAATGTTACAACCTAGATCTATTCACTCTTCACTAGGACTAAGAGATAAGATTCTTTCTTTTGATTATATTTTAGTTTTTTCAATTCTAATTCTGGGAATAATAAGTATGTTTGCTATGTATTCAACTGATGGTGGAGAATTTAAATATCATACCAATAGTCACATACTGCGTTTTTTTGTTTTTTTTGGTTTATTTTTTTTTATATCGTTAGTTCAAGTTAGATTTTGGCATGACCAAAGCTATCTAATTTACATTTTATTCTTTTTATTATTGATAGGAGTAAAATATTTTGGACTTACTTCTTCCGGATCGAAGAGATGGTTAGATCTATACTTTATGAATTTGCAACCATCAGAATTGATGAAAGTAGGCTTAATTTTATTTTTAGCAAAATATTATCATCGAGTATCTATAGAGAATATGAATAATCTTAGGTATTTATATATTCCCATAGTTGCTTTAATTGTCCCTGTAATATTAGTAGCAACACAGCCAGACTTAGGCACTTCAATACTAATTGCTTCTGGTGGAATAGTAGTAGCTTGGTTAGCTGGAGTAAGGATTAAATTTTTTGCTTATAGTTCAATATTATTTTTAGCTTTACTACCCGTTGCAATATCTTTGTTAAAACCTTATCAAAAATCAAGAATATTAACTTTCCTTAATCCAGAAAGAGATCCATTGGGAGCCGGTTATCAAATTATTCAATCTAAAATAGCAATCGGTTCAGGTGGATTGTTTGGTAAAGGGTTTTTAAATGGCTCTCAAAGTTATCTCGATTATTTACCAGAAAAACATACAGACTTTATCTTTACTTTGTTCTCAGAGGAGTTTGGATTCTTTGGTTCGTTATTTATCTTACTTCTTTACGCTCTAATTGTTTCAAGAATAGTAATAATTGGGAATATAACACGTAGTTCATTCGGTAAACTATACTGTTATAGTTTTGCTACAGCTTTCTTTATTTATGTAGTTGTAAATATGATGATGGTACTTGGGTTACTACCCATTGTAGGTTCACCTCTACCAATTATGTCATATGGAGGGTCCTCAATGATGGCGATCATGTTTGGTCTAGGTATCGTTATGTCTTGTAAGATTTATAAAGACTCTCCAGTTAATTAAAAAAAAACCCAAATTAATCTTTTTTTTATTAAAAAATCACTTGTTTAATTTGAAAAAAGATGATTAATTTATAAAAATATGATGTTTGGTGATAAAAAAACAAAAATAAAAGATTCAGAAAGATCACTTATTAGTGAAACAGTAAGTATAGAAGGCACAATCAATAGCTCTGGAGCAATTGATGTGGCTGGATTAATCAAAGGTCCGGTTTTTTCAAAAGAATTAATCATTAGAGAGACAGGCTCAATTACAGGAACCATCGAAGCAGATATGGTTGAAATACATGGACATTTAGATGGTAAAGTTTCAGCGCAAGAAATAACTATAGGCGCTACTGGAACAGTAAAAGGAGATGTTGAGTTCGGTAACAATCTTAAAACTGAAAATGGTGCAGATATTGATGGTTATATTAAAAAAACAAATAGCTCCAAATCTAAATTAACTGGAGATTTCTTATTTAAGAAAAAAGATAAAAAAGAAACTTCCGAAACAGAAGACAGACCTAATATAGTTAATAAAGAAGCCACAGCCTAATCTACCGCACTACTATTTATTAAAAGAGTACAATATAATTCCGACATGAATAATTATAAATGTAAATCTGTTGGAATCATAGGTGCAGGTATTCAAGGAATTTGTACGGGATTTCAACTAATTAAAAAAGGAATACCAGTTACAATCTTTGATCGACATGATCCTTTATCACTAGAATTTAAAGCAGCCTCCTATGGTAATGCAGGTCATTTTTCACCATACGCTGTTTTACAATTTAATCGTCCCGATGTTTTATACGATGTTCCAAAAATGCTTTTAAGTTCTCATGGACCATTAGCATTAAAATGGAACTATATTCCAAAAATGTATAATTGGTTTTTTCATTACTTTAAAAATTGTAATCAAAAATCAATGTTGCACACCGCAAAATACATGCATCAAATTTTAAGTTTATCAAATAATGCATACGAAGAAATTTTTCAAGAAATAGACACCAGTGGCTTAGTTGAAAAAAAAGGTATTATATATGTTTGGACCAATAAAAGCTTAAAGAGCAGAAAGTTAGAAATTAAAGTAAGGAATGATTTAGGTATAGAACAAAAGTTATTAACTCAAAAACAAGTTTTAGAATTAGAACCTAATTTAAACCCTATTTTTGATGCTGGTGTTATTTTTGAAAGCGCCATGCATGCAAGAGACCCTCATGGAATACTTAAAAAGATATTTAAACTTTTTTTAGATAAGGGTGGAAAGTTCATTCAAACCAATGTTACAAATATTGAACAAATTAACTTCAATGAAACAGTTATTAAAACAGAAAGTAATAAATATAAGTTTGAAAAAACTGTTATAGCATCAGGTGCTTTTTCTAAAAAATTAACAGATCAACTTGGTGAAAATATTCCATTAGATACCGAGCGTGGTTACCATGTTCACTTTAAGAATAAAGACAAACTAATTAAAAGACCGGTTATATTTTATGATAGAGGTTTTGGCATGACACCAATGAATCAAGGATTAAGAGCAGTTGGAACTGTTGAGTTAGGCGGGTTAAAGAACCCTCCTTCAAAAAAAAGAATTGAATATCTTATAAAAAGCGCCAAGGAACTACTGCCTCAATTAGGGCAGCATGCAGATGAATGGTTAGGTTTTAGACCAACATTACCAGATTTTTTACCTATAATAGGACCTTCTTTAAAAAATAAAAATATTATTTATGCGTTTGGTCATCATCATTTAGGCTGGACACTGGGTGCGGTAACAGGCAAGATTGTTTCCAGGATAGTAGCAGAAGAGAAAACTAATTTAGATTTATCTCCTTATAGCTCAAAAAGATTTAATTAGGAATTAATTGTCAAAAAAACATTTAGCATATTTATTATTAACCTTTTCCATATTATTTTGGGCGGGTAATTTTATTGTAGGAAAATTTGCAACTTTATTTGAAATTCCTCCATTAACTTTGAATGTACTAAGATGGTTGTCAGTTTGGTTAATTTTAATGCCTTTTACTTATAAAGAAATTTATAACAATTTACCTAGTATAAAAAAAAACTGGCTTGTAATTAGTTTTATGGGAATAATAACAATAAGCACATTTAACTCGGTAGTTTATTTTGCTCTTAATCATACACAAGTAATAAACGCTGTTTTAGTACTTGCAGCAATCCCAGCAGCAACAATTGTGCTCTCATCATTTATGAATATTGAGAAAACAAATATTTTTCAATTATCTGGTTTATTTTTATCAATTATAGGAATTGGATCAATTATTTCTAATGGAAATATTCAAAAAATAATTACTCTTAATTTTAATAAAGGTGACTTATGGATGTTGGTTTGTGTAATTACATGGGCCTTATATTCAACTTTGTTAAAAAAAATAAATTTAAATTTTCTCAATTTACTCTAATACAATTAATGGTTTCAGCCGGATTACTTTTTTTAATTCCACAATTATTTTATGAGAGGTCTATTGGCTTAGAAGTAAATTTTAACAAAGCATTTTTTATAATTCTTTTTTATGTAGTAGTTTTTCCAGCTATAGCAGCTTATTATTGCTGGCAAAAAGGAGTAGAGATAATCGGACCAAACAGAGCTTCTATGTTTATTCAATTAATGCCTTTATTCAGTGCAGTTATGGCAATAATTATTTTTAAAGAAAAATTTGAAATATATCATTTTGTTGGAGCGGCTTTTATAGTATCAGGTATTTATTTATCAAATAAAAAAATTAATGATTAAAATTGCTGTTTTAGATGACTATCAAGATGTATTCCAACAAATTGTTGAAATTGAAAAATATAAAGAAAAATTTGATTTCAAAATCTTTAAAGAACCTTTTTTAAACGAGAACGAAGCAATTATTGCTTTAGAGGAATTTGAAACCCTTTTTATAATGAGAGAACGAACACCAATTACAAAATCACTTATAAACTCTCTACCTAAGTTAAAGTACATAATGACCTCAGGTATGAGAAATAATTCTATTGATTTAGAAACAACTAAAAAAAATAAAATAATTGTTTGTGGAACAGAGATAAACCCTAATCCAGCGGCAGAAATTACTTGGCTTTTAATTTTAGGTTTATTGAGAAATATTAAACAGGAAACTGATAATATGTTTCAAGGTTATTGGCAAACAACCATTGGATTGGAGTTAAAAGGTAAACTTTTAGGTTTAATAGGCCTTGGAAAAATTGGTACTCAAGTAGCAAAAGTAGCAAAAGCATTTGGTATGGAAGTTTGCGCCTGGAGCGAAAATCTTAATCTATCTAATGCAAATGAAATTGGAGTATTGCCAATGAGCAAAGAGGACCTATTAAATACAGCTGATATCATTTCGATACACTTAGTAATGGGAGACAAATATAAAAATTTAATTTCAAAAAAAGAATTTGGAATAATGAAAAAATCGTCTTTTTTAATAAATACATCTAGAGGACCAATTATTAATGAAGCAGATTTAATTGAAGCTTTAGATAATGATGAGATTGCAGGCGCAGGCTTAGACGTCTATGATAAAGAACCTTTGCCACAAGATCATAAATTAAGATTCTTTCCTAATGCACTATTATTACCCCATATTGGGTATGTAACGGCAGAGAATTACACCAAATTTTATTTGCAGATGATAGAAAACCTTCTTGCATGCTTAGAAAATAAACCAATTCGAACGCTTTGATTAAATTTTAATTACAATTGTCGGTTGTATTTGATACACTCATTTTGATTATAGTTGTTGTTTTTAAAACTAACTAAATACAATAACATTTTTAAAAATAAAGATTAGAGGGGGGAATAAATTTTAAAAGCTATGAAGAAAATATTTTCTTTATTATTTATAACGTTCTTATTAAACGGATGTGCTGAGTCTATTGCTTTACTTGGTACTACAGCGGGAGGTGCATCAAGTGGAAAAATGTTACAGTCTTCAATACATTCGGTAGCAAGTTTTGGAATAAAGAAACAAACAGGAAAAACACCTTTAGGTCACGCCATGACTTATGCTGAAAAAAATAATTTAGGAAAAAAAAAAAAAGAGCCTTGTCTATCATTTGTTAAAAAGACTAATTCAGATGTTTGTGTAATTGTAAAAAAACAACTTAGTCTAACAAAAGCTAAAATTATAAATATAAAAAAACAGGACAAATCTTTAAAAGCTTTTTCCTCGTCATTACAATCCAGTATCGATAAAAAATCTAAAATTAAATATCTAGATTAATCAACCTTTAGGGGAAACCTAAAAAAAATTAAAATATCAACTAGCGTAGGTTGTATTTAATATTATATTTTTATTATCTATTAGTTTTGTTAATTGAATGAATCATGTATATAGATCAGATTAATTTTAAAAATTAGTTAAAATACATCATTAGATTATGAAAAAAATATTATTTTTTCTACCACTATTATTTTTACTTAACGGGTGCGTTGAATCTGTGGCCTTGCTTGGCTCAACAGCTGGAGGAGCAACAAGTGGTAAATTGCTTCAATCTTCATTACAGTCAACAGTAAGTTATGGAATAAAGAAACAAACAGGAAAAACTCCTTTGGGCCATGTCATTGCTTATGCTGAAAAAAATAATCCTGGAAAAGAAAAAGAGACTTGCATATCATTTATTGAAAAAACAAGATCAGAATTCTGCACGATTGCTAAAAAAAAAATATCTTTAACAAACAGAGCTATAAAACAAAAAGTAATATCGACTGTAAAAAAAAAACCCAGTACTACGAAGCCAATTACTACAAAAGTAGCAACAAAACCTAAGAGTAACGTTATTTTAAAAGATATAAGTTCTGCTGAAAGCTTTAATCAATTTACAAAATCACCTAAAGAAATAGCTATTACTTTGCAAACTGAAATAAAAAATCTAAAAGATAAATTCTTAAAGCAGTATCTATTTAGTGGGTAATCCAGAGTTTTTCCAACCAAGATCTTGACCGTTGCCACTGAATCCATCTGAAACATTATGTGCTTTGTATCCTTCATTTTGAAGCAGGTTTGCTGCAATGATAGATCTTCCACCAGCAGCACACATTACTAAAACTTGATTTTCTTTATTAATTTCTTTTTTAACACTTTCAATAAAACTTGGGTCTCGACCAATTGTAATAAAATAAGTTTTTATGCCTAGGCTATCAGAATTGGGTTTGCCAACAGTACTCCATTCATCTTCTGTCCTTACATCTAAAAGAATAGTTTTAGGATTTTTTTCTATAAATTTTTTTATTTCTGAAGATTTAATTTGTTCAATCATTTAGTAGCCCCAATGTAGTTAATTGGGGCTATAAATCAATTGTTAAGCGGCTAAAGCTTGGTTAATATCTGCAATGATATCATCTGGGTGTTCGATACCAATTGAAAGTCTTACATAACCTGGTGTTACACCTGCAGCTAATAATTCTTTTTCACTTAGTTGGCTGTGTGTGGTTGTTGCGGGGTGAATTGCTAAACTTCTAGCATCGCCGATATTAGCAACATGATAAAGCATCTTTAAGTTATCAATAAATTTAGCTCCTGCTTCTACAGTTCCTAAATCTGCCCCAACTAACGCTCCATTTCCGCCCTGCAAATATTTTTTAGCTCTTTCCTTAATCTCACCCTGGTGATTAGTAGGATAGATAACATTTTTAACTTTTTTCTGTGTCTCTAAAAATGTCACAATTTTTTCTGCATTTGCACAGTGTTGTTTCATTCTGAGACCAACAGTTTCTAAACCTTGTATGATTTGCCAAGCATTAAACGGCGCTAAAGGAGCCCCTGTATCTCTAAGCAAGACTACCCTAAGTCTTATTACAAATGGAATATTAGCACCTGTTAAAACAGGAACTGCATCAGTCCAAATTGCTCCACCATAACTTTGATCAGGTTCATTTAATAGTGGTTGTCTTTTTCGATTTTTAATCCAATCAAAATTTCCACCATCTACAACTATCCCACCAATTGAAGTACCGTGACCACCAATAAATTTAGTCAATGAGTGCAATACTATTGCAGCTCCATGAGCTAAAGGCTTACAAATTACTGGCGCCGCAGTGTTATCCATAATTAATGGAATTCCATGCTTTCTACCAATATCTGAAACTTCTTTAATGGGAAAAACACGTAAATATGGATTTGGTAATGTCTCCCCATAATATGCTCGTGTTTTTTCATCTGTTAACTTTTCAAAGTTTGTTGGATCAGCTGGATCAGCAAATCTAACTTCAATACCTTGTTGTCTTAAAGTATTTTTGAATAAGTTTACTGTTCCACCATATAGATCTGTAGATGCAACAATATTATCACCTGCTTGTGCTAAGTTTTGTATGCACATTGCAGTTGCTGCTTGACCTGAACCAACTGCACACGCTGCAACTCCACCTTCAAGCGCCGCCACTCTTTCTTCAAGCACGTTACATGTTGGGTTCATTATTCTTGTGTAAATGTTACCAAATTCTTTCAAACCAAATAAATTTGCAGCAGTTTTTGCATCTTTAAATTGATAAGAAGTTGTTTGATAAATTGGTACTGCTACTGCCGTTGTTGCAGGATCACTTCTGTATGTTCCTCCATGTAATGCAATAGTTTCTGGGTGTTTATAATCAGCCATTATTTATTACTCCTTGTTGTTTCTTTTCTTATTGTTTCGTTCATTTTTCTCCTCTTTTTCTGGAGAAGAATGAATTAAAATTAACAAACGAGGGAGTTATAATTTTTAAATTCATCTTCTCCTTTTTAGTACTTCGGCAAAACGCCAGGTGTACAATATGGTTCAAATACCCGGTTTAATTTTAGATTGTTCCAAAAAAAAACCACCGACTAAAGCGGTGGTCTGAGAGACTTTTTCGCTTTAGCTGGATTTGTTAAGCGCTCAGCAATTTGTTTTAAATCAGCGCTATAGATATAAAACAATATTTCCACATTATTGTCAAGAATTTTTTTATATGAATTTTTTTAAGCTTTATCGCCGTAATCTTTCATGTGTTTTGGAATTCTTTTGTTTGTTCCGTACATGAAATGATTAGACATTTTTTCTTTATATTTACTTGCTGGCACTATTAAACCGACAGCATGTGCAGTTTCTCTAATTAACATTGGGTTTGCGCCACAACAAACTCCAAGGTAATTTATACCAAGATCAAAACATTCTTTCATAAACTTACCCATTTCATATCTATTAACCTGCATAGGATCTAAAGCTGTAGGAAAAGTTGTTTGGTGTGGTGTCGGGCAAGCACATCCATTATTATCAGGAAGATTAAAAAAAGTAGGGTTTTTCTCTGTTGTTCTATAAGTGATTGGTAATGCTGCTACATGGCATTTTAGAGCTTTTCTAACTTCTTTTATGTAAGGTAACATTGTAGGAGGTCCTCTGAAGCAATTCATGCCTACTACTTGACCACCACGTTGCTCTAATTCTTTACAAGTATCAACGATACCAACGCCATCTCTCATAATATTTTCAGCCATTGGCGCAATAGTTATTACACTTGGCAATCCTGTCTTTTGCATTACCTCTAAAGCCTTATAAGCTTCCTCAGCATAATAAAAAGTTTCACCAATTAACATGTCGGCTCCTTCATCAACTGCCCAACCAACCATTTCTGTAAACATTTTTTCAACTTCTAAATGAGTTGCTTTATCTTTATCATTCCAAATATTAGAGTTTGATATGTTTCCAGCCATCATATTTGGTCTATCTCCACTAGATTGTAAGTTAGCAACTTTTTTTGCTATTTTTAGTGCAGCACGATTTAAAGGTTCCAATAATTCTTCTTTGCCTATCACTCTCATTTTTTCTCTGTGACCGTTATAGGTAAATGCCTGAACAACATCTGAACCAGCATGTTGAAAATCTCTATGTAAACTTTCTAAGGCTTCTGGATTATCAAGAGCTAACATTGGCACAAATTCACCAGATGTTAAATAGCCTCTTTTTTCCATTTCGAATAAAAAACCTTCAGCACAAATTACTGGGCCTTTATCAAGTCGTTTAATTAAATCTTTGCTCATCTTTCTCTCCTTTTTTAGTGCTTCGACAAAATGTCAGGTGCACAATACAGATCAAATACCCGGTTTAATTTTAGATTGTTCCAAAAAAAAACCACCGGCTAAAGCGGTGGTCATAAAATTTGATCACTTTAGCTGGTTTTATATAGCGTCCGCAATTAGTTAAAACTCGACGCTTATATCTCTTTACATCTATTTTGATATCTTCGTCAACAATAATCTAAAGGTACCATCCTTAGTTGTGTCATTTAAACATGAAGATTGGTAGCTGACTGCATCTTTTTTTGCTAGTTTAATTTTTATGAAAAAAAATTATTCAATCTTTAGCCTTATTAAAAATTCCTTCTCTAACAATGAGAATTGGCAGAAAATGTGGCAAAGCCCTGAGCCTAAAAAAACTTATGATGTCGTAATAGTTGGTGGTGGTGGTCATGGTTTGGGTACTGCTTATTATTTAGCTAAAGAACACGGCATTAAAAATATTGCTGTAATAGAAAAAGGATGGCTAGGAGGAGGTAATACTGGACGTAATACAACTATTATAAGGTCAAATTATCTTTGGAACGAAAGCGCTTATCTTTACGACCACTCAATTAAATTATGGGAAAATTTATCTAAAGAACTTAACTACAACATGATGTTCAGCCAAAGAGGTGTAATGAATTTAGCACATAACGAACATGACATAAAAGAAATGAAAAGACGAATAAGCGCTAATAGACTAAATGGACTTGATACCAAATGGCTAGATACAAAAGAGATTAAAGAATTGGTCCCTATAATGAATACAGATAACTTAAGATATCCAGTTTTAGGTGCCGCTTATCAACCAAGAGGAGGAGTAGCAAGGCATGATGCTATTGCTTGGGGTTTTGCAATGAGAGCAGATGAACTGGGTGTTGATATTATTCAGAACTGCGAAGTTAATAACATTAAAACCAATAATAATAAAGTTGAAGGAGTTGAAACTTCAAAAGGATTTATTAAAGCGGGAAAAGTTGCTGTTGTAGCTTCAGGTCATTCAAGCGTATTAGCAAAAACTGCAGGAGTCAGACTACCTCTGCAAAGCAGACCTTTACAAGCTTTAGTTTCTGAACCTATTAAACCAGTAATAAATACAGTCGTTATGTCGAATGCTGTTCACGCTTATGTTAGCCAATCAGATAAAGGTGAATTAGTTATCGGAGCTGGGACAGATGGTTATAATTCATTTACACAACGTGGTGGTTACGATGTTATTGAAGAAACTGTTCGAGCTATTGTTGAGCTTTATCCAATATTTGGAAAAATGAAAATGTTAAGACAGTGGGGAGGTATAGTAGATATTTCTCCTGATGCCAGTCCAATTATAAGCAAATCTGAAGTTGGAGGATTATATTTTAATTGCGGATGGGGAACGGGAGGATTCAAAGCGACACCCGGTAGTGCGAATGTTTTTGCCCACACAGTTGCTAATGATAAACCACACAGAATTAATGCACCATTTAATTTAGAAAGATTTGCCAATGGTAGATTAATAGACGAACATGGAGCAGCTGCAGTAGCACATTAAATATGATTTTAATTAATTGCCCATATTGCGGTGAACGAGATCAATCAGAGTTTTCTAATGGTGGTGAAGCTCATGTAGCAAGACCAGAGAATTCTGAAAATTTAAGCGATAAAGAGTGGGGAGAATATGTTTTTTTTAGAGCTAATCCTAAAGGAATTTTTTATGAGCGTTGGGTTCACTCACATGGATGTAGAAAATGGTTTAATGTAGTCCGAGATACTTCTACAGATGAAATATTAAAAATATATAAACTAGACGAGAAAACACCAGAGCCAAAAGATTTTAGCAGTACTTTAAAAACTCTATCTGGAGAACCAGAGGTGGGATCAGGAAACTTTACTGTAAAAAAATAATCATGAGCGCTTCAAATAATAAAAAATGTTTCTATCTAAATTTTGATCAAAAAATTTCAATTATATTTGATGGTAAAAAATATGATGCATTTAAAGGAGACACAATAGCTTCAGCTTTACTAAGAAATAATATTCGTTTGATCGCAAGAAGCTTTAAATACCATAGACCAAGAGGAATATATACTTGTGGAATAGAGGAGCCTAATGGAATTGTTCAGATATTAAGTGAGCACAACGAACCCAATACAAGAGCAACAGTAAAACAAATCCATGATCGCATGGAAATAGAGAGCCAAAACCGATGGCCATCTCTAAGTTTTGATCTTGGAGCAATTAATAATTTGTTGTCTCCAATATTTTCTGCTGGTTTTTATTATAAAACATTTATGGGTCCCAAAGGATTTTGGAAAAAAATTTATGAACCATTAATAAGAAAAACAGCTGGACTTGGTAAGCCGCCAAAAGACTTTAGATCTAAAAGCACTCATCAATATCATAACGTTGATATTGTTATTGTTGGAGCCGGATTAAGCGGCCTTATTGCTGCAAGAAAACTAATAGATACAGATCATGAGGTTTTACTTATAGAACAAGATAGCTTTATTGGTGGAGTCCTAAAAAATTCAAATAAAGTTGAAAAAATTAATAATCAAGAAATAAAATTATGGCTAGAAGAGACAGAAAAACTTTTAAACAATGCAAGAAATATTAAGATATTAAAGAATTCATTAGTTACCTCTTATAATTTTATCAACCATTTAATAGCATTAGAAGACAAGTTTGCTGGAAAAAAATTAAATAGTGATAAATCTGAGTTAACACTTCACAAAATTAGAACGACCCATGCAATTTTAGCAAACGGTCATATCGAAAGATTTATTTCATTTAGAAACAACGATTTACCGGGAGTAATGTTAGCTTCTTCATTTGAGAAATATATTCATCGATATGGCGTAGTTCCTGATACTAATCCAGTTATTTTCACTAATAACTCAACAACAATAAGCCTGCTAAAATCTTTAATAAATTTAGGTCACAAGCCTGCCGCTTACATTGATGCTAGAGACGAAAATGAAATTGAAAAAGATCTGCTAAATTGTTTAGAGAAAAATAAAATTCCTTTTTTTAAAGGTGCTGAAGTCGAAGGATGTGATGGAAATAAAAAAGTTCAAAAAATTTCTATTAGATATAATAAAAATAAAATTTTTAAGATGAAATGTTCGATGCTTTGTGTTTCAGGAGGAATAAATCCTGATATACATTTATTTACTCAATCAAAGGGCTTGGTAAAGTGGGATGAAAAACTTCTTACTTTTAAACCAGATACACCTTTTCAAAATACTATTACATTGGGATCTGTTAGTGGAAATTATGATTATGAAGAAACAAATGAAGAAATTAATAGTAAATTATCTTTTCTTAGTGAAAAAAATGAAGAAATAAAATTAGAAATTAACGATATCAATAATTTTAGCATTAAAGAACTTTGGGAAACAAAACATGAAAAAAAATCTAACTGGTCAAAATCATTTATTGATTTGCACAATGATGTAACAACCAATGATCTTAAACAAGCAATTGTAGAAGGATTTGATCGCATCGAACATTTAAAACGTTTTACCACTAACAGTATGGGAACTGATCAAGGTAAAATTAGCAGTATCAATTCATTGGGCATTGTCTCAAAATTATTAAATAAAAAAATCTCGGAAGTTGGAACAACAACGTATAGACCTCCTTATGCACCGCTAAGCTTTTCTGCAATCGCTGGCAGAAGTACATATGAATTTTATGATCCTCAAAGAAAAACTCCAATTCATAATTGGCATATAAAAAAGAAAGCCATATTTGAAGATGTTGGTCAATGGAGAAGACCTTGGTATTTTAAAAAAGATAAAACAGAAACCATGCATGAAGCGGTTCAAAGAGAGTCTAAACAAACAAGAGAAACAGCTGGAATTTTAGACGGAAGCACTTTGGGTAAAATAGAGATTAAAGGTAAAGACGCCTTAGAATTTATGAATCTTATGTACACTAATCCTTTTACTAAAATGAAACCCATGTCTTCACGATATGCTCTTATGCTGGGTGAAGACGGAATGATTAAAGATGACGGTATTGTCTGTAAAATTAGTGATACGCATTTTATATCAACCACTACATCAAGCGGAGCACCTAAAATTCTTGCAGATATGGAAGAATACCTTCAGACAGAGTGGCCGCACCTTCAAGTTTACGTAAATTCAATTACAGAACAATTCACTACCTTTAATATAAGCGGACCTAAATCTAGAGAGATAATGAGTAAAGTATTTAAAGAAGTTGATTTTAGTAATGAAAACTTTCCTTTTATGACTTTTAAAATTTTTGGTTATATGGATACCGAAGTTAGAATTATGAGAGCTAGTTTTACTGGAGAAATGGGGTATGAAATTTACATTAATCCAAGGTTTTCTTTAGCGTTGTGGGAGAAAATATTTGATCACGGAAGACAATTTGATCTTGTCCCTTATGGAACAGAGACAATGCATTTGCTGAGAGCTGAAAAAGGCTATGTTGTTATTGGACAAGAAACTGACGGAACCGTCACCCCTATAGATATTAATTTTACGTGGATGATAGGAAAGAAGAAAAAAGATTTTATTGGAAAAAGATCACTTACTAGAAGTGATACGGCCAGGGAAGATAGAAAGCAATTAGTTGGCATTGTACCTTTAGATAAATCAAAATTTATTGAAGAGGGACAGCATATTGTTGAGTGTGAAACGTTGCCTTCATCAATAAAAACACCGGTACCTTATCTTGGTCATATTACATCAAGTTATCATAGTCCTAATCTAGAGCACTGTATTTCAATGGCTTTAATAAAAGGTGGCAACAAATTAATGGGAGCAAAATTATTTGTATCAACGTCAAATGGAACTCAAAATATTCCTGTAGAGGTCGTAAACTCTGTTTTTATTGATCCTGAAAACAAAAGGCTGGTATCATGAAAACAATAGCATCCTTAGAGGGCGTAGATATAATTCAAAAAAATTACCAACAAGTAATTATTAGAGGTGATGGAAAAGAAGAGTTTAATCAATTGATTAATAAGGAGATATCTATACTTCCTCCTTCAAAAAATCTTGAAGTAGTTACCGATAGTAACCATCTATTCGCTAAGCAGTCATTTGATCAATGGAGTCTGATATATTTAGTTGAACAAAAATATAAAGATATTTTGAAATTTATATCTAATATCAATTCTAAAGATGAGATACTTGCTTCAGACTATTCATACGGGCAAATTTATTTTGAAGTTACTGGTGAAAATAGAAATGAGTTTTTGAATAAATTGACACACTTTGATTTAAGAGCTAAAAAATTTCCTGAATTTAGCATGGCTCAGACTTTAATTGCTAGAATAGATTGTTCTATTTATAATTTAAAAGATAAATATATAATTACTTGTAACAGATCATTTGAAGATTATTTTAAAGAACGTTTAAAAGATACAGTAAAAATAAATTAAATAGATGACAAAGAAAAATAAAATAATAATTGTAGGAGCTGGAATAACAGGTGCGAGTGCAGCTTATCACTTAGCTAAACTTGGTTGGAAAGATATCACTATATTAGATCAAGGTCCTTTATTTGAAACAGGGGGTTCAACTACACATGCTCCTGGTGGAGTTTTTCAAACTAATCCATCTAGAATGATGTGTAAGTTTGCTCAGTATACAGTAAAATTTTTAAGTTCTTTAGAGTATGAGGGTAAGCCTTGTTATCATCCCGTAGGTGGAATTGAGGTTTCTAAAACAAAAGAACGTCATCAAGATTTATATCGAAAAATGGGCTTAGCTCATAGTTACGGTTTAACTGAAGCTAAAATTATTTCACCTGAGGAAGTTCAAAAAATGAGCCCTTACATAGATCCTTCAAAAATTCATGGTGGATACTATGTTCCTAACGATGGTTTAGCTGCACCAGTTAGAGCAGTTCAGGCTATGGCAAAATATGTAACAGATAAAAAGGCTGGCACTTTTATCGGTGACACTGCAGTTACGGGATTTAAAATAGTTAATAATCAAATTAAAGGCGTTGAAACTGAAAAAGGTATTTATGAGTCTGATATAGTTTTAGTAGCCACAGGTATTTGGGCTCCTAAAATAGGAAGACTTGCAGGAATTTCTTTGCCTCTAGTTCCTTGTGAACACCAGATGGTTTGGACAGAACCTTTTGAAGAATTAAAAGAATTCAAAGCAGACATAAAAGAAGCGTTAGTAAAACATGCATTAGTAAGACACCAAGATTATAGTTTATACTTCAGACAATGGAATGACACCTATGTCATAGGAAACTATCGACATGAACCAAGAATTTTAGAGTCAGAAGAATTAGTAAAACCAGAGGATGCTGAAGAGATGCCTTCTTTAGTAGATTTCCGTCCAGAAGACTTTGTAGGGGCTCATAAAGAAACTAACTGGTTATTTCCACCATTAGCAAAAAAGAAAATCACAAAAAAGATTAATGGAATTTTTTCTTTTACTAATGATGGCAACCCATTGATGGGTGAAACATCCATAAAAGGTTTGTGGTCAGCAAATGCTGTTTGGATTACTCATGCTGGTGGTGTTGGTAAAGCAATGGCAGAGTGGATAGTCAACGGAGAGCCAGAACTTGATGTACGTGAAGGAGATATAAACCGCTTTCACAAACATCATCATGTTAGAAAATATTTAAGAGCAAGAGGAAAACAAAACTATAAGGAAGTATATGACATCATTCATCCTCTTCAACAAATAGAACAACCAAGACCTTTAAGAAGAAGTCCTTTTTATTCTAGACTTGGAGATCAGAAAGCTAAATTTTTTGAGGTTATGGGCTGGGAAAGACCACAGTGGTACGAGGCCAATAAAGATTTATTACAAGGAAAAAATTTTCCAAACAGAACAGGATGGTCAGCAAAATACTGGTCACCAATTCAAGCAGTAGAACACATGACTACAAGGCAAACAGGAGCACTTTTTGATATTACAGGATTTGTAAAAATAGAAGTTAGCGGTAAAGGTGCTTTAGCATTATTACAAAAGGTATGTACTAACAATATAGACGTTAAAGTAGGCAAAGTTGTTTACACAGTTATTTCTAATATCTACGGTGGAATTAAAAGTGATTTAACAGTTAGTAGGCTAGAAGAAGATAAGTTTTGGATATTGGCAGGCGCCGGTAATGGAATGATAGATTTATCTTGGTTTAAAGAAAACGCACCAAGAGATGGTAGCGTAAATATTATCGACTGGACTTCAGCCTATGCAGGCGTTGGTTTATGGGGGCCTAATTCAAGAAAAGTTTTAGAGAGTTTATGTGATGACGATGATGTTTCTAATGAGGGGTTTCCCTTCTTTTCAATTAAAAATTTATCGATAAGTCACCTTCCGTGTATAGCAGTAAGAATTTCCTATATTGGAGAATTAGGTTGGGAAATTTATACACCAACTGAATATGGCCTAACACTTTGGGATGAAATAAAAGAAAAGTCTCAAGAATTTAATATGATTTGTTCAGGCGCTGGAGCCTTTGAGTCTTTAAGGCTTGAAAAAGGATATAGATCTTTAGGAACAGACATTCATACAAATTCTAATCCATATGAAGCTGGATTGGGGTTTACAGTTAAATTAAAAAAAGAACAAGATTTTATAGGCAAAGAGTCATTAGTTAAATTGAAACAAGAACCTCTTAAACAAAAGTTATGCTGCATGGTTATGGAAGACAGTGAAGGAATGGCGCTCGGTAAAGAACCAATTTATGATGAAAGAAGCAAACCAGTTGGTTATGTTACAAGTACAAATTACGGTTATTTTGTAGATAAACATATTCTTTATGGATATCTACCGTCGTCTCATTCAAAAGAAGGAACAAAATTAGAAATAGATTATTTTGGTAAAAGATTTCCTGTCAAAGTTACAAATGAACCACTACTTGATCCTGAAATGAAAAGACTTAAATCCTAAATTTTTATTTATGATTGTGGTTATGGCTACCACCTAGACCACACGGCATTGAAATAGAGTTGCTTTCATCTCCACCCTCTACATGAAATAAAGGATTATAAGCTACACCTTGATTATCATGTTCCCAAATTAAAACAAAAAAGAATAGAGTGACTAAAATAAAATAAGTTATTTTCATTAGTAAAAATACTTTCTCAACTTCACCCCAACAACAGAACCTAAGAATGCAAACAAAAACCACACCCAGCCATGTAAACTTCCAGAAGCTATTCCACCAAATAAGGCTCCAATATTACAACCAAAAGCTAATCTTGCTCCGTAACCCATAAACAGACCTCCAAGTACAGCAGCCATAATTAATTTTTTATTTACAGAAGAAAATTTACTAATTTTTCCTGATAAAGAAGATCCTATGAGAGCACCTAAAATAATTCCTATATTTGAAACAGTTGTAGGATCAGCTAAAACACTATTCTCAAGTGCTGTACTAGGATATTCGAGTTGCCAATAAGACCAAGAAGCTACATCGATGCCTATAGCACTTGCAATTTTTGCACCCCAAAGACCAAAAGCAAAAGTTACTGACCAAGGATGTCCAGCTGCCTGCAGCATTAAAAAGCTAAAAAAAACAAGCGAGACAGAACCCCATAAAAGAGGCCAAGGACCCCTCATAAAACTATGAGATGAATTTGAAGTGATATCGCTATGCTCAATTTTATTATTATGTTTGAAATCTAACCTAGAAATATAAATATATATTAAAGTTAGTAATGAAAGTTGAATTAATATTGTTTGTATTTTTGAAAAACTATTTAATAAAGAAAATCCACCTAAGGAAGGTAAATTAGTCCAAAATTCAAAATGGTAAGATCCTAAAAGGGAGCCAATTATAAAAAAGACTAAAGTAATAACCATTTTTAAATTTCCGCTTCCTGCCGTAAATAAAGTACCTGAACCACAACCTCCACCAAGCTGCATAGCTAGACCAAAAATAAATGAACCAATAACCACAGAAGTACCAACTGGCGCTATTGCACCAATCATAGTTCCATCATAAATAAAGCTTTTTGAATTGATAAAAATAGAGAAAACAACAACAGCTAAGGCCAACATTATTAATTGAGCTCTTAGAGATTTACTATCTCTTTTCTCGATAAAATTTCTCCACCCTCCCGTAAAACCAAATGCAGCTTGGTAAAGTGAAACCCCTAAACCCAATCCTATAAAAAATACATATAAATGTCTGTCGCCTACACTATTAAATAAAATATAAGAAAATAGAACGGAAAATAAAACTCCGTAAACCAACACGGGTTTATCTATTTTTAATTTTGCAATATTTACTTCAGACATATTTAATAAAACTAATTATAAGCACAAATTATGGGTAGAATTTATTCTACCCATAAATTTTTAAATTTAACTTAAATCAACTTTTCTTTTAGGATCGTATGTCCAATGTGTCATACCACCGTCATACATTTTAACATTTGGTATTTGTGCAATTTCACTTAAACCAAACCAAACTGTAGCTGCCCAGTGACCAGTGTTACAATAACTAATGTAACCCTTGTATTTTTCTACACCTTCTAATCCTCCAAATTGAGATTTAATCTCAGAGCTTGATTTTATTTTAAAACCGTCATCAATTAAATTTCCCTCTTGAAGATTTCTAGCGTTAGCAAGTCTTCCAGGAATTCTTGCTTTTGCATGTTTTTTATCTCCAGTAAAGAAAGCTGCAGGTCTAGCATCAATTAAACATTGACTGCCTTTTCCTTTTTGAGCTTTTTGAACTTCACTAAAAGAAGCGTAATATTTTTTATTTAGTCTAGTTTTAAAATTAGCAGGACTTAAATTATTTTCTCCTGAAACAACTTTATTTCCTGAATTCGCCCATCCTTTAAAACCTCCATTTAAAATAGAAACATTTTCATGTCCTATCGTTTTAAATGTCCAGTAAACTCTTGCAGCGCTTCCGAAGTCTAAAGAACTAACTCCTCCATAAACAATAACAACGTGTTTTTGATTGTCTATACCTAATCCTCCAATTAACTGACTTAAAGCTTTCGTTCCTGGAAATTGACCAACAACTCCTTTTATAGTTGTTCTCCAACCTGCCGCTAAATAATCTGAATGAACTGATCCTGGAATGTGCTCTGCTTTGAAAGCATCATATCCTCCACCATCTAATTTATTTCTGATGTCTAAAACAAATACATTCGGGCTATTTAGATTTTTCTTTAACCAATCACTACTTACTGTTGGTTCAGCAGCATTTGCTGAAGAAACAAAAAGAAAGAAAATGATTGTTCCAATTACTTTTTTTATCATGTTGCCCCCTTATAATTAGATTTCATTTAACTACAGTCCATGAACTATGTACATAACCTAGGAGTTGTGTTTTTCTAAAAAAATGGCTTAAACTATGTATTTAAACTTATTTCTTTTGAAATAAGACCTTTTTTATTTGCAGGCACTGCTATATCCATCATTTTAGGATTTGCCAATTTAAGATTGTTCATTATTTCAATGTATTCATCAGAAGAACTAACTTGCAATCTCGGATTATTATTTCTTTCATTTTCAATTGTAGAAAATTTTTTACCATTATAATCATGCGCAGGAAAAATAAGCGTTTTATTTGGAAGTTTTAACAATTTACCAAATATTGAGTCATACTGCTCCATCGCGCTACCACCTTGAAAATCTGTTCTACCTGATCCATTTATTAACAGAGTATCACCAGTAAAAACTCTATCATTCATTAAGTAGCTATAAGAACATTTTGTATGTCCAGGGGTGTATAATGTTGTTAGTTCCACTTCCTCTATTTTAACTTTTTCATTTTCCTTAACTCTTAAATCAATTACTTCTGACTCAGACTCTTCTCCCATTACTCTTGTACATTCTGTTTGTTTATTAAGTTCATTTAAACCCGAAATATGATCTGCATGAATGTGAGTATCGATTACTTTTACTAACTTTAATTCTAAATCTTGTAAAATTTTAATATATTTTTTTGTATGTTCAATTACAGGATCAATTATTAAAGCTTCACGACCTTTACCTGATGAGATGATGTAGGTGTAAGTTGAAGATTTATCATCAAACAACTGATTAAAAATCATTGTAACCCCTCTGTTAACTAAATATAATTTAGCAAGGTATATGCATGATGTACATAGCTTATTAGTTGTGTTTAATAAAAACACTAATAATTTTGAGGTAATTAGTTGGATCAAGAGAAATTAAATAGGCAGTCAATTTATTGGGAGGCTAACTTTTCCAAAAAACCTTTAATGTTTGGACTGGAACCTAGTGTAGCAGCGCTATCAGCTCTAAAAAAATTTGAAGAAGAAAATATTAGAGAAATTATAGAGCTTGGCGCAGGATTAGGAAGAGACACAGTTTTTTTTGCTGAAAATAATATGAAAGTTGAAGCTTTAGATTATAGCCCAACGGCAATTAAGATTATTGATAAAAAAGTAAAAGACAACGACTTTTCTAATTTAGTATCTACAAAACACTTTGATGTAAGAGACAAGCTTCCCTATAAAGATAATTCAATTAAAGGTATTTTTTCTCATATGCTTTACTGTATGGCTCTGACTAATGCTGAAATCAAAAAATTAAATAATGAAATACTTAGAGTTTTGAAACCTGGTGGCATCAATATTTATACAGCTAGAAATACTAACGATGGCGATTACAAGAAAGGAATTCACAGGGGAGAAGATATGTACGAAAATGATGGATTTATTATTAATTTTTTTTCTGAACAAAAAGTTAATGGCTTATTAGAGGGATTTAAAAATTTAAGCACAACAAATTTTGATGAAGGAAACTTCCCTCGAAAGCTTTTTCTGATACAAAATAAAAAGCTTTAATTAAAAAAATTTATTATTAGTTTTGTAATGTCTTCAGCTCTAAAATGTTACCGTGAGGATCTTTTATGAAGAAAGTTTCTTGTTGTTCTTTCTTATCTTTAAATCTTGTATAGGGTTCGTCTAAGTATTTAATATTATTAGATTTAAGATTTTCTTTAATTTTATTAAATACACCTTTATCTAAATGCACTCCAAAATGAGGAACTGGAACATTACCCATGTCTACATCGTGTCTTTCATTAGGTAATTTCATTTCAGTTTTGTGAAGAGTTAATTCATTACCCCAAAAATCTACATCAATCCATTTATTAGCTTCCCCATTACCTAACTTACAGCCTAAAACATCTACATAGAATTTTGTCGCAACGCTTAAGTCGCCTGCGGGTATTGCTAAATGAAATGGGTTACTCATACTCTTTTTATAGTTAAATCTTTAAATTTTGCAAGTAGTCACTATATACATATGTGATGAATGATTATTTAGAATCAATTAAAGCGAGAGATCCTGCAGCAAAATCTATTTTAAGTATAATTTTAACTTACCCTGGAGTTAAAGCAGTTCTTTTTCATAGAATAGCAAATTTTTTTCAAGTAGCTGGGTTTGATTTGATTGCAAGAATTATATCTCAAACATCAAGATTTTTTACAGGAATTGAAATTCACCCTGGCGCAAAAATTGGTAAAAATTTATTTATAGATCATGGTATGGGAGTTGTGATTGGAGAAACTTCTGAAATTGGAAACAATGTTACAATTTATCATGCAGTAACGTTAGGAGGAATTTCACCAAGTATTGATAGTGAAAAACAACGACATGAAAAAAGACACCCTACAATTGGTGATGATGTTGTTATAGGTTCTGGTGCACAAATTATCGGACCTGTTAAAATTGGAAAATGCGCAAGGATTGCAGCAAACGCTGTTGTTGTTAAAGATGTTCCTGAAAGCGCAACAATGGTTGGTATTCCGGCTAAAGCAGTTAAATTAGAAAACAAAGGTAAATTCAGACCTTATGGTGTAGACGACAAAGTAAAAGATGAGCAATAAAAAGTGGGATCCAAATTTATCTCCAGAACAAAATTATGTTCTAAGACAAGAGGGAACAGAATCACCTGGTAGTAGCCCACTAAATAGTGAAAAGAGAGAGGGTTCTTACCATTGCGTTGGTTGTGGCACTAAACTTTTTGATTCAGCTACAAAATATGAAAGTGGTTCAGGCTGGCCTTCTTTTTATAAATCACTCCCAGAAGTTTTTGTAGAAAAAAAAGATATGCATATCGGGTACCCAAGAATAGAGTATCATTGTAAGAACTGTGGAGGTCACCATGGTCATGTATTCGATGACGGACCAAAACCAACAGGAAAACGTTACTGTAACAACGGAATCTGTTTAGTATTTAAAGAAAAAAAATAATGAATTTTTTTAGTTATCTTTACTATATGTTTTATAGGCCTAAAATTTTTTTTCCTAAAAAAAGTTACTCTATGCTAGGCGAAGACTTAATAGTTGATAAATTCTTTAAAAATAAAAAAAAAGGTATATACGTTGATGTTGGCTGTTATCACCCCATTGACGGTAATAATACGTATCTTTTATTTAGAAAGGGATGGTCAGGTGTCAATATAGATCTAAATAAATTATCAATTGATTTATTTAAAAGAGCTAGAAAAAATGATTGTAATTTAAATGTAGCCATTTCTAATAAATCTAAAAATATTAAATATTATTATAGAAAAAAAATTAATATGCTTAATACAATAAATAAAAAATTTGCAAAAAGCAGTTTTAGAAAAGGTTTTAAAATTGGCTCAATACAGTCTCAACTTTTAAACACTATATTAGATGAATCTAAATTTAAAAACAAAAAAATTGATTTTTTAAATTTAGACATTGAGGGTAACGAAATTAATGCCTTAGAATCATTAGATTTAAGAAAATATAGTCCGAAACTTATCTGCATAGAAATTCATAATAATAACTTAGGTAGAAACATTAAAGATTCTTTGAAAAAAAATACTATTTATAAGTTTCTCAATAAAAAGGGTTATATTTATATCTGGAATAATGATTTTTCTTATATTTTTAAAAGAAAATAATAAATTTTTCTCCACACACCAATTAGGTGTTTTAATACAACCTATCAATAAGTTATATTTTATATTGCAATGTCCTCTAAACCAAGGTTGCATAAATTTGTAAGACTAACATTTCATCCACCGTGAAAAATAAAATTATTTCCCTATTGCTAAAAATTTTAATTTTTTCTTTATTCTCTTTTCATTCATATTCTTTAGAACAAAACTGGAAGCTTGCGCAGGAAGGTAACAAAATTATATTAATAAGACATGCTTTAGCCCCAGGAGGGGGAGATCCTGCGGGATTTAAGATTAGTGACTGTAAATCACAAAGAAATTTAAACCGAGAAGGTATTAGTCAATCTAAAAAGATTGGAAAACTATTTAAAAGAAATAAAGTACTTATTGACCAGGTGCTTAGTAGTCAGTGGTGTAGGTGTAAAGATACTGCAAAATTTGCATTCGGAGAGTATAAAGAATTTACTGCTTTAAACTCTACATTTCAAACCCCTTTCAACAAAAATGAAGCCAAACAATTAAAGGAACTTTACAGGTTTGTAAAAAAGTGGGATGGAAAAGGTAAAAACTTAGTTCTAGTAACGCATTACAGTATTATAACTGCAGTGACTAATGCTGTGCCAAGTTCAGGAGAGATTGTAATTACTGATAAAAATTTTAAGGTTATTAGCACAATCACAACTGATTAAAAAAATATAAAATACCCAATTACAATTAATATTAAATATTCTAAAAAAGTTTTAATTTTCAATAATGTATTTTTGTTTTCAAACTTACTATTTAAGTAAATAGTTAATCTTGAAAATGCTAGATGAACTAAAATGATAGATAAAACAATTCCTAAAATAGTGTGGTAAAAAGAAAAGTTTTTGAAGCCATAATAACAAGCAGCAATAAATGTTAACCAAGAAATATTAGAGACAAATAAGGTAATTAATACTCCAGAACCTTTTTTAAAAATACTTTGGGACTTTATGAACGTATAAGACCATAAAAGAGTGAATAAGAACCCCAGGTATTTAATAATCATGAGCCAATATTGTAATTGCGGTAAAGTTTAAAGGCAAATATAAAGTAATAATGATCATTAAATTAGCTTTCGCTTTCGGAGCAGGATTTATAAGTTTTTTAACACCATGTGTATTACCCATTATTCCTGGATATATTTCTTATATTACTGGAAAAAATTTAAATGAAATTGAAAAAGATAAGAGAATTGTACTTATCAAAACAATCTTATTTTCAATTGGTTTTTCTTTAGTTTTTATAATTTTAGGTGCAACTGCATCAGCAGTTGGAAATATATTATTGTTTTTATCGAATGAGTTACGAATTGCGGCAGGAATTGTAATAATTTTATTTTCTCTACAAATGATAGGTATTTTAAAATTTAATTTTCTAAATCAAGATAAAAGAATTGAGACAAAGGGCTATAAAGATAATTATGCTTTTCCTGTATTAGTTGGCGCAGCTTTTGCTTTTGGCTGGACGCCTTGTATTGGTCCTGTATTAGGATCAATTTTAGCTTTATCTGCAACCGAAGCTTCTATTGGAAAAGGTATATTGTTACTTTCTTTTTATTCTTTAGGACTAGCCATACCTTTTATTTTTTCTGGTTATTACATGAGCAAGTTTTTAACTACAAGAAAAGGATTCAATAAATATTATGGAATAGTAACTAAAACTGGTGGATCAATTTTATTAATCACTGGAGTTCTAATTGCCACTAATCAAATTCAAGTAATTAGTTATTATATTTTGACAATGTTTCCATTCCTGACTACGCTTGGTTAATGAGTGATATTTCTGTCCTAGGTATATTTGTTGCAGATATAAGTTTTTCTGGTCCTAAAATTCCAATAATAGGTGAAACTATCTTAGGCAACAAATACAATGTAGGTCCTGGTGGAAAAGGTTGTAATCAAGCTATCGCTATTGCTAGATTAGGTGGAGAAGTAAACTTCATCAGCAAAATTGGAAAAGATGCTTATGGTGAATTGGCTTTAAGCACTTTAAAAAAAAATAACATCAATACTGATAATATTATTCAAGATGAAAATTTACAAACTGGTGTAGCTGGTATTTTAGTTGATCAAAACTCTGGGGAAAATGCAATTAATGTTATTGTGGGTGCACCTTCTTCTTTAAAGATAAGTGAAATCAATAAACAAATTAATTTGATTAAAAATTCAAAAATATTTTTAACTCAACTTGAAGTACCAAAAGATGTAACATTACATTGCTTAAAAACAGCAAGAGAAAATGGCTGTTTGACTATTCTAAATCCAGCTCCTGCATCTGAAATTACGAAAGAGTTTTTTAGCAATATTGATTTTTTTACACCGAATGAAACTGAGGCAGAGTTTTATACGGGAATTAAAATTACAAATGAACAAGAGGCTAAACAAGCGGCAGAAAAGCTAATTCATTTAGGAATTAAAAAAATAATAATTACACTAGGTAAAAAAGGATTATTTTACTCTGATGGAAAAGAAGAAATTTATCTAAAAGCTAATCAAGTTAAAGCGATTGATACTACAGGAGCAGGAGATGCTTTTAACGGAGGTCTAGCTTTTGGTCTTTTGAAAGGAAAATCAATTAAAGAATGCCTCGAACTTGCAAATAGAGTTGCTGGTATATCAACTACAAAACTTGGGGCTGGAAATGCTATGCCTTTTTTAAAAGATATTTAATTAAGCAAGTAATTTATCAAGTTCACCGCTCCTATTAGCAGCTTGTAGCTGATCATTGCCACCTATGTAGTGATTGCCAATAAAAATTTGAGGTATGGTTCTTGCACCGTTTGTTCTTTGCAACATTTCTTTTGCCTTGGCAGGATCTTTCCAGATATCAAATTCTTCTATTTCAATATTTTTACTTTTTAGTAAAGCTTTAGCTGCCCCACAATAAGGACAAGGATCTCCAGAATACATTGTTACTTTTTTCATAATTTATATATATCAGTTTTTTTTATTTTTTCTCTTAGTTTTTTTCTTCCTAATTGAAATTTTTTTCTATGTTTAATGCTTGTGTTGTGAACTCTTTTTCTCCAAAGTCTAAAAGAACCAGGCTTTAAACTTTTTCTCATAAGTTTAATTACGTCAGTCTCTGTTTTTCCTGTTTTTTCTTTTATTTCTTCAAATGTAATGCGATCAGCCCATGCAGCCCAAATAATCCAATTTTCATCTTTTTTTTCAGGTTCAGGATTTTTAACTTTTGTTAAAGGCAAAGAACTTTTTTTCTTCATATAATTCTATATAGTCTTTAATAATATGTTTCCAAGTGACTATTTAATATTTTTACAGATCATACTTTTTTTATTTATTACACCTGGTTTGCCAAGAGTAGTGATAGTTTCTCATACTTTAAATTATGGTTTAAAACGATCAGTTTGGACTGCAGTTGGCGATGTTTCAGCAAACATATTACAAGGAATTCTTATTGTCTTTATTATTGGATCGTTTTTAAGTGATAACCCTCAAATATTATATTATCTTAAATGGGCTGGCATTCTTTATATTGTTTACCTTGCTTACGATACTTACACAGCAAAAATAAGTTCAATAAATTCCAAGGAACAATTTACCAAGTCAACTTTTTCATTTTATAAAGATGGATTTCTAATTGCGAGTTTAAGTCCAAAAGCAATTATTTTTTTTGGTACTATTTTTTCTTCTTTTATAAATTATGATAGCAATGTTATTTCTCAATTTATAATTTTAATGACCACTTATGTGGTGCTCGATTTCATTTCATTAATGGTTTATGGGATAGCAGCTGAAAAAATTTCCCTTTGGTTAAAAAGCAAACCTAAGGTACTTAATACAATCTCAGCGTGTGTATTAATTATTTTAGCACTTTATATAGCTGTGACACAAAATTTTAGCTAATTCTTTACTGTTGTCATTATAGGATTTTCTTGTTTAAATATTTCATTAATTAATTAACAAACAAAGGGGAAATAATGAATAAATTAACAAAACTATTTATTACATCTATTTCAGCAATAACATTAGCACTTGTTTCTTTCTCTTCTTCTTTTGCAAAAGTTGAAGGTGAATACATCGTGTTAGGTTCTGCAATATCTCTTACAGGTAAATACTCATCAAATGGTGTTCATACTCAAAACGGTTACAATTTAGCTGTTGAGAGAATAAACAAAATGGGTGGAGTAAATGTTGGTGGAAAATCATATAAATTTGAAATTATTTATTATGATGATGAATCAAATCCTAAAAGAGCTGCTCAGTTAGCTGAAAGACTAATTAAACAAGACGGCGTTCATTACATGCTAGGACCATACAGTTCAGGATTAACGAAAGCCATTGCACCAGTAACCGAGAAATATAAAATTCCTATGGTTGAAGCAAATGGTGCATCAAGATCTTTATTTACTAAAGGATATAAGTATTTGTTCGCGGTATTATCACCAGCAAATCAATATCTTGAAGTAGCAATTGATCTTGCGGTAGAAAAAAATGGTGGAAAGCCAGTACGAATTGCACAAGCATTTGAGCAAGATGCATTCTCTCAAGACGTGAGATTAGGTATCCTAGATGCAGCAAAAAGAACTGGATCTGAAATCATTATCGACGACAAACTACCTAAAGAATTAAATGATATGGCAGCGACATTGGCAAAAGTTAAAGCAACTAAGCCAGATGTACTTGTTGTATCAGGTCACACAAAAGGTGCGTTAACTGCAATCAGACAAATATCTGAAATGAAAGTTGATGTTCCTATGTTAGCAATGACACACTGTGATGCTGCAAAACTTTCTAAACAACATGGAAAGAAATCTGAGTACGCACTATGTGCTTCTCAGTGGCACAAAAATTTATCTTATAAAGATAAATTCTTTGGTGGTGGTAAAAAGTATGACAAAGACTTTAAAAAAGAATTTGGTTATGCTCCACCTTATCAAGCTGCAGAGTCATCAGCTGCTTTATTAGTATTCAAAGATGCGTTCGAAAGAGCAAATTCTTTTGATAAAACTAAAGTTAGAGATGCTTTAGCTGCAACTGATATGCAAACTTTCTATGGAAACATTAAATTTGGTCCTGGCGGTCAAAATACTGCTAAGCCAATGATCTTGTTTCAAGTAAGATGCAAAGGTGATAATTGTGAGAACAAAGTTGTTGCTCCTACTAAATGGGCTTCAGATAAGTTCTACTATCCAACGCCTAAGTGGTCAGAAAGAAGTTAATAACTTATAAATAATTTGAAAAGCCCCTAGGAAACTAGGGGCTTTTCTTTTATAAATTTTATAATTTTATGGATTTATTAATATTTCAAGCACCAATCCTATTAGTCCAAGCTTCATTGGACGGAATTCTAATTGGAATATTATTTGCCTTGATCGCATACGGTATGGCTCTTCAATGGGGTGTAATGAATATTATTAATATTGCACAAGGTGATCTAGTTATACTTGGCGGATACATTGCTTATACTATGTATCTTGCAGGAATTCATCCAGGCTGGGGAGTAATAGTATCTCCCATCATTATGTATTTTGTTGGTTGGGCTTTATATAAGCTTGTTATTAATAAAGTCGTAGATCGAGATCTTTTTATTTCAATTTTAGCAACATTCGGTATCGCCATTGTAATGCAACAATTAATGAATTTTATTTTTGGAGCTGATGTAGTCGTGGCACAGTCTGAGTATGGAACAACAATGTTATTTGATAATTCAGTAACTCTACCAAATTCAAAAATATTTGCTGCAGTGATAAGCGTTTTATATGCAATAGCTTTAGTGATATATATGAAAAAATCTAAACTAGGACGAGCTATAAGAGCCACAGCACAAAATTCAAGAGCTGCAAAAATTTTAGGTGTAGATACTGAAAAAGTTTACGCCGCAACGTTTGGCATTAATGCAGCGCTATGTGGAGTAGCTGGAGCTTTAATATCAATTACTCTTACTCTTCATCCATACGTAGGACTACCTTATACAGTCAGATCATTCATGATAGTTATTATTGCAGGCCTTGGAAATTTACCAGCGGTAGCAATTTCAGGTATGGGTTTAGGAGTTTTCGAAGAATTTGCAGATTACATTTTAGGTACAGAATTTAGAATTGGTGCAGTGTTTATGTTGCTTGTTTTCATATTAGTTTACAGAAGATTTAAACTTTCGAAGAAAAGGGAGTATTTAAAATGAAAAAAATACTTTTTATAATTGCAACATTAATCTTTTCCACAAATGTTTTCGCTCACTCTACTAATTTTAAATTTGATACTATAACAAACTGTACTAAGAAAAAATCAATGTTAACCGGTATATCTAAATTAAAAGGTTATAAAGGTGGTGAAATTATCAAATTTAATTCTTATACAGGACTTGATCAAAGAACAGTCTTAACAGATGGTCATCTAAATAATCCTATTGAAATAACAGGATACCTTCAATTACCAGAAGGAACAAATAAAGTTCCAATAGTAATTCGAACTCATAGTAGTGGAGGACCCCATGATTACATTTGGGATGATTTTGTATATCATTCTACTCAAAATCTTTTGAAAGAGGGTATAGGTGTAATGTATATAGATAATTTTTGTCCAAGAGGTGCTAGATCTACTTGGAGAGATCAGTCAAAAGTCCCTCTTATAAATGGAGCAATTGATGCGCTTATGGCATTAAAAGTTTTACAATCTCATCCTAGATCCAATGGGAAATTTGGAACCTCTGGTCATTCAAGAGGAGGAACTAACTCTTTTTTCTTAGCAGATGTAAAACTAACTTCTAAGTTCCTTGGAGGCACCAAAGGCTTTGATGCAATTCTTCCAGAAGCAGCAGAATGTAGGATGGCTGGCTTTTTTGCAGAACCAGAATTAACATCTAATACAACATTGCTTGTGGTCCACGGTGGCGCGGATGATTATACTTTAGCCAAGTTTTGTAAAGAGCATGCTGAGAGAATTAAAGCACCGATTGGTAAAGTAAAAATTGATATTAAAGAGGGCTGGTATCACAATTGGCATGCAGGAAAAAAACCTTGGAGAGAAAAAATGGCAATGACTGTTCATGAGTGTCCTGATTTTTACGTTGATAACGAAGGTCGATTTACTAATCCTACATGGGTAGAGTGGATGGTAAATAAACACAAAAAATACCCTTCAGTAGAAGCATTTTATGAAACCGCTCAAACAGATCCAAGAAAAGCTTGGAAAACCGCTTTTAAAATAATGAAAAAAGAAAAATGTATTTCTAAAGGAGTTACTATAGGTGGAGATAACGCAGATGCTTATATGCCACAATTTATGAACTTTTTTAAGGGGAATTTATTGTGATTAAACAAAAAGATTTAATTTTATACTCTGGTTTAATCATTTTAGGGTTAGCTGCACCTTTTCTATTCTCTGCTTATAAAGTCCAGCTTACATATCTTTGTGTAATGATTGTTCTAGCAATGACTTGGAATTTACAGGGTGGAGAAATGGGCTACAATACTTTTGGAAATATTCTTTTTTATGGTCTTGGAATGTATTTATGTGCATCTGTTCAAGTTGGTATGTTTTTTCCTTTAGCTGAATGGACGGAAAGCGGAGGTGAAAAAACATTCGTGCATACCACAGCACAATATTTTCAAGGAATAGGTTTTGGATTATTAGCTGCAGCTATAATTCCAACCATTGTTGCAGGTGCTATAGGTTATGCTATTTTAGGTTTGAGAGGGCATTACTTTGCTATTTGTACTTTAGGTCTTGGGATTGCAGCAGGCGAAATTGCTGGTGGGATAGAAATTATTGGAGCCGGTCAAGGTTTTACTACACCTCCATTTCCTGTTGAAATAGTTGACGATGAAGCTAGAGGAGAATTTTTCTATTTCTTAAGTTTTGCATTACTTGTCGCAACATTTGTTTTTATTAAATGGATTTATGGTTCTAGATTTAAATTAATTTTAAATGCGATAAGAGACAATGAAGATAAAGCAGAAGCAATGGGTATCCAAACCATGAAGTATAAAATTACTGGTTGGATGTGCTCTGCATTTTTCTGTGGTCTTGCAGGTGGCATTATGGGTGGATTAATTGGTTACATAGATTCTACTGATGTTGCATTTGATGGTAGAGAAATGGGAGTATTCATGGTTTTAATGGCAATCTTAGGAGGTAAAGGAACTTTGTGGGGACCGGTAATTGGTGCAACTTTATTCCATTTATTTAAAGAAGGTCTTTGGACTTTTATTTTAGGTTGGCAGTATGTAGCCTTAGGAGTTTTAATTGTTGTTATCGTTATTTATTTCCCAGAAGGATTAATGGGATGGTTAAGAGAAAAATTCCCTGAACGATTTGGAGAAGCAATTGACGAAAAAGACAGAAAAGCATCGGTGGAATTAAAATGAGTATACTACAAGTAAAAAATGTTAGTAAATCTTTTGGCGGAGTACAAGCTAACGTTGATATATCTGTTAGTGTTGAACAAGGGTCTATTGTTGGTTTAATCGGACCAAATGGTTCAGGTAAAACAACTTTATTTAATTCTATTGTTGGATCTCATCCTATTGATCAAGGGTCGATTGTTTTTGATAATACAGAGGTTTCGGAAATGCCTGTGCCAGCTGTAGCTAAACTAGGATTATTAAGAACATTTCAACAAACAAGAATTTATTCAAAATTAAACTGTATAGAAAATATGCTAATTAGTCATAAAGCCAGTGACTCAGGATTTATATTTGCAAAGGTACCAGCTGATCTAACAGAAAAAGCAGAGACACTTTTGAACTTTGTGGGACTTTACCAAAAAAGAAAACTTAGAGCAGGTGACTTATCATTTGGCCAGCAAAAATTATTAGAACTTGCAATGGCTTTAATGAACGAACCTAAAATGCTTTTATTAGATGAGCCTACAGCTGGAATTAATCCTACTTTAATAAATGGTATTATTGACAGATTAATCAAAGTTAATTCTGAATATGGAATTACCTTATTAGTTATAGAACATAATATGAGAGTAATAATGAGTTTAGCTCAAAAAATATTCTGTTTAGCGCACGGTAAAATGCTTGCAGAAGGTTCACCAGATCAAATTAAAAATGATAAGCGTGTAGTAGATGCTTACTTAGGAGCACAGTAATGGCAAATCAATACGAAGTTTTAGGTAAAGCACCAGGTTTAGAGGAACTAAATAAATTATCTCCAAGTGATGTGCACTTAACTATCAGAGGTTTATCAGCAGGATACGGTAAAATGGAAATTCTTCATAACTTTGATTTAACAGTAAGTAAGGCTCAGTCATTATGTTTAATTGGTCCAAACGGAGCAGGTAAATCTACTATCCTTCATTCAATTTATGGTTTTACAAATATCTTTGATGGTAAAATTGAAATTGAAGGAAAAGAAATTACGAACTTAACTCCAGCCGAAAAATTAAGTTCAGTGGGTATCGCATACATCTTACAAGATAACTCTGTTTTCCCAGATATGACCGTTGAAGAAAACTTATTAATGGGTGGGTTTATTAAAGATAAACAGGATGAAGCTTATGAAGAAGCTGAACGAATTTTTCAAAAATATGAAAGATTAAGCAATAGAAGAAATCAACCTGCTAAAGTTTTATCAGGAGGTGAGAGAAGATTATTAGAAATATCAAGAGCTTTAGTCATGAAACCATCTGTGCTTTTAGTTGATGAACCTTCAATTGGATTAGAGCCGAGATATATTGATATGGTATTTGAAATTTTAGATGATCTTCAAAAAGTTGAAAAGAAAACAATTATTTTAGTTGAGCAAAATGCAAAAAAGGGACTAGAATTTTCTGATATAGGTTATGTTTTGGTTTCAGGTGAAACTGCAATAGCAGGCAAGGGTGATGACTTGTTAAAAAATCCAGATGTAGGAAGATTATTCCTTGGTGGATGATAAATTCGAAAGTATTTCTAAAAGGTTTAAAATCATTACAAGGTTCTAAAAGTCCAGCCATTCCTTTAGCGGCATGCTTTGTAGCATTAGGCGCATTACTTAAAGATGCTGGTTTTAATTTACAGCAAAGTGCTGCCTCAAGTTTATTTACCTATGCTTTGCCAGGCCAACTAGTAATGGCAGAGTCCTTGTTAGTTGGAGCTTCATTAGTAAATATATTTATAGCTGTGTGGTTAGTAAACTTTAGACTTTATCCTATGACAGTTTCTTTATTTCCTTTGCTTGAGCATAAATCTCAACCGAAATGGAAATATTATCTATCATGTCATTTCTTAGCCGTAACCTCTTGGCTGATTGCTAAAGATGGTTATAAAAAAATTGATAAAAAACACCGAATAGATTTTTGGATTGGTATAGGTATAGGGACCTGGACAACTGCAATATTAATGACAATAGTTGGTTATCTTGCGGCTGATTACTTAAATAAAGATATGCTGATAGGTTTAGCAATTGTTAACCCAGTTTATTTCTTCTGCATGATGATAGGGGCTATGAAAAATTTACGGATATCATTTGCAGTAGTTGCAGGAACAATACTAGGGCCTTTAATATATTTAGTTTCAACCGAGTGGGCTTTATTGTTTGCAGGCTTAATTGGTGGAACAGTCGCTTTTTTATTTGGAGAAAAAAATGGAAAGTAGTCAAATAATAATTCTAGCAATTATTGCAACTTCTTTAGCAACATTTATCTCCCGTTTTATGGGAGCTCTAACTTCAGAAAAAGTAAGCGTTAACTCTAAAATATTTCAGTGGTTTAACTGCGTGGCTTATTCAACTTTAGCAGCGTTATTAGGTAGAATGATAATATTTCCCGCAGGAGTTTTAGCAGAATCAGATCTTATCATCAGATTATTTGTAGTTTTTATATGTGTTGTAATTTTTATTTTATCTAAGAAAAATTTAGTAATTCCAACAATTTTTTCAGCAATTATGCTAAGTATTTTAAGCTAATTTTCAATATTGACAATTTTAGGATTTTTTTTTATATAAAAAAAATAATCAAAATGAACAAAATTTTAATCATAACAATTATTGCGATATTCCTAGGTGTAAATGCACACGCTGATATTAAAGGTGTTTCTCTTAACAAAATTTCAGAAAAAGTATCATCAACAGTTTCCAATTTAATTCCTGGAGAAGGTTTAACAGAAGTAGATGTTAAATTACGAGACGATAATAACGGAAATGGAAATTACGAATTTAAAATACTTGGCGTAAGAGACATTTTACCAAGTGATAATTCAAATTTATTTACTCAATTTAGTTTACATACTCAAGAAATAAACTCTGACAAAAGAATTATTGGAAATCTAGGATTAGGTTATAGATTTTTGAATTCAGATCAGTCAATGATGTTTGGAGCGAATACATTTTACGACCAAGATTTAGAAGAAAATCATAAAAGAGTTGGTTTAGGTTTTGAAGCCAAAGCAGCAATGCTAGATTTTAATTATAATCTTTATCAAAAAGCTACAAATCAATTAGTGATATCAGGAACTAATGAACAAGTTTTAAGCGGGCAAGAATACAATATAACTTCACAAATTCCTTATATGCCTTGGTCAACATTCAATTTTCAAGGATACAGAATGGAAAATGAAAAAACAACACAGGATGTTAAAGGAAATATTTATTCTCTAGAGATGGCATTAAATCCTTCTTTACAATTTGATATTTTAAAAGATGTATCAAGTGTTGATGGTCAGGAAGATGAATGGGAATATATGCTTACATTTACACATCCCCCTAGAGAAAATAAATCTACTTTAGCTGATGGATTAACATCGAATGAAGCTTTTGTAAAAAAAGATATGCAAGCTTCTTTAAAAGATAAAGTGCGTAGAAATAATAATCTAGCAGTAGAAATTCAAGGAGCAATTACTTTTACAGCCAAATAAATATGAAAAACTTTTTTAAAACTTTAATTATTGCTCTAGCTTTAACTATAATTTCTTTTAATGTGTTTGCTGAAAGTGCAACTGGCAGACCTACTTCGTACAAAGTAACTGCGTATAAACTTGAATACTGTGCTGGAGCAAGTACGCTTGCATCATGTGTAGATGCTACAACTGTTGGTGAAAATTCAGCAGGAGTAGAAATGGATTTAGTAGATTCATCTAGCGCTGTAAGTTTTGGAACCGCTGGCTTGTTAGAACCAGGTAAAATTTATAAATTTGCTCAAATTACAATAGACAGAGAATTTAAAATGACAGGAACTGTAACAACAAGTGCTGCAACATGTAATACAGGCGGCACTGATGGCAGCGAAGATGCTGGCGGAGCTACAAGCGCTGGTTCTATTTCTGAACAGGTAGTAGCGCCTCAAGATGGAACTGGTAATGGAGATGGATTAAATACTGTATCAGCTGTAGGTGGAACAGGAACAGCTGGAACTTTTACAGACGATGATGGATTTCTACAAGTTAGATGGAAACTTAGTTCACCTTTTACAGTTAGTGCAGGAAAAATACCTTCAATGTCTATTGCGTTTGATATTTCAGCTGCATTAGTATTTAATGATGGTTCAGGTAATGGAGCATGTGATGGCAATGATTTTTATCCAGGCGCACCGACAATTTCTAATACTTTTAGCTATTAAATTTTAATCTCAAATTGAAAGGACTATTTAAATGAAAAAAACTTTAATAATCATTATAGCTATATTTTTTACTACCTCAGTTTACGCAAGCCATGGCAATTCGACTTGTACAAAAAAAAAATCTGTATTGCATGATGTAAATAAAGAACTTGGCGGTAATGGAGAAATTGTACGTTTAAACTCTTTTACTACGATGGGAATGTTTAACGTCTTAAACAAAGCATACGAAAAAAACCCAGTACAAATAACTGGTTTACTAGAACTACCTAAAGGTCAAAATAAAGTTCCGATAATTGTTTGGACACATGGAAGCGGTGGAGCTGGTGGATACGTTAACCCATATGTAAAAGAAGCAAAAAATAAATTATTAGAGAATGGAATAGGTGTCATGTTCTTAGATAGTTTTTGTAACAGAGGAACTAAAGATACATGGAGAGATCAGTCAAAAGCTACTATGGTTTCTCAAGCAATTGACACCATGAGTGCTTATAAATTTCTTAAGTCCCACCCAAGATCAAATGGAAAACTTGGAACAACTGGACACTCTAGAGGAGGAACAAATTCTCTACTAGTAGCTGAAGCTAAATTTACCTCGGTTTTTTTAAACGGAAGTAAAAAAGGCTTTGATGCAGTTTTACCTGAAGCAGCAGAATGCAGAATGGCGGGGTTATTTCTTAATCCAGAACTTACAACAAACACTAAGATGCTTTATGTACATGGTGAAATTGATAATTTAACCTTAGCAAAACCCTGCGCTGATTATGTTAAAAAAATTAAGTCCAATCCAGGACAAATAATAATTGATATTAAACAAGGTTGGGGGCATGACTGGCATTCACCATATAAACCAAAAAAAGTTCCAGCAATGGTAATGCCTACTTGTCCAGCAAATTATGTAGATGACAAAGGCTTAGTAACTGGTGAATTAGCTGATTTAGGTTTAAACAAATACAAATTATTTTCGAGCTGGGAAGAATATGCAGAAGCTGCAGCTATTGAGCCAAAAAAAACATTTAAAAAAGTATTTAAAATTCTTAAAGGCGAAAAATGTATAAAAAGAGGCGCTCATGTTGGTGGAAATCACGGTGATGAATACATGCCTCAGTTCATAAACTTCTTTAAAGAAAATTTATTATAGCAGTGAGCAAACTTAAAGCCGATGTAATTAGATATTCAAAGAAACTTAATATAACTAATTTATCAGCTTTAAGATCAGGAAATATTTCAGCTGCATTAGTATTTAATGATGGTAGTGGTAATGGAGCATGTGATGGCAATGATTTTTATCCTGGGGCACCAACAATTTCCAACACATTTAAGTACTAAATTGCAAAAAATAAATTATTAGATACAATCAATATATGGGTTTTAGTTTATCTAATCATAAAAATTCAAAAAGAGTTAAGGTAATCAATTTTCAAGAAAGTGACTTAGATAAGCTTATATTTCCTTTTAAAAAACATACTATTACATCATTAGAGTACAAACCTTTTTCAAGATTTACTTTAGCTAAAAGTTTAGATGAGGTTTTTGAAGGTAAACTAGGAGAGTCTTTAGTTAAGATATTAAATGATAGAGAGACGGGCACGGTTATAGTTGAGCCTGAAATTAATAATAAGAAATTTGACAAAGACTTTTTGGTTAAACTCTCAACTGGACTTGCTTACTTAATAGGTAATCCTAACTTTGATTCAATGACAGGTAAATATTATGCAAGATTTCATGTTAAACACCAAGATAGTAGCGACTCATATTTAAGAAAAGCTTACACAAATTTAGATCTTCATACGGATGGAACTTATGTAAAAGAAAAAACAGATTGGTTGATCATGACCAAGATGGAAGAACAAGGAGTAGAAAATGGAGAAAGTGTAATTCTTCATCTAGATGACTGGGAACATTTGGATGAACTCAGTAATAACCCTGTAGGCCAACAAGATTTTACATGGGGTTCACCAAAAAGTAAAAATATTGAATACAAAGTTCAGCATCCAGTTTTTAAAAAAGATAAAGATGGCAAGTCAACAATTTCTTATATCGATCAATTTCCAGAGCCTAAAAATATGGAACAAGGTTTATTCCTACAAAGACTTTCAGACTGCTTAGAGGAAAGTAAGAATAAAGTAGAATTTCCATTGCCTACTGGATCAACAATACTCTCTAATAATTATTTCTGGCTTCACGGTAGAAAGCCATTTAAAGAAAACACCAATTTGAGCAGAGAGTTATTGAGGATAAGAGGCACTTTTTTTAATTAAGACCTGTTGACTCTATTAGTTCATTCATTTTTAATACTTACTTTAATTAATTAATTAACAGAGGAAAATAATATGTTTAATAATTTGAAAAAATTAATTAGCTTAGTTTTCGCAACTGTTCTTTTAACTTCAATCTCATCAACTAGTTTTGCTATCGACAAATTACACTTTGTAATCGGTGGTGGTGCTGGTGGTGGTTGGGATGGAACTGCTAGAGGAACTGGAGAAGCTTTAACTAAAGCTGGTATGCTTAAAAGTGCTTCATTTGAAAATATGTCAGGTGGTGGTGGAGGAAAAGCTCTATCTTACATAATTAATTCGAAGCCAGAAAATACTGTATTGGTTCAATCAACACCTTTAGTATTAAGATCAATCACAAGACACAAAGGTTACGTTAAAGGTTCTGGTGTATTATCTTACAAAGATGTTAAACCAATCGCTGGTGTAATAGGTGACTACGGTGCGATCGCAGTTGCTAAAAACTCACCATATAAAAACTTCAAAGATGTAGTGAACGCTTACAACGTAGATCCTAAGTCAATTAAAATGGCTGGTGGTTCTGTTAGAGGAAGCATGGACCATTTAATTGGTGCACTTGCATTTAAAAAAGCCGGAGCAAACCCTAACAACGTAGTTTACATACCTTACGATGCTGGTGGTAAAGCTTTAGCCGGACTTTTATCTGGAGAGACTCAAATTCTTTCAACTGGTTTGGGAGAAGTAATGGGTGCTAGAGATCAAGTAAGAATTATTGGTATTACAGCTCCTGAAAGAGTGGGTGATGCTCCTGAAGTTCCTACTTTAAAAGAACAAGGATACAATGTTCAGTTTGTTAACTGGAGAGGGTTCTTTGCTCCTAAAAGTATGTCAGGTGGAGATGTTAAGAAGATTGCTAAAATGTTAGGTGATGTTCAAAAAACTCCTGAATGGGAAACAGTTAGAAAAAGAAATGCTTGGGTAAATATTTACAATCCAGGTAGTAAATTTGACAGTTTCTTAAAAAAGCAAACTAAAGAAATGACAAAGTTAATGCAAGAACTAGGCGTAATTTAGTTAATTAACTTAAAGGAAGAGCAGTGAAAATAAATTCAGTAAAAATTATCTCACTGCTCTTCTTTGTTTTATCAGCCTTTTATTTATATACAGCATACCAGATACAAGTCTTTTCATTTGATGAAGACTCGCCATTTAATGCTAAAACGTTTCCTATCTATTTAGGTTATGCAGGAATGTTTTTTGCTGGATTAAAAATAGCTTTACCAGATCCTAAGCCCATTGAAGTAGATCCAGCATATCTAGATTTTAAAAAGACAATTTTGTTAGTAATAACCATGATTTTTTATGGAGCAACTATACTTAAAGTAGGTTTCTTTTTATCAACCTCTTTATTTTTAGTAGCTGCTTATTATTTTCTTGGCGAGAGAAGATGGAAATATATTTTAATTTTCTCTTTTCCTTTTGTAGCAATCTTTATGTATCTCCTACATGGTTTATTATCTGTTTATCTCAGGGATCCATTACTAAAATATATAGGAATTATGGGATGATCGAAGGAATACTAATTGGATTAAAAACTGCTTTATCTTTTCAAAACTTAATGATGGTGATGATTGGATGTTTTGCAGGAACGATTATTGGAATGTTACCTGGTTTAGGACCAATGACTGCAATTGCTTTAATGATCCCAATTACTTATGGTTTTGATCCTGCAACAGGATTAATTTTAATGGCAGGAGTTTATTACGGTGCTGTATTTGGTGGTTCGACATCTTCTATTTTAATTAATGCACCAGGTGTTCCAGGAACTGTCGCTACATCATTTGATGGATACCCCATGGCACAACAAGGTAAAGCAGGTAAAGCTTTAGCAATTGCTGCTTATAGTTCATTCGCAGGCGGAACTATCGCAGCAATTTTTTTATTATTTGCAGCTCCAAGCCTATCAAAAGTAAGTTTATCTTTTAGATCACCTGATTACTTTGGGCTAATGATTTTAGGTTTAACAGCTGTAGCTGCTTTTTCCTCAAAGGGAAATTTTCTAAAAGCAATGATGATGTGTGTGTTGGGTTTAATGCTAGCTTCAGTTGGTCAAGACAGTTTATCAGACATAACTCGATTTACATTTAATAATATGAATTTATCAGATGGAATTAGTTTCGTTTTAGTTGTTATGGCTACATTTGCTATGAGTGAGGCCTTAACTATTATTCTTAAAAAAAATGATCCAACAAAAGCAGCAAAACAAATTTCATTAACAGATTTAGGCTCAATTAAAATAAGTAAAGAAGAGACTAAACAAATGGCCAAGACTATTCCTCGTTCTTCAATTCTAGGATTTATAATTGGAGTATTACCTGGTGCTGGAGCTACTATTGCATCATTTTTAGCATATGGCATGGAAAGAAATTTTGTAAGTAATGAAGAAAAAGAAAAGTTTGGCAAGGGAAGCGTGCAAGGCTTATGTGCACCAGAAACAGCAAATAACGCTGCATGCTCTGGAGCATTCGTGCCATTACTAACTTTAGGAATACCAGGAAGTGGAACGACAGCGGTAATGTTAGGAGCATTACTAGGATTTGGTATTCAACCTGGACCAAGACTATATGAAACTAATCCAGAAATTTTCTGGTCAGTTATTATGTCAATGTATATTGGAATGGTGGTTCTTCTTATTCTTAACCTTCCATTAATTCCCTATATTGCAAGAATATTAGCTGTACCTAGAACCTTTTTAATACCAATGATTTTATTTTTTTCTGTTACTGGAATTTATTTAATGTCTTTCAATAACTTTGATATTTTTTTAATGATTGGTATAGCTGTAGTAGCGACCATACTTAGACTCTATGATTTTCCTATGCCTCCTTTAATTTTAGCTTTTGTATTAGGAGGTTTGATGGAGGAAAACCTGAGAAGATCGCTTTTGATAAGTGATGGGTCGTGGGATTTTTTGTGGAATAGACCTTTGACGTTATGCATCATGATTGTGATTCTTGCTATCGTAAGTTGGCAAATTTACAATGGACTTACAGCAGAAAAAAAAAACAACTGATGTATTTATATCACAAAAAAACCCTTTAAAATCAACAATTTATGTTTATTTTCAACTATTTTTAATTTGACCACTTCAGATTATATGATAATTGTAATTCAACGTTAATTTATAAATTAAGGAAAACAATAGGATAATAAATGAAGAAAATATTAATAGTATCACTAATGTCTCTTTTTTTATCTGGGGTTGCTAACGCAGGATCAATTGGTATAGGTGTTACCGGATCTTTAGCGGGAATTAGTGCCGAGGGTACAGAAGCTGACAAAGCTGGAACTGCTGATGCTTCCATGAGAACTGCTACTGCTGGAGAAATCGCGGTTGTTCCTTCTGTATTCTTAGAATACAGTTTCGACAATGGCTTTACACTTGGTTATGACGCAACTCTTGGAAAAGCTAATGTTAGTAATAAAAAACTAACACGTACTGATGATTCATCAGAAGCAGCTCAAGATGGCGATAGAAGTGCTCAAGCAGAACTAGATAAAGTTCACCAAATTTATGCTGAATTACCTTTACATGCAGGATTGTATGCAAAAGCTGGTTTTGTGCAAATGGATGTAAACACGTTAGATAAATCTACATCAACGTTATCAGGTTCGTACGGAAACACAACTGTCGATGGTTATCTATGGGGTTTAGGATATAAAAATACATTAGGAACAAATGCTTTTTATAAAGTTGAAGGTACATCAACAAATATGGACTCTATGTCGTTTCTAAGTACTACAACTGACAAAGGTAACAAAATCACAGCTGATTTAGACGTGCTTAAAGCTACGTTCGCAATCGGTTTTAGCTTTTAATTATTATTTAGTTAAAATTTAAAAAAATTAAAGCCTTATTTATTTATTTAAATAAGGCTTTTTTTTATAGTCTGACGTATTTCTTTTTTGTTTCGATTGACCAATCTTTTGTTCCATTAGCAACAATAAATAAAAAACCACCAGCCAAACCAATATTCTTAAGAAAAGCTATAGTTTGCATTTGATCAGTAAAATCATAATGAAAAATAAATGCTGTAACTATACAGAAGATAGCAAGCAATCCTGCGGATATTCTTGCTTGGTAACCTAAAATAACAAACAAAGGTAAAATAATTTCTAATGCTATGGCTGGATATAATAAAATTCCAACAATCCCAAATCCCTCCATCCAGCTCATTGTTCCATCAATACTAAAAATTTTGTTATAAGCAGAGATAATAAATAAAGCTGAGATGAACAATCTTCCAAGAAGGTCTATTAAATTAGACATATAAAACATTACTTAATTAATAAGAGCGAGTCAAAAGCTGATTAGTTTAAATTAGGTTTTTTTAGAAATCATTTTTAACATTGTTGGCACAATAAACAAGATCATAAGAAGCCTTATAATATGATGAAAAGAAACAAATTCGGGATCAAGGTCAAAAAAGATTGCAATTACAGCTACCTCATAAATTCCACCTGGGCAGTAAGAAAGTAGAAGCGTAAAGAAATTTTTATCTATAATTAAACCAGCAACCAATGCAGCAATAACACCCAAAACTACTAGTAAAAAAGTTGCTATAAAACTATGCAGCGCATTTCGGCCTATCTCACTAAATGTTTTGTTAGCAAATCTACATCCAACCGAGGCACCTAAAATAAGCAAACAATAGTCAATAATATCTGGTGAAATCTGATAAGTTGCAATTTCTGCAATTTGTAAAGAACCACTAGCAACTAAAGTGCCTGACAACAAAGCCGCTGGAATCTTTAATTTATCAAAGAAATAAATTAAAATTATTGAGGCAATAATTAATATTAGAAGATGATTTAAATTCTGATTTTGAATTGTTACTTGAGCAATTTCTATATTTCCTACATCATAAAAACTGTTTACGATAAATGGAAAAAAAGTGATTATTATAATTAACCTAATAAGATGAGAAGTTGCAACTTGGCTTAGATCTGTTTTTTCATCTTCAGCTAAAATCATTAATGGACCTAATGCACCTGGCGCCGCTGAAAAAATTGAAGTTTTTTTCTCGTATTTTGAAAATTTTTCAAGGTATTTAGAAACAATTAAAACACTAAAAATTATGTAAATTAACATAATTAAAGAAGTCCAAACCCATTGATGCATTTGAGTAAGCAAGCTTTTATCAATATAATTACCAATATAAAGTCCAAGCAAAATTAGAATCGAAGATAATATTAATCTAGGCATTTTAATTTTAAGCCCCATTAAAGATGCTAAAGACGTTACCAGCATTGGACCTAAGAACCACGCTAATGGTGTATTAAAAAATTCAGCAATTATAGCGCTAGGGATGGATATGAGTATAACTAGTGCAAATGAAGGCGAGAATATCTGTTTAAAATTTTCTTTATTAAAAGGGATAGCTTGGTTATTCTGCATCATTCATGATTTTAGGATTTATAGGAACTGGTAAAATTTCATCTTCTATTATTTTTGGTATTTTTAAATCCAAATTAAAAGTTAAGAGAATTTATATCTCTTCAAGGAATAGAAATATAGCTAAAAAACTGTCTAGGAAATATAGAAAAATAAAAGTGATTAACAATAATCAAGAAATTATTGATAAATCTTCCACAATTTTTTTAGGTGTTACACCTACAGTCGGTAATAAGATTTTATCCAAATTAAGATTTCCTAAAAATAAAAAAATTATAAGTTTAATTTCTACAATTAATTTAGATAGACTTAAGAAATTAACAAAAAATAAAAATATTATAAGAGCCACACCTTTGCCGCCAATTGAAATTAAAAAAGGACCTATTGTTATTTGCCCACCAAGTAAAAGTGCAAAAAATTTCTTTAAATACTTAGGAGAAGTAGTGGAAATTAAAGATGAAAAATTGAGTTATAAATTTTGGGCCACAGCATCCATTATGGCTGCTTACTATGAAATTTTAAATGTAAGCTCAAACTGGTTGACTAAAAAAGGTATTAAAAAATCTGTAGCAAATAATTATATTTCTGAGTTGTTTCTTGCATTAAGTCAAGATGCAGTAAACAAAAAGGCTCAAGGATTTAAAAAACTTGTTGCCGACTCTCAAACATCTAAAGGATTAAATATGCAGGTGTTAAATGAGTTAAAAAAAGGTAAATTCTATTCTAAATTCATTAAAGCAATGGACAATATCAGTAAAAGAGTTAGTAGTTAGAATTTATGGAATATTTTATTCAACAATTAATTAACGGGATAACGCTCGGGTCAATTTATGGTTTAATAGCTATCGGTTACACAATGGTTTATGGAATTATTGGAATGATAAACTTTGCACACGGAGACATATTTATGATCGGTGCGTTTATTGCCTTAATTGCTTTTATTTTGTTTGGACTTACTGGAATTGCTTTGCCAATCGTACTTTTTTTAGTTTTACTAATTTCAATGCTTTTCACCGCTTGTTATGGCTGGTCGGTAGAAAAATTAGCCTATAAACCTTTGAGAGGTTCTTTTAGATTAGCACCACTTATTTCAGCACTAGGAATGTCAATTGTTCTTCAAAACTATGTTCAAGTAGCTCAAGGAGCTAGAGTAAAACCTTTACAACCTCTTATTACTGGTGGTCTAGAATTTTTTAAAGATTCTGAATTTGTTGTTACGGTAAGTTACTTACAAATATTTATAGTTTTTCTAACTATAATATTAATGAGCTTGTTCACAGGCTTAATTACAAAAACTGATTTAGGTAGAGCTCAAAGAGCGTGCGAACAAGATAGGACTATGACATCTTTATTAGGTATTAATGTTGATAGAACTATTTCTATTACTTTTATTCTTGGATCTTCACTAGCATCAGTAGCTGGAATGATGTTTGTTTTATACTATGGTGTTATAGATTTTTACATTGGGTTTTTAGCTGGAGTAAAAGCATTCACTGCGGCAGTTCTTGGAGGCATTGGGTCTTTGCCAGGGGCTATGCTCGGTGGTCTTCTTATAGGATTAATAGAAACAATGTGGTCTGGTTATATATCTATAGAATACAAAGATGTAGCTGCCTTTAGTGTGTTAATTATTACACTTATATTTTTTCCAACAGGTTTTTTAGGTAAACCGGATATTGAAAAAGTATAATGAAAACATCTTCAGATCTTAAGAAAATAATCAAAGATAGTTTATTTACTGGTCTTATTTCCCTAGCGTTATTCGGCCCAATTGTAGGTCTTAAAACATCGTCAAAGGGAGAGGGGCTATTTGTTACTCCTCACATAGGTATTGTTATTTTGTTAGTTACAGCATGCATTGCGGGAAGATTTTTAATTGGCTTAAACTCTTTAAGAAAAAAAGAAATAAATTTTATTGCAAGTGTAACCTCCTCAATCTCAAGATATATGGATAATAAAGGAAAACACGTTGCAATAACAGGTGTCATGTTTGCGATTATTTTTCCATTTTTACCATTTACAGATAGATATGTTTTAGATGTCTCTATTATGATTTTAACTTATATTATGCTTGGCTGGGGTCTTAATATTGTAGTTGGATTGGCTGGCTTACTCGATCTTGGTTATGTAGCTTTTTATGCAGTAGGAGCTTATTCTTATGCTTTAATTGCAACAACATTTGGTTGGTCTTTTTGGATTTGCCTTCCTTTAGCGGGATTGTTTGCAGGTTTTTTTGGAATATTGTTAGGTTTCCCCGTTTTAAGATTGAGAGGAGATTACCTTGCCATTGTTACTTTAGGGTTTGGGGAAATTATAAGAATTATTTTAATTAATTGGTATGAGGTTACTAATGGACCAGATGGTATCACGGGAATACCCAGGCCATCTTTTTTTGGTCTTGAATTTAAAAAATTTCCAGACGAAGGTGTAGATTCTTTTCATACATTTTTTAATTTAGAATATTCAACAATGCATAGAATAATATTTTTATATTATTTAATACTTGTGCTGGCTTTAATAACTAATTACTTCACTTTAAGAATAAGAAAATTACCTGTGGGAAGAGCATGGGAAGCTTTAAGAGAAGACGAGATAGCGTGCAAATCTCTTGGCGTTAACCCAACAAACACAAAACTTACTGCTTTTGCAATCGGAGCAACCTTCGGAGGTTTTGCAGGTGCTTTTTTTGCAACTCGACAAGCATTTGTAAGTCCTGAAAGTTTTACCTTTATTGAGTCAGCTATTATTGTAGCCATCGTAGTTCTAGGAGGCATGGGTTCTCAAACCGGTGTTGTTTTAGCAGCTATTTTTTTAATAGGTATTACAGAAATATTTCGAGACCTTGAACAATATCGAATGATCGCATTCGGTGGAGCGATGGTTTTGATAATGATATTTAAACCTAAAGGTATTTTGGCAAATAGAAAACCCACAGTAACTTTGAAAGATCACATTAAATGAATAAAAATTTACTCAAAGTAGAAAATCTCACTATGAAATTTGGTGGACTTACTGCCATTGATGATCTTTCTTTTTCAGCAAACAATAATGAAATTACCTCCATTATAGGACCAAATGGAGCTGGCAAAACTACAGTATTTAATTGTTTAACTGGTTTTTACAAACCAACTGCTGGCGAAATGTTGTTAAATAAAAACGATGAAATAGTTGCTCTAAAAAAATTTACTGATTATAAAATTGCACAAAAAGCTAAAGTAGCAAGAACTTTTCAAAATATAAGATTGTTTCCGGCAATGTCAGTATTAGAAAATTTACTGGTGGCGCAACACAACGAACTAATGGTTGCCTCAGGCTATTCTATATTCGGAATACTAAATTTAAAAAGATATAGAGACAAAGAAAAAATCGCAGTAGAAAAAGCTAAATACTGGTTAGATATAATTGGTTTAACAAATAGAGCAGATGATAATGCGGGTGACTTGCCTTATGGAGATCAAAGAAAATTAGAAATAGTTAGAGCAATGTGTATCGAGCCTAGACTATTATGTTTAGATGAACCGGCTGCTGGTTTAAATCCAAAAGAGTCATCAGAATTAAATAAACTTTTAGAATTTATTAAGAATGATAAAAAAACTGGAATTTTACTAATAGAACATGACATGAGTGTAGTTATGGGAATATCTGATCATGTTGTAGTTTTAAATTATGGTAAAAAAATATTTCAAGGCTCACCTTCTGAAACAAGAAACAGTAAGGCAGTTATCGAGGCTTACTTAGGAGTTGATGAATAATGTTAAAAATTTCTAACGTTGAAACCTTTTATGGAAAAATTCAGGCACTTAGGGGTGTTAATATAAATATAAATAAAGGTGAAATTGTTTCATTAATAGGATCTAACGGTGCAGGAAAATCAACTCTACTTATGACAATAAGTGGAGTCAACAAAGCTAAAACAGGTGAGATTATTTTTGAAGAAAAAAATATAACAAAATATGAACCTCACGATATAGTTGACTTAGGTATTGCACAAGCACCCGAAGGAAGAAGAATATTCTCTCGTTTGACAGTTGAAGAAAATTTAAGATTAGGCGCCCATGCAAATGAAAAGGGAAAATTTTTTGACACAGATGTAAAAGATATTTATGATTTGTTTCCTGTATTAAGTGATCGTAAATCACAAAGAGGTGGAACGCTATCTGGCGGAGAGCAGCAAATGTTAGCAATAGGCAGAGCACTCATGAATAGGCCTAAAGTTCTTTTATTAGATGAGCCATCATTAGGTATTGCACCAAAACTAGTTAATCAAATTTTTTTAGCAATTAAGAATATTAATAAAGAAAAAAAAGTTACAATATTTTTAGTAGAACAAAATGCAAAAAAAGCTTTAGAACTTGCTGATAGAGCATATGTTCTAGTTAATGGTAAAGTTACGATTCAAGGAACTGGCCAAGAGTTGTTAAAAAATCAAGATATACAAGCAGCCTACCTCGAAGGTGGAGCCAAAAGTTAGGTTTAATTTAAGTTAATTAAACCATTTACAATCTTAAACTACACGTGTTTAATAAGTCTTTAATTAATTAATAATCAAAGGAAAAAAATATGTTTAAAATATTTAAAAAATCAATCTCATTGATTGCTGCTTTTTTAATGCTTGGATCTTTTTCTGTAAAAGCTGAAGTTGTTGTAGCTTCTGCAGGACCAATGAGTGGTCAATATGCTTCTTTCGGTGCTCAGCTTAAAGCTGGTGCAGAAATGTGGGCTAAAGATACTAATGCAAAAGGTGGAATTAACGGAGAAAAAGTAAAATTAGTAATAGGGGATGACGCTTGTGATCCTAAACAAGCTGTGGCTGTAGCAAATAAATTTGCTGGTCAAGGTGTTGCTTATGTAGCTGGTCACTTCTGTTCAGGTTCTTCAATTCCTGCTTCAAAAGTTTATACTGAAGAAGGAATTATTCAAGTATCACCAGCATCTACGAACCCAGCGTTCACAGATAAAGGTGGACCGAATGTATTCAGAGTTTGTGGAAGAGATGATCAACAAGGTGAAGTAGCCGGTGCATTTCTTGCAAAAGAATATGCTGGAAAAAAAGTTGCAATTATTCATGACAAAACTGCTTATGGAAAAGGTTTGGCAGACGCTACAAGAAAAAACATGAAAAAAGCGGGTTTAAAATCAGCTATGTATGAAGCAATTACAGCGGGTGAAAAAGATTACTCTGCTTTAGTTTCTAAACTTAAAAAAAATAATATAGATGCAGTATATCTTGGTGGTTATCATACTGAAGCAGGTTTGATAGTTAGACAAATGAGAGATCAAGGTATGAGCACTAAATTAGTTAGTGGTGATGCTTTAGTAACAGCTGAATATTGGGATATTACTGGAAACGCAGGAGAAGGCACTTTAATGACTTTCAGTCCAGATCCAAGAGCAAATCCTGAAGCTGCACCGTTAGTTAAAAGATTTAAAGCTGCTGGTATTGAACCAGAAGGTTACGTGCTTTATTCTTACGCTGCACTTCAAGTGTTTGAACAAGCTGCTACAGAAGCAGGTTCAACTGACTACAAAAAAGTTTTGAAAGTTATGAAAAAAGGTAAATTCAAAACAGTTCTTGGTGAGTTATCTTTTGACAAAAAAGGTGACGTAAGTTTACCAGGTTATGTATTCTACGAATGGAGCAAAGGAAATTATAATCAAATATAATTTAATAGCTTAATTATCTTAAAAGGGGGCTTCGGCCCCCTTTTTTTTATTTATAGAAAGAAAAAAATGGAAATTACATATGATGATTTTAAAAAAGTTCAAATTAAAGTAGGAACTGTTTTAGAAGTTAAGAAAAATGAAAAAGCAAGAAAACCATCTTTAGTTGTTAAAGTAGATTTTGGTAAAGAAATTGGTATTAAGCAATCTTCTGCACAAATTACTCACTTTTATAATGCTGAAAATTTAATTGGAAAACAAGTTATTGGAGTTTGTAATTTTCCAAAAAAAAATATTGCAGGAGTTACATCAGAAGTATTAGTTCTTGGTGCCATTGAAAAAGATGGAAAAGTTGTTTTAGTTCATCCATCTCAAAAAACTGAGAATGGATTGGATATAGCTTAATGAGTAAAGAAACTTTTCATTGGAACTGCAAGCACACGTGGTCAAGAAGTGCTAAAAATACTTCTTGGTGTTTACTTGGTTGTTCCATCGGAGATTTTGGGACAATTTTATTTTTTCAAATAACACAAATTCCTTTACCTGTTTTAGCTATTATGACTTTAGCGATAATTAACGGAATAATTACAAGTGTCATTTTAGAAACAATCATACTAATTAAACAAAATTTTACTTTTAAAAATGCATTTAAAACTGCCGTAGGTATGAGCTTAATTTCAATGATTAGTATGGAGGCAGCCATGAATTTAACTGATTATCTTTTAACTGGAGGAGCAATGTTAACTTGGTGGGTTATACCTATTATGTTAATTGTAGGATTTGTAACACCTTGGCCATATAATTATTGGAGATTAAAAAAATATAATCAAGCTTGCCACTAAATCCTTAAAGCATCTTTTTTAAAATTTTGTCTTTAAAAAATATATGATGTGCAACTGTAGCTAAGATGTGAAGACTAACCAAAGCGATTAATAAATAGTTGGCATAGATATGCACTACATAGAAACTGTCAGCTAATTGAAAGTTAGATTCTTTAAAAGCATATTGAAATATAAAAAAATTTAACTTCTCACCCATATAAAGTTTTTTAAGCACACCTGATATAGTTATAGTAAATATGCCTACATATAATAAAAAATGATTTGTTTTCGCAATTAAATTTTGACCTTTAAAAAAATTATGTTCAGATTTGGGGCTAGGATTAAATAATTTCCAAATTAACCTTAACAAGACAAAGTAAAAAATAGTTATCCCAATAAGAATATGAATATTTTCAAGATCTATTCTACGATCAGAGAATTCGAGACCAACAAGGTAAAAACCAAAGGGAATTTGTGCTATTAAAATGATAAACGTGACCCAATGGAACATTTTTGCCAGTAGACCGTACTCCTCTGAGCTGTTAATAATCTTCATAATCAACAATATCATATTATGAACTTAAAAAGAAATTTTTCTAGATCAGTTATATTAATAGTTTTATCAATATCACTTTTTTTAATTTTTAGTTTTGTCACTAATAAACAAGATGCTTCGGCTGTTACAAAAGCTAGCAAATACAATGTTGAAGTCTTTAAAACTCCTTCTTGTGGATGTTGCTACGGATACGTTTTATTTTTAGAAGAAGAAAAGTTTAAAGTTAAACAAACAGATATGAGAAGTCTTCATGCTATTAAAATAAAACATAACATTCCATTAGAAATGCAATCTTGCCATACTACAATTTTAGGTAAATATTTTATAGAAGGCCATGTTCCCATTGAAGCGATAAATAAATTACTAAAAGAACAACCTGATATTGATGGTATAGCTTTACCTGGAATGCCTATAGGAACACCTGGAATGCCAGGTGAAAAAGAAGAACCTTATATTATTTACCAACTTGTTGATGGTAAATCTTCAGTATTCATGACTATATGATTTTTTTAAAACATATTATAAAAGTTGTAAAAATATTTATTATTACATTAACTTTTTCTTTAAGCCTTTCCATCCCGTCTCAAGCCAATCAAAGCGTAGAAGAGATTATTAAAGGAAGGAAAGCTATGTTTAGTGCAAATTATCAAAATGCAAAACAAATTAGTATTTTACTTAAACAAAATAAAATTAACGAAGCTAAGCCTTTGATGAAAAAAATATCTGATAATTATATAAAATTATTAGATTATTTTCCTGATAATACCAAAGAAGGTTTTAAAACAGAAGCTCTTCCAAGTATTTGGGAAAACAAAGATGAATTTAATGCTTTAATGCAAAAAGCATCTGGAGACATGATTAAACTTGCAAAAGCAATTGATACTGCTGAAGATCTTAGAGCCGCCCAAAAAGAATTAATGTGGAGTAATTGTTCTGCATGTCACAATAGATTTAGAGCAGAACATTAAATGTTATCACAATTAGTTCCCATGGTTTTATTTGGGATTGCTACTTCATTTTCACCTGGCCCAAATAATATTATGACGTCCTATACTGCTTTTAACTTTGGTATAAAGAAAACCATTCCTACTATGCTAGGTGTTATTTTAGGATGGACATTTTTAATTATTTTACTCCAACTTGGCTCTGTATCAATTTTTCAAAAATATCAGTTCATTCAAACAATAATAAAATTTTTAGGTTCCATTTACTTGCTTTACATGGCTTACAAACTTTCATTTGGAGGTCAAACCAAAGATAAAAAATTAGATCCAAAGCCTGTTACTTTTATAAATACATTTTTCTTTCAGTTCGTTAACCCTAAAAGTATTATTGTTGGATTAACTTCTATTTCTTTATTTATTGATACTGAAAATAATTACTTGAGAGACTCAATTATTCTAACAATACTTTGGTTTCTTATGGCCGTAGGAAGCCAAACAGGCTGGTGTTTAATGGGAAAATATATGAGAAAATTCGCCACAAGTGATAAATTTATTAAGAATTTTAATTACTCGATGTCTTTTTTACTTATCGTTTGTGTGATTTTGTTCTATGTATAGCACATGAAATTTAACAGTAAAAATTCTTTTAATTCATTAGATTCTATAAATTCATCAGGCAAAGATTACAAAATTTTTAATTTAAAAACTGCAGAAAAAAATGGTTTAGAAGGAATTTCTAAACTACCAAAATCACTTAAAGTATTACTAGAAAATCTTCTTAGATATGAAGATGACGTTACTGTAGATAAGAAACAAATATTAGCTTTAAAAGAATGGCTTAAGAATAAAAAATCTAATACTGAAATAGCTTACAGACCCGCGAGAACTTTATTACAAGATTATACTGGTATACCAGCTATTGCAGATTTAGCAGCAATGAGAGATGCAGTTAAAGAAAAAAACAAAGATCCAAAACAAATTAATCCATTATCAACGGTAGATTTAGTAATAGATCACTCCGTTATGGTTGACGAGTATGCATCTGGTAAATCATTTGATAAAAATGTTGAAAAAGAATTTTCTAGAAATGGTGAGAGGTACGCATTTCTTAAGTGGGGTCAAAAAGCTTTTGACAATTTTAGAGTTGTCCCTCCAGGAACAGGTATTTGTCATCAAGTAAATCTAGAATATTTAGCTAAAGTAGTTTGGTCTTCAAAAAGTGGTGATGATCTTTATGCTTATCCAGATACCTTAGTTGGAACAGACAGTCATACAACAATGGTTAATGGATTATCAGTTTTAGGATGGGGTGTTGGGGGAATAGAAGCAGAAGCAGCAATGTTAGGTCAACCTATATCAATGTTAATCCCAGAAGTTGTTGGAGTAGAAATCAAAGGAAAATTACTTGAAGGATTAACGGCTACAGACTTAGTGTTAGCAATTGTTGAGATACTAAGAAAAAAAGGTGTAGTAGGAAAATTTGTAGAATTTTATGGAGAAGGTTTAAAAAATCTTACCTTAGCTGATAGAGCTACAATAGCAAACATGGCACCGGAGTATGGAGCAACTTGCGGGTTCTTTCCAGTAGATGAAGAGACTTTAAAATATTTAAAACTTTCTGGTAGAGATAAAGAAACAATTGAACTTGTAGAAAAATATTCAAAAGTACAAGGACTATGGGCAAGTGAAGGCATGGAGTTCACTGATACTTTATCTTTAGATATTAGTACCGTAGTTCCAAGTATATCTGGTCCTAAACGACCACAAGACAAAGTTTTACTAACAGACTCTTCTACAGGCTTTGCTAAAGTTTATAAAGAAAATACAAAAAGAGAAAAACCTATTCAAGCAGATGTTGCTGGAGCTGATTTTAAAATCACCGATGGAGATATAGTGATAGCAGCTATTACCTCTTGCACCAACACTTCAAATCCAAGTGTAATGATTGGTGCAGGATTACTTGCAAAAAAAGCTATAGAGAGTGGTTTAAAAATTAAACCGTGGGTAAAAACTTCTTTGGCTCCTGGATCCAAAGTAGTTACAGATTATTTAGAAAAAGCAGGATTAAATAAATATTTAGATGAACTAGGATTTAATCTAGTTGGTTATGGTTGCACAACATGTATTGGAAATTCTGGTCCACTAAACAAGAGTATTTCCGATGCAATTCATAAAGAAAATTTATATGCAGTTTCTGTTTTATCAGGAAATAGAAATTTTGAAGGAAGAATAAGTCCAGATGTTAAAGCCAATTATCTTGCTTCACCACCGCTTGTAGTTGCTTTTGCTTTAGCTGGTAATATGAATTTTGATATGTACAAAAGTTCTCTTGGCATAGACAAAGAAGGTAAAGAAGTTTTTTTAAAAGATATTTGGCCGAGCAATAAAGAAATTGAAGATATAATGTTAAAATCAATCAATGCAGAAATGTTTATTAATCGTTATTCAAATGTTTCAGAGGGACCTAAAGAATGGAGTGCTATTAAAACAGTGGATAGCAGTATTTATAACTGGGAAGAAAACTCTACGTACGTTAAAAGACCACCTTTCTTTGACAATTTGCCAGATCAACCTGAGGGATTTAAACCAATTAAAGACGCAAGATTATTACTTTTGTTAGCTGATTCAGTTACCACAGATCATATTTCTCCGGCTGGGAATATAAAAAAAGACAGCCCAACAGGTGATTATTTTATGAAAAATCAAGTGCAACAAAAAGATTTTAATTCATATGGAGCGAGAAGAGGAAACCACGAAGTAATGATGAGAGGCACATTTGGAAATATTAAGATTAGGAATGAAATGGCATCTGGCACAGAAGGTGGATTTACCACGCTGCAACCTGATGGAAAAATTATGAGCGTTTATGATGCTGCTATTGAATATAAAAAAAGAGGAAATGATTTAGTTGTAATTGCAGGGAAAGAATATGGAACAGGATCATCTAGAGATTGGGCTGCTAAAGGCACAAAACTTTTAGGTATTAAAGCTGTAATTGCTGAAAGTTTTGAGAGAATTCATAGATCAAATCTAATTGGAATGGGTGTGTTGCCCCTTCAGTTTAAAGAAGGCTTTGATAGAAAAAAATTGAATATTACTGGTTCTGAACTTATCACCGTAGTTGATATAGATAAAGGTGTTAAACCAAGAGAAGAAGTGTCTTGTGAAATAAAATATAAAGATGGAACAAGTAAAACTATTAAAGTTCTATGTAGAATCGATACTCAAAATGAAGTTGAGTATTATAAGAATGGTGGAATTCTTCAGTACGTTCTTAGAAACATGTTAAATTAATGAGAAATATAATTGTAAAAGTACATCCATCAAAAGCTAATCTAAAAAAGAAAGATCAATTAGCTTGGAAAATAGCAGAGATAGCGTCTGATAAAGCGAATATTAATAAAGATGCTGTCGAAATGGTAATTAATAGAATTATCGACAATGCTTCAGTAGCAATTGCATCATTCAATAGAAAACCAGTTACTACAGCAAGACAAATGGCTTTAGCTCATTCTAAAAAAAATGGAGCAAATGTTTTTGGTTTAAACCAAAAAACAAAAGTAGATTGTGAATGGGCTGCTTGGGCTAACGGAACCGCAGTGAGAGAATTAGATTATCACGATACTTTTCTGGCAGCTGATTACAGCCACCCAGGAGATAACATACCTGGAATTTTAGCCGTAGCTCAACAAAAAGGATGCAGTGGTATGGATTTAATAAAAGGAATTATTACTGGTTACGAAGTTCAAGTTAATTTAGTTAAAGGCATTTGTTTACACGAACACAAAATAGATCACATAGCACACTTAGGCCCAAGTGTTGCAGCAGGACTTGGAAGCTTACTGAAACTTAATACAGAAACTATTTATCAATCCGTTCAACAAGCTCTCCATATTACTGTTTCTACAAGACAATCTAGAAAAGGAGAAATTTCCAGTTGGAAAGCTTTTGCTCCAGCACATGCTGGAAAGTTAGCAATTGAGGCTGTTGACAGATGTATGAGAGGTGAAGGTGCGCCTAGTCCAATTTATGAAGGGGAAGATAGTTTAATCGCTTATGTTTTATCTGGCCCAGGAAAAAAATATACAGTTCCTCTGCCTAGAGTTAATGAGCCAAAGAAAGCAATTTTAGAAACTTACACCAAAGAACACTCTGCTGAATACCAATCTCAGGCTTTAATTGATTTAGCTAGAAGCCTAAATAAAAAAATTAAAAATTTATCTGACGTAAATAAAATAACTATAGAAACAAGCCATCACACTCATTACGTTATTGGTACAGGAGCAAATGATCCTCAGAAAATGGATCCATACGCTAGTAGAGAAACATTAGATCACTCAATCATGTATATATTTGCCGTAGCTTTAGAGGACGGTGCTTGGCATCATGTTAAATCTTACACCCCACAAAGAGCTAGGAGAAAAAGTACTATTAAACTTTGGCAAAAAATAGTTACACGTGAGAATAAAAAATGGACCAAAAAATATCATGATAAAAATCCTAGGAAAAAGTGTTTTGGTGGCAAAGTCATAATCAAAATGAAGAATGGCTCTACAATAGCAGAAGAAATAAATGTTGCTGACGCACACCCGGCTGGAAAGAGACCATTTGCAAGAGAAGAATATATCAATAAATTTAAAAATTTAACTGACGGTATAATTTCAAAAAAAGAGTCTGTAAGATTTTTAAAACTAGTTCAAAATTTAAGAAAACTTAAAGCAAGAGACCTTAAAGGCTTAAATATAGAGGTAATGCCTAAGGTTCAAAGAAATTCTAAAAGTAGTAAGGGTATTTTTTAATTACTTAATTCTTTTCGCTAAATCGTTAGCACTAAGCCATGCGTTTTCAACTTTAGGACCATTGAACCAATCCGCACATGCCCCTAGCTGATATTTTTTATTCCAACTACTCAATAAAGATGTTTTTTCATAATTATAGGAATATTTCCAGCCATGAATTTTTTTATGAACAATTTTATTTTTTTCCAAACCTGTTAGTTGAGTAAATCTTGTAATTAGTTGATTTATAATTTTTTTATCATTTTTATATTTATTAATTGTTTTCTTTGACCATTTTAAAGATGCCTGAAGTGTCCATAAATTTAAATTTGATTTAAATCTTTTTTTACTATTTTCATTTGCAGCCCAAGCTAAGATATCGTCATCAAATTTTATAGAGCTTATAGGAAGTTCTTTTTGATTTTTAAAAGCAACCATTACAGTAATATTTGGCTGCATTTTAATTTTTAGTTTTGATACTTTTTTATCTAAATAGTTCTTAGCTAATTTTTTAAGTTGGGGGAAAGGGCAAGTTAATATTAAACCTTTAAATTGATGTTTAGAATTATCACTAAGCAAAATTTCCCAAAAATATTTTTTATATTCAATTTTTTTAATCTGAGATGCAAAAGATAATTTAACACTTTTTAGATAATATTTGCATATAGCATTGTTTGCTTTCACTCCAATATATTTTGGAGTTAATGTTTTTTTTTCAAAAGTAAAATCTAAATGATTTCCATTCCATATATTAAGCACTTTCTTCTTAGATAATTTTTCAATAAATTTTATAAATCGTTTAGATTTTGGAGAAATATATTGAACACCATGATCAAAACTTAAGTTTTTTATTAACCTTTTATTGGAAGATCTACCTCCAAGTCCTCTTGCTTTATCAAAAACATGTACAGAGTATTTTTTAGATAAAAGATTTGCAATTGTAGAGCCAGCAATACCCGACCCTAAAACACAAAAATCCATCATATTGCAAATAAAAATTTATAATTTTCGTTAATAGAAAGAACTTCTAAGTTTACTAAACCACCTATGATTAATTGAATTGCGATAATTAATATTGTAACTAAACCTAAGTAGCCGAGCCATTGATGTTTTTTAATAAAATCAGCAAAAAAACTTGCTAATGTGGCGATTAAAAAAACAGATAGTAGTAAGCCAATAACCATTATATGGAAATTACCTTTTGATGCAGCTACTACTGCTAAAACGTTATCGAAGCTTAAAGTTAGGTCAGCTATTAAAACCTGGTAAACGCCAGTCGAGAAACTTTTAGTTTCTTTCGACTTAAGTTGTGGCGATTTCACTTTGTTTTTACCGTAGAAGTCTTGTCTCAAATTATTAATAACCCAGATTAAAAGAATTCCTCCTAATATTTTAACCCATGCAAACTCGAATATATAATTTGCTCCTGTCGCAAAAAATATTCTAAACACAAAAGCTGCACCAACTCCCCAGGCTATAATTTTTTTTCTATTTTCAGGTGCAAAATTAGCAGCAATAAGACCTATTATTATTGCGTTGTCAGCTGCCATAACAACATCAATGATTAAAATTTGAGATGTGATTAATAATTGCTCTAACATCAGATTAATCGTTGTATATAAGTTTATTAAATTGTTTTAAAGAATAAAAATGAAATTTATAAAAAATTCAGCCAAATTTACTAAAAAAAAAATCATCTTATTGTCCATACCGGTGTTTTTTTCGAATATAGCTATTCCATTGGTCGGTATGGTGGACACTGCTTTGATGGGTAACCTTGGAGATGTAAAGTATCTATCTGCGACAAGCATAGCCACCTCAGTAATGACAATGATTATTTGGAGTTTTGGTTTTTTAAGGATGGGAACTGTAGGCATTGTTTCTCAAGCTTTTAGCAGAGGAGATTATGGAGAAATTGTTAAAACTTTATTAAGAAATTTTGTAGTTGTAATAATTATAGCTCTAATAATTATTATTTTAAAACCTTTAATTAATAATTCTGTTCAACATTTTTTTAACATTTCTCAAGAAACTCAAGAATTAATAGATACATACATAAATGTTAGAGTTTTTTCAGTTCCAGCGGAGCTAGCAATTTATATTTTAGTTGGTTTTTATTTAGGTATACAAAAAACTAAAATTTCAAGTTCATTAATTTTAGTTTTATCAATTTTAAATATTATATTTAGCTCATTGTTCGTTTTAACATATGATTTAAATATTTTTGGTGTTGCTCTAGGTACTTTGATAGCTAGTTATGTGACTTTAATAATTTTTACTATATTTACATATAATTTTATTATTAAAAAATTTAAAATTATACCCAAGTTTAAAAATCTTATAGTTAAATCTAAGCTTTTAAAATTATATAATATTAATTTAGATATTTTTATTAGAACTTTATTTTTAACATTTTCTTTTTTGTGGGTTACTTATCTAGGATCAAAACTAGGTGAAGATTATCTTGCAGTTAATACTATTTTGTTACAGTTTATCATTCTTGCGGCCTTTTTTTTAGATGCTTTTGCCTTTTCAACAGAGGGCATAGCTGGATACGCTGTAGGCAGAAAAAATAAAAAATCTTTTTTATCAATAGTAAAAAATTCGATGCAAGTAAGTTTCTTTACAGCTTTAATTATTTCAATTATGTATCTTTTATTCTTCAAAGATATAATTAACATAATTACAGATATAGAAATTTTAAGATTTATTTCTTATAAATATATTTTTTGGATAATAATTATTCCTCCTATAGCATCATTTTGTTATCAACTTGATGGAATTTTTATTGGGGCTTCCCAAACTCAAGAAATTAGAAATGCAATGGTTATATCTGTCTTAACTTTTATTGGAATATCTATTTATTTAACTCGATATTTTGAAAATCACGGTATATGGTTTTCTCTAATGTTATTTATGATATTAAGAACTTTGACTTTACAGTTTTATTTTAAAAAAATTTTAAAAAAGTTTTAAATGCAATTCCTTTATCAAATCCCTGGATATATCCTTCTTTTATTTGGAGGATTTTGCCTTAGCTGGGGAGGATTTGTTATTAGATCTTTCGAGGAAGCAAGTGTTTGGCAAATATTATTACTAAGATCACTTTTTTTTGTGATAGCACTAATAGTTTTTTTAGTTATCACTTACAAAAAAAATACATTAAAAATTTTTAAAGATGCAGGTGTTCCAGCATTATTAGGAGGATTAGTAATGTCATTAAGTTTCATAGCTTTTGTTGTAGCAATGACCAATACTACTGTAGCTAATGTTGTTTTTATAATAAGCACACAAACAATGTTTCTAGCTATTTTTGGATACTTTTATCTTAAAGAAAAAGTTTCATTAATTAGCTTTTCCTCAATCCTTTTAGCGATGAGTGGGATTGTTGTCATGGTTGGCGACTCACTCTCTTCAGGATCTTTTTTTGGTAATCTTGTTGCCTTAGCAATACCTATCAATTTCTCAATTTTAGTAATGATCATAAGAAAAAACAAAAATTTAGATATGGTTCCCGCTATCTTTTATTCAGGAATTTTTAGTGTTATTTATGGACTTATTTTATCTGAGTCTTTTATTTTTACTAATCACGATATCCTAATGGGTTTTTTTCTTGGTGTTCCCCAATTAGCTTTTGGTTTTATTTGTATAACAATAGGATCAAGATCAACACCATCTACAACGATTGGGCTTTTAATGCTTTCTGAAACATTATGTGCTCCTATATGGGTTTGGCTGTTTTTAAACGAAATTCCGCCTTTTAGTGTATTTATTGGTGGTACTGTTATTGTAGCAGCTATCATCCTCAAAAGTTTTGATAAAAAATTAACAACTATTTAATTTAATTTTTCATTAATTTTTAAAACTAGCTTTAAATAATTAAATTTAAAATTGTTGTTACAACAATGTGGAACAGTAAAAGTAAAACCATACAAGAAAATTATTAATACTAAAACTTTAGGTTTAAATTTATAATTTTTGAGAAAATTTATTTTTTTAGGATAAGAAAAAATAATTATTTTGTTTCTTAAGGCCGAATAATACATGAGGATTGAACTCATGTAAGTCAAATGTAAATATCTTCCATAATCAAC
>JAOHNF010000019.1 GCA_028103285.1 Candidatus Pelagibacter sp. | reverse complement strand
TTTGTTCTTGAATTAAAACCTAGATACAAAAATAAAGTAGAATTTCTAAATACTCTCTCTCATGAAATGTTGCATTTATGGCAACAAACTATTAAGCATGATAGCGGAAGACATAATAAGCTTTTTTTTAGTTTTAAAAATAAATTCAAGAAACTAAATTTAACATTGAGTTATTAATTATTTTAATAGCTCATTTTTTTTTTAAACTAAAGAATAGCAAACTTTAGAGTTGCAGAATGTCTCTGTGACAATCATAAATCTTATTATTCTGCAGTAAACTTCTAAGATGGTATTAATTTAACTAACAACAAAAAAGGAAAAAATATGAAAAAAATATTAATTATATTAACATTCATTCTTTTTACTGGTTCGGCATATGCTGGATCTTGTCCAATGATGACTAAAACATTAGACAGTAAAATAGATGAAGCATCAAAAATGCGTGACGCAGGTATGAAAGCTCACGAAGCTGGAGATCATGCAAAATCTGAAGAATTACTAAACAAAGCTATGGAGCTTTTCAAAAGTTAGTATAATATTTTGGGGTTGCCTAGATACTAGGCACCTCAAATAAAAAATGGTCATTGAAAATTTAATACAAAACTTAATCGCTATTAGTCTCGGAGCGATGCTATTTTTCTCATGTGTGATTGCACCAGTTATATTTAAGGTTCTTGATGCTAGTAATGCAAGTAAATTTGTAAGAAAGATATTTCCACATTACTACCTGATTAATTTAGTCATTTTATCATTTGCTTTGCTGTTACTTCTTTATATTTCTTCTGTTAATTTAGATTTTTACATTATTTTGTTTATTACAATTTTATTCGCTTTTTCTCTGTTTATTCTCATGCCTTTAATAAATAAATTAAAAGACAATAAGGAGGAGCGAAAATTTAAGTACTCGCATACATTTTCGGTGATTATAAATTTTATTCAAATTATAGGCTTAATCTATTTAGTTTTTTAACTTAATTAAATATTGCTTTTACGTCGCCAAATGCTGATGATGTTGCTTCTATTGTTTTTTTTTCATTAATTGGGACTGGAAAACCATAAGCACCAGTTAGTATTAGTTCGCCTTTTTTTAACACACTGCCTATTTTAGTTTGTTCGTTAATCAACCAAGTGACTTCTGACAACATATCATGAGGCCATTTTTTATTAGACCAGCTGTCTATAATCTTTTTATCATATATAAGTTTGAGATCTGTTATTTGATTGTTGTTGGGTAAATTATTTTTTGGCCCTAAGATAACTCCAGCATGAATAGCATTATTTGCAAGAAGTTCTGCCCCGTGAGGGGTATCTCCATGAAAAACTAAATTATGAATTTCTATTAATGGATAAATTGATTCAATAGAATCTAATATATATTCAAATGAAATATTTTTTGATTTTAAATCACGATTTAAAATAACTCCAAACTCTGCTTCCATGGCTGGATTTGAATATTGTTTTTTATTTAATGTAGCTCCATTTTCATGTAATTCATTTTCCCAAAGTGTTCCCCAGGCAGGTTGAGTAAAGCCCATTTTCTTTTGAGTTTCTTTCAAAACACATCCTATTTTGTAACCAATAATTTTCTCACCTCGTTTTTCTCTTAGTTTAGAAACTGTTGATTGAAGAATTAAGGCATCACTATTACTTATTTTAATTTTATCTTTAAATATTGTACCAGGGTTGTTTGAATCATAATCTTCTAAAATTTTTTGAGAAAATGTATCAATTTCTTTTTGTGTTAATTGAGTCATTTTAGTTTAGATGATAATTAATTAATCCTATAAAATAAATACTAGCTAAACCAGCATTTAAAGCTACTAAAGATTTTTCATTCCATAACCAGGATACTATTGCTAAACCACTGTTGCCCAATAAAAAGATATAAGAATAATAAGGATATAGACCTAAAGCTGCCGTAAGAGCACCTGCTAAAATTGTTAATGTAGAGCACCATGCCCAAATTTGATGTGGTTTTGGTTTTAGTTTTTTCATTATTTATTTTCCAAAAATTCCTAATTTAACACCGTAGTCAACTGCCATTCCATAATCTGGATCATCATCACTATCAACAACAAGTTGGCCTGCCCTACTTAATAATTTATGGCAATCACGAGTTAAATGTCTAAGTTTAACTTTTTTTCCAAAACTATTGTACTTTTCAGCTATATCTTCAATTGCTTTTAAAGCAGATTGATCAATTACTTTTGATTTTGCAAAATCAATAATCACTACTTTTGGATCCTTTGATGGATTAAAAATCTCTATAAAACTATTTGCTGAGCTAAAAAAAAGCTGTCCTTCTATTTCATAAACTTTCGCACCTTTTTCTGATTTAGATAATCTTTCGTTAGCTCTAATTTTTGACGCTGATTTCCATGCAAAAACTAATGCTGAAACAATCACTCCAACAATTACTGCTACAGCCAAGTCCGCTATTACAGTAACAACAGTAACAAGAATAGTGACTAACGCATCGCTTCTAGGTACAAAAAATAAAATTTTTAGTGAATTCCAGGCAAATGTGCCAATCACTACCATAAACATAACACCTACTAGAGCAGCTATTGGTATCATTTCAATATACTTAGAGGCATATAAAATAAAAAATAATAAAAATAATGAAGCCGTTATTCCTGCTATACGAGTTCTACCTCCAGAACTAACATTAATCATCGATTGCCCTATCATTGCACATCCGCCCATACCTCCAAAAAAACCTGTGACAGTATTTGCAAACCCTTGCGCTATGCACTCTTGACTAGCTCCACCTCTTTTATTGGTAATCTCACTAACTAAATTTAAAGTTAATAAACTTTCGATTAATCCAATTGCAGCTAAAATAAAAGCATACGGTAAAATAATTTCTAGGGTTTCAATACTTAAAGGAACAGATGGAATTGAAAATTCAGGAAGACCTCCTTTTACACTAGCTAAATCACCTACATTTGGAATATCAATTTTAAAAATTAGAACTATAATGGTAGTAAATAAAATAGCTACTAATGTAGATGGAAGGGCTTTAGTCATTTTTGGTAATAGCCAAATGATATACATGGTTAAAGCAACAAATATAACTGAGTACATTAATGTGTCGCCTGAAATCCAAACTGACCCACCTGTAGAATTAATTGTTTTAAATTGACTAAGCTGAGAAATCCCAATTACTATTGCTAAACCATTTACAAATCCAAGCATTACAGATTGAGGAACCATTCTAATAAATTTTCCAAGTTTTGATATTCCTGCAATCAATTGTAAAATTCCCATTAGAACTACAGTCGCAAATAGATATTCTGCACCGTGGTCAGCTACTAGTGCTACCATAACAACAGCTAACGCCCCTGTTGCTCCTGAAATCATTCCAGGACGACCTCCAATTAAAGCTGTAATTAATCCAACAATAAAAGCAGCATAAAGTCCTGATAAAGGCGTAACTCCAGCAACAAAAGCAAAAGCAATAGCCTCTGGAACTAAGGCTAACGCGACTGTTAATCCTGCTAAAATCTCAATTTTAAATAAAGAAAAAGACACTCCATCTTTTGGAATATAATTTTGCGCGTTAAAACTAATAGAGTCAGCAAATTTTAAAAGGCCTTGTGATGAAACTTGAGATGGCTTTCTACCCCTTTTAAATAATTTTTTCATATTAATTCTCAATTTTATTTTGTGTTTCTTCTGAATATTTATCTTTATAGCAATCACTACACAAATATATAATTTCTACAGTACTGCTAACTTGTGTTAGTATTGATTTACTCTCTCCGCATTCTTCACAACTAGATGGAAGTTTTTTCATTATTTTAAAATACTAGAAAATTTAACAATATCCCTAATAAGTAAATCTGGTTGCTCTAGTGCAGCGAAGTGTCCACCTTTAGGCATTTCAGTTATGTGTTTAACATTGAACATACGGTCTAAATAAGATTTTGGTGGCCAAGTAGACATTTCAGCGGGAAATATTGCAACACCAGTTGGTGTCTCTATTTTTTTAAATTCTTTTGGAAAATATCTTCCTCCTTCTTCTCTTCTGCCGTAATAAATCCATGATGCTGTATTAAATGATTTAGTTAAAATGTAGACCATTATATTGGCTAGTAAAATATCTTTAGAATACACGTTTTCTAAATTCTTATCTTTTAGATCAGACCAAAAATACATTTTTTCTATTATCCATGCAGCAACTCCTATTGGACTGTCCATCATTGAATAACTTAAAGTTTGAGGTTTTGTTGCTTGTTGAGTTCTATACCCATCTTGCATAATTTGATCTTTATCAAATTTATTTTGCCAGTCTTTTTCTTCTTGTGTCTGTGGTCCGTCAGGTAACCGCATTGTTAAACAATTAATATGAATAGCTTTACATGTTTTAAAATGATCATAAGCTAGCCAATTACATATTGTGGCTCCCCAATCTCCTCCTTGAGCTAAATAATTTTTATATCCAAGATTATTAATCATTAGTTTATTTAGAAAATCAGACATTTTTCTTGGACCAATAGGTCTTGATGGGCTTCCTGAAAAACCAAAACCAGGTAATGAAGGAACTATAACATCAAAAGCATCCTCTTCTTTTCCTCCAAATTTTTCTGGATGAGCAAGCTTTTCAATAATATTTAAAAATTCTACAATAGATCCAGGCCATCCATGCATTAAAAGCAATGGTGTAGCTTTAGAACCACTTCCTTTTTCCATTATGAAATGAATATTTAATCCATTAACATCCGTAGTAAAATTAGAAAATTTATTTATTTTTTCTTCGTGTTTTTTCCAATCAAATTTATTAACCCAGTAATCTGAAATTTCTTTCATGTAATCAAGGTTGGTACCATATTCCCATCCACCATCTTTAGGCATCTCATGCCAAGGATAATTTTTTACTTTAGAGTTGATTTCTTTTAGAATGTCATCTGAAACATTCACTTTAAAAGGCTTGATCATTTAAATTATGAGTGACTAATCCAAATAGTTTTAGTCTGTAAATATTGGTTTAAAGCTTCTGTACCTTGATCTCTACTTAGTGAACCTGATTGTTTATATCCACCAAAAGGAGTTTTAATATCACCTTCTGAAAAAGTATTAACTGAAACAGTTCCGCAAGGTAAACTTTTTGCTAAGTGAAATGCTTTATCGATGTCTTGGGTGAATACACTAGCATGTAAACCATATTTAGAATTACTTGCTACTTTAAGTGCTTCATCTGTATCTTTAATTGTTAATATGCCTAATACAGGACCAAATATTTCTTCTTGAGCAATAGTCATATTTTCTTTTAGACCATCAAATAAAGTTGGTTTTGCGTAGAATCCTTTTTGTTCTTTTCCTGATACGCCACCAAATAAAAGTTTTGCGCCTTCATCAATTCCTTTTTGTATAAACCCATCTACTGTCGCTAAATGTTTTTTTGAAATCATTGAACCTATATTTGAAGTTGGGTCTAGTGGATCTCCTACTTTTAAGGCTTTAACTTTTTTTGTAACTTTATCTAAAAATTCATCCTTCACTTTACTGTGTATGATCTGACGCATATTAGCAGAACAGTTTTGTCCCCCATTCCAAAAAGCTGAGTTAATCGCATTATCAATTAAATCATCTGTAATTTTTGCATCGTCTAAAACAATAAAAGGACTTTTGCCTCCCATTTCTAAGCCAATTGTTTTTAAATTACTTTCACCTGAATATTTCATAAATAATCCACCAACTTCAGTTGAGCCAGTAAAGGAAACTGCATCAACATCATCATGTCTTCCTAAGGCTTCTCCAACATCTCCAAAACCAGGAATTACATTTAAAACACCGTCAGGTATTCCTGCTTCTTTTGCAATTTGAGCAACTCTTATCGCAGTTAAAGGAGTATCTTCTGCGGGCTTGATAATAACAGAACAACCTGCAGCAAGTGCAGGAGCCATTTTCCATACAGCCATCATTAAAGGGAAGTTCCACGGCACAACGCCAGCAACTATTCCAATAGGTTCTTTTACAATCAAACTTGTTAGTGAAGGTTCTGTAGGTCCAACTTTTCCAAAAACTTTATCTATTAATTCTCCATACCATTGAAAATGCATAGGTGCATCATTTGCTACTTCGTTAATACAATCTCCAATTAATTTTCCAGTGTCTATGCATTCTAAAACTGAATTTTCTACACCGTGTGTTCTCAGCAATTCGGCAAATTTAAGTAAAATATCTTTTCTAAACTCTGGTGAGGTTCGTGACCACACTCCACTATTAAAAGCTTTTCTAGAAACTTTAACAGCTAAGTCAACATCTTTAGAATTACATTTGGCTACATTGCATAAAATATCACCCGTAGCAGGATTAATTGTTTCAAATTTTTCTCCATCTATTGCATCAACATATTTGCCATTTATGAAAGCTCTACCTTCAAATTTAATTTTTGATGCGATAGTTTTGTAATTTGTATTTGTCATTATTTATTATTAGATTACTCTAAATAGTTAATAGCGTATATAGAAATTATGAGAAAAATTTTATTAATATTATTATTACATTTACCATTTTCTTCATCATTTGCAGAAATTTTAGTTTTTAAAAATTGTACTAACAAAGATTTTAGTTTTGAAAAAAATGAATATAAAATTGATATCGAAAGAGGTGTGATGACAAGAGAATTTATTTATAGCAATGAGACGTATGAAAGACTTAGGTTAAATGACGCTAGAGTAGAAAAAGAAAATTCTAATACCAAAGGTATATCGAAAGTTGATGGTCAAATTATTTCAGAAATTTCAGGCTATCCTGCTTTTTATACGCAAATGATATTTGATACATTTGATAAAACTATTAAAATAAAGAGCGTTTTAAATAATACCGAAGGTATAAGTGTGATATCTAAGTGTGAAAAAATTATAAAATATAAATTAGAAAGCTAATGAAAAAATTAATATTACTGATAGTTATACTTTATCCTTTCTCAGCATTTTCACTAGAGAAGACTAAGTCAGAAAAAGTTGCTAAATATATAATTACAAATATACAAAAAGACTATGTAACTTGTTACAGTTTTTATAAAGTAGGGGCAGAAGTTTTTAAAAAAACAAAAAAAGATAAAAAAATGATTAATGGCTTAGAAAAAAGTGCAGATGTTGCTTTAAAATTTAATTATGATTTAGGTGAAGTTTTGGGTTTAAAACCAAAATTTATGGCTAAAACAACAAAAATAGAAGTGGAAAAATTTACTAAAATCGCGCAAAATGATTTTCAAACCTTAGCAAAAAAATACGGTTTAATGTGCAAAAAGCTCATAGAAAACCAACAACAAAGAATTGATTACTGGGGAAAAAAAGGAAATAAAAAAATTAAGTGAAAAAAAATATTCTAAGATTAAAACTTAAACAAATTTTCACTAAACATAAATTATCAAAAAAACATTCTGAAATTTGTGCAGATTACTTAATTAAAGCTGAACTGGTTGATGCTAAATCACATGGCTTAGCTAGACTTAAGATGTACTGTGACCGCATAAAGAGAGGGTTGATCAATCCTAAACCAAAAATTAAAATAAAAAAAATTAGTTCATCTGTTTCTTATGTAAATGCCGATAACAGTATTGGTTTTGTTTCTGCTGATATAGGAGTTAATCAAGCAATTAAAAATGCAAAAAAAACAGGTATTGGTTTGGTTGCTGTAAAAAAGAGTGGTCATTATGGATTGTCTAGTTTTTACGCTGAACAAGCGGTTAAAAAAAATCTTATGATTTTTTGTTTTACAAATGCACCGCCTGCTTTAGCTCCTCATGGTGCTAAAAAATCTTTATTTGGAACTAATCCTATTTGTTTCGGAGTTCCTACAGGTAAGGTTCCTTTTATTTTAGATGCCTCTACTTCTATGATCAACAGAGGAAAGATTAGAAGAGCAGATAAACTAGGTGAAAAAATTCCATTCGGTGTAGCACTAGATAAAAAAGGTAGAATAACAACCAACGCTAAAGAAGCATTATTAGGAACTCAACTTCCTATAGCAGGTTTTAAAGGTTCCGGTTTAGCTTGGATGGTTGATATATTAAGTGGTGTTTTAACCGGTAGCAGTCATGGTGGAAAAACAAGGGATCCTTTTGATGATTTTACTGGTCCACAAAATATGGGTCATTTATTTATAACGATTAATCCAAAAATATTTCCAGGAAATAATTTTATTAAAGAAATGAAGAATAATATTAAACTTGTTAAAAGACTACCTAAGGCAAAAGGTTTTAAATCAATTCTTTACCCTGGGGAGAGAAAAAATAAGACTTATAAAAACAATTTAAATAAGGATATATCTATACCTTCTAAAATTTTGAGTGAGATGAATAAATTAAATGCTATCTAAAAAAAAAATTATCTGTCCGGAAAAATTATTAAAATTAGCTAAAGCAAAAGGCCCTGTTAAAGTAGTAATTGTGAACGCTGGTAAAGCGGTATCAATTGAGTCTACTAAACAAGCTGTTTATCAGGGTTTGATAGATCCAATCTTTGTTGGAGATAAAAAAGTTATTGATAAAATAGCTAGTGGAATCAAATGGGATATCTCAAATTATGAAATTATTGATGAGCCAATTGAAAATAATACAGCACCTATAGCTGCAAAAATGGCTAGTGAAGGAAAAGTAAAAATTATTGTTAAAGGTCATATTCATACAGATATCTTGATGAAGGCTATTCTTAAAAGAGATTTAAATTTAATAGGTAAAAAAAGATTAAGTCATGTTTGGCATATGACATTAGGAAAAAATGACAAACCGTTTATCATTACTGATGGCGCTTTGAATGTTTTACCTAAATTAGAGACAAAGATGCATATCCTTAAAAATTCTGTAGATTTTGCAAAAAGAATTGGGATTATTAAGCCAAAGGTCTCTGTGCTTTCAGCAACAGAAGAGGTTTTAGAAAGTGTCCCCAGTTCTATCGATGCCAAGGAATTAACTGAACGTGCAAAAAAAGAAGTTATAGATGCAGACGTATTTGGCCCAATGGCTTTTGACAATTCTGTTTCTGAAAATGCCGCGCAAATTAAAGGGATTGAAAATGCTGTTGCTGGTAAAACCGATATTTTATTAGTTCCAAATGTTGAAGCTGGAAATGCCTTAGTTAAAATGATGATTTACTTTATGGGAGCTTGTGCAGCTGGTGTTGTGGTTGGTGGAAAAGTTCCTGTTGTAATAACAAGTCGAGCAGATTGTGCTCCAGCTAGACTAGCATCAATGGCAGCTGCAATAGTTGCTCTTTAATGAAAAGATTGAGAAACTGGGATAATAAAACTTGGTTATCTTCAAAAAAATATATTTCTTCTTTTAATAATTTTCTTAAATCAAAAATTAGATTAAATAAAAATACTAAAATTTTAGATATCGGTTGTGGAAGAGCTTATATAA
>JAOHNF010000018.1 GCA_028103285.1 Candidatus Pelagibacter sp. | reverse complement strand
AAAGAATTAGAGTTTGGGATAATACTTTTCACCACACATTTAAAAGAAATGTTAATATGAAATCTGTTGGCATTGATAAAAATAATAGATTTTGTACAAATAATTTTGGATTTAAATCAAATTGTAATTTTACGAAAACAAAAAAATTCAAATTTGGTTTTCTGGGAGACTCATTTACAGAAGGACTTGGTTTAAACTATGAAGATACATTTGTTGGTATATTTGAAAAAAAATCAGGTTCAGAAGTCGCTAATATGGGCGTTAGTTCTTATTCACCAAAATTACATTTAGCTAAACTTAATTTTTTTTTAAATAAAGGTTTAACATTTGATCATGTGTTACTTTTTTTAGATACAAGCGATTATTATGATGAAGCATTTTATCATATTGATAAAAATAATTTATCAGTTGTTCATAATAAAAAAGATTTAAGAAGAATTTGGTTAAAAAAAAATTTTCCGTTTACTAATTATTATTTTTATGTTGTTAAAAAAATTAGAAAAAGTCCAGCTCTTGAGATAAAAACATTACCTAAAAATTCAAAAATACTTTTCGACGAAAGTGTCGAACGTAAAACATCTTGGCTAAATGAAGACATTAAAAACTATAAAATTAACAGTAAAACTGTACTTGAAATACATGAAGAGACAAAATTTAATATAAATCAGATTTATCAAATTTTAAAGAAAAGAGATATAAAATTTAGCCTAGCTATCTATCCTTGGCCTCAAAATTTATTAAATAAAAAAAATAATTACTATTATAGAAATGAATGGAAAAATTTTTGTAAAGCTAGATGTGATCATTTTTTTGATTATTTTGAGGACTTTAATTATCATATTGATACAACGGGATTTGAAGAAGTGTATAGAAGTTATTACATTTGGAACGATATACATTTTAATAAAAAGGGTAATATCTTAATTGCCGATAAAATTGCTAAAATATTATTAGATTAATAAATTAATTTTTACTACTTTAAAATTTCTGTGTATTAATATATTAACAATAACAAAAAAAAGAACACAGTGCCCTCGTGGTGAAATTGGTAGACACAAAGGACTTAAAAGCCTAGGGATTCACAAACTTCATTGTCTCAGACAGTCTCAGGTAGTCTCAAAACATTATCAATTCTAACTTTCTTATTTAACCCTTCAATTAACATTAGAAATCAAGGCAAATTAATTTGTGCAGACTAGATGACAACTAGATGACAGAGAGATAAAATTTGGTAAGATGATTTAATGAAAAAATTTTTAAAATTAATAATATTAAATTTATCGTTATTATTATTTTTACAAATTCCTTCACATAGCATTGAAATTTCAAAAGACTTAAAACTTTTAGATTTATTAAAAGTCAATGAAGAGTCTTGCAGATATTCAGGTCGCGGAGCATTGACGATGAACAATAAGTTTTCTGAATTTGTGCAGGGTCACAGTGATGCATTGCCTGCAGATGGCGCGTCAATGTTTATTGAAGATAATGTTGCTTATCTCAATAATGCATTTGCCGGGTATGGCTCTGATAAAGAAGACAACATTTTTAAAAAAAGAATTATTGATCTAGCGAATTCAAACAGTTTTAAAAAAATTGATTGGGAGGGAAAAGGAGGCTCGTCTCCTTCGTTTGTAACAACTATAATTATAAAATCATTAGCGTATTCAACCTATTATTTAAAAACTAAAAATAAATTAAGCGATAGTGAAATAAGTCAAATTAGTAAGTATGTTAATGAACTTGATAAGAATACTTTTTTAAGGTCGAACGGTAGATATAAATCTCTACCAGGTGGAACTTATATTGCGATTGATCAACGATTTTCTAGAGGAACAAGCTTAATGCTATACGGAGCCGCTATAAATAATAAAGAATTTTTTCTAGAAGGTTATAATAGATATTTAGAACAATTGAGGACTTTAGATAAAAGAAAAGTTTTTTCAAAAAATTTAAGACACAACAATGAAACTCTTCATCACGTCATACAAGGCGCTGAAGTATTGAGACTAAATGGTTTTGACGTTTATGATATGAAATTTAAAAAAGGAACTTTGAGATCTCAAATGGAAATTCATGCAAAAAATTTAATTAAAAATAATAATAAAGAAGTAAAGACTTCAGGAGACATGACAGCTAGGCCTATCAGCATCATAAAAACTAGAGGATACGGAGCCCACGTAGCTTGGATACCATTTTATTTAAATGATCCAAACAATAAAACTGAAAGTATAGAAAAAGTACATGAGATTGCATCAGGTTTTAGCTTAGACGATTACAACGGTGGCCAGTTAGCTATTCACTCAGGATGCCTTTACGGTAAAAATTATACGCGTTATTAATTTAAACTCATCAACAAACTTCATTGTCTCAGACAGTCTCAGGTAGTCTCAAAACATTATCAATCCTAACTATCTTATTTAGCTCTTCAATTAACGTTAGAAATCAAGGCAAATTAATTTGTGCAGACTAGAGGATGACTAGATGACAGAGAGATAAATATGTTAAGATTATTTAATAAAATTATAAAATTTAATTATGGCATTAAAATTTTGTAGAGAATGTAAAAAAAAAGTTTCAACAGAAGCTAGGGTTTGTCCAAATTGTGGAGTACCTGACCCTACATCAAAAGCAGTTAAAGAATCTAAAATTAAATCAAGTAAATCATTTTCACAAAAACAAACATTTGAAGATTTATTAAATAATTTATGGAATGGTAATATAACATTAAGCAAAACATTTTGGCTATATGGAGTAATTGGTTCAGCTTTAGTTGGCAGTCCACTAGCATATGCTTATATAAATTTAGACCAATTAAAGGAAACAACAGCAACCTTTTTTTTAATTTATTTTATATTTTATGCTGCTTATTTTGTTTGGGTAAATGTAGGGATATGGAATAGCTCAACTATTTATTGTAATTTTAAAAAAATAAATAAACAAAATGCTATTTGGGGATATTCAGCAAAAGTGATTGTGGCTTATTCGGTTTTAAGTAGCATCACTCATTTAATAGGAGGATTTAATTAATGATAAAAACTATTGCAATATTAATTGTATTTGTACCAAACATTGCTTTTGCTAGTGATTATTTACAATCAAAAAAAGGAGTGGAATATCTTACTTGGAATGAGCTTGTTTATAATTATTATAATTCATTTGAAGAAAGAAATAATTGGAATGATTGCGTTAAACGTTCGCCAATAAAATTAGATGGAAAGTATAGAAGAGTAGTTGAATGCTATACTGAAGCAGAAGTTAATAGATTTAATGATTACAATCTTAATATGAATGAAAAAATAATTAGAGTTGTTAGAAGTTGTATGAGAAATATATGGGATTATGCTGATGCCGTTGATGGCACTATAATTTTACAATCCAGTTTAAGCACATCTAGAGCAGCAGCACGGGAAATGAATAATGCTGTGCGTGATTGTGAAAACAATAGAATTCCAAAAGAGCTTGCAAAAGCCTTTGAAGAAGAAAATAACAGAGTAAATTTGAATAAAGCTATGGCTCTAGCAAAACAAAGAGAAGCAAAAGAAAAGGCAAAAAAAGATAAACAATTAAATTTATCATCTAAATCTTTGCTAAAAAAATTATTGAACAAAGAATGAAAAATAATCTTGTAAAAATATTAGGAACATTCGGTTTAATTATAGCTATAGCACTTATTCTTAAAGGAGTTTTCGGAGTTGGAAAAATTGGATTAAAAAATTTATTTTCAAAAGGATCAAGTTTACCAGTTTTAGAATGTACTTTTAATGATAGTGACGGTTCTAAAAAAGTTCAAGTATATGATATGGCCTCAATATATAAACTTGATCCTATAAGAAATATAAAAAACCAAGAGGAAAAGAAAAAAATAACTCATCGAGATGGAACTTTTATGACTATTCTTTCAGAATCAGATAGTCCAATTTATTCTATTCACGTTTATAAAAATAAAAACAGGATTGCCAGAGGCTACACTGTAACTATTAATCGAAAAACTGGTGAAGCACAATTTATTCTGCCTTTACCTCGTCCTGTAGATGCAACTGTTGAACAATTTGCTGTTGCATTTGCTGGTGCTCAAAGATTCAGTGGAATGTGTGTTAAGTTAAAAGATAAAAAACTTTAATGGGGTCAATAATTAAAAATACTGCTGAAGCATTAGAGGGCTTTTGGACTTCCAATAGAGTTAGCAATGTTTTTTGCTATAGCTATATTTTGTTACGTGCTTTACCTTTTACTTAAATAATTTGTAGGATTATATGGGAAGACTAGATGACAACTAGATGACAGAGAGATAAATTAATTATTTTTGACACTTTAAAACTCTAATGTATTAATATATTAACAATAACAACAAAAAGAACACAGTGCCCTCGTGGTGAAATTGGTAGACACAAAGGACTTAAAATCCTTGCCCTTATGGGAGTGCCAGTTCGAGTCTGGCCGAGGGCACCATTTTAAAAATGAATAAACCATTAATAATTTTTGATAAAAATCCAAAATCAACCAATATCAAAAATCAAATCTTTAAAATATTTAATAAATATGAGTTTAAAAAAAAAAACTTAGTTATCGTAATTGGTGGTGATGGTTTTATGCTTCAAACTTTAAAAAAGTACAAAAATTCTAAAAAGTTATTTTATGGTATAAACTCAGGAAATTATGGTTTCTTAATGAATAAATTTTCAAAAAAATTAATAATTAAAAATTTATTAAAATCTAAATTAATTACTATTTCACCTTTAGAAATGATAGTGACAAAAAAAAATAAAATTAAACGATGTTTAGCAATTAATGAAGTTTCAGTATTAAGACAAAATAGACAGGCTGCAAATTTGACAATTAAAAATAATTCTAAATATCTTATTAGAAAATTAGTTTCAGATGGTGTTTTGATTTCTACTCCAGCAGGGAGTACTGCTTACAATTTGTCAGTAAATGGTCCAATATTAGACTTGAATTCTAAAAAGATATCCATTGCACCAATTAGTGCTTTTAGGCCACGAAGGTGGCAAGGAAAAATTTTAAGCGATAAATCAAAAATAATAATTACTAATTTAAATCCAATTAAAAGACCAGTGAGCGCTGTTGCAGATAATATAGAAATTAGAAATGCAATAAAAATTATTGTTTATACAAAAAAAAGTATGAAGTTTAATCTTTTATACGATAGTAATAGAAGCTTGCAAAAGAAAATAAAAATTGAACAATTAAGAAAAGAGATAATTTAATTAAGTTTGATGAGGGATAATATTGTTTAGAAAAATTAAAAAAAAATATAAAAACTTCCTTAAGTCAAAATTGTTCATTACCAATATTGAAGGTGACGGAATTGAATACGAAATATTAGATTTAGCAGTTAAAAGATTGTTAAAACCTATAGGTGCAAGTTTTGAAATAGGTGTAAGAAGGGGAATGGGAAGTAAAACAATCATTGAGGCTTATAGAAAATATCATCCAAGTTTAAATGGATTAGTTCACATCGGTTTAGATCCATATGGTGACCTACCTTATACTTTTTCAGAAGATAGAAAAAATAGTTTAGAAGCCGACTATACGAATTTAATGAAAAGAGAAACACTAATAAATTTTTTTAAGCATTATGGAGAGTTTAATTTTGTTAATTTAGATACTCATGAATTTTTTAAAAGATTTAACGACGGTTATCCAATTTATTCAAAAAAGAAAAAAATTATTAAAAAGTTTGAGCTAGTGCATTTTGATGGTCTTCATGATTTAGAAAATGTTACTTTCGAAGTAAACTATTTTTTAAACCATTTATCAGAACAAACTATTTTCATTTTCGATGATATTGGAAGTTTTGACTTTAAAAAAATTACTAACTTATTGTTATCTAATAATTTTAAAATTCTAGAAAAAGGAAAAACAAAAGCTAGTTTTGAGTTTACAAAATAAAAATTAAACGAAAACTGGTGCCCTCACACGGACTCGAACCGCGAACCTATTGATTACAAATCAATTGCTCTACCAATTGAGCTATGAGGGCTTGAATGGTTCTTTAAAATAATTTTATCAAAAAAACAATACAAATAAAGATTATTTTCTATTTTTTTAATTGAAAAATATGATGGCATACCACAGAGACTGTATTTGATATATTTAAGCTTTCAATATTACCGTTCATTTTAACCCTAAATTTAAAATCAGATTTATCTAACGTTTTAGCTTTAATTCCAAAACCTTCTGATCCGAATAATAATACATTATTACCCTTCCAGTTATTTGTAGTGAAATCCTTTGTTGCACTAACATCAAAAGCGCTGATCCAAAAATTTTTAGATTTTAAATATTTTAAAGCGTTGTTCACATTTGAAACTTTAAAAATCTTAATATGTTCAGCTCCACCGCTAGCGCTTTTATAAAGTAGTTTGCTTTTTGATGGAAAAGACCTTTCTTTTACAATTATACCATTTATGCCAAATGCAACAGCACTACGTATAATTGATCCAATATTTCTTGGGTCTGTAACTTCTTCAAGGGCAATAAAGTTAATATTGTTTTCTTTATTTTCTAAAATAAATTCTTTAAGAGTAATTTCTTCTAATTGTTCAACTTCAGCAACTAATCCTTGATGAGCAGTTTCGTCTCGTCCACATAGATTGTCTAATTCTTTTCTAGATTTATAAAAAACATTTATCTTTTTAAATAAATTTAAAGATTGATTTTCTCTATTAAGTTTTTTTTGAGCATCTTCAGTTACAAATACTCTGTCAATCTTTCTAGAAGGGTTTTTTAACGCTTCTAAAACCGCGTGTTTTCCAACTATTAAAAAGGTTGTTTTTTTCATGTTTTTTAGGCTATTTACTCAAATTATTAGCATATTTTATGGTAAAATGATTTATTGCATTTATTATACAAATGCTTATAAAAACGCTTGTTGTTAAATGCTTTTTAAGTTAGTGGGTATCCCAAAGATTTAAGGAGGGGTACCAAAGCGGTCAAATGGGGCGGGCTGTAAACCCGTTGACTTCGGTCTTCGAAAGTTCGAATCTTTCCCCCTCCACCAGACTTAATAAGTTTTAATAATTAAGGGCGTGTTAAGTTTGGATTTTGCGGGTGTAGTTCAATGGTAGAACGCTAGCCTTCCAAGCTGGATGTAAGAGTTCGATTCTCTTTACCCGCTCCAAAATTTAAAGTTAAACAAATATAAAGTAAGGAAAAATAAAATGTCAAAAGAGAAGTTTCAACGAACTAAACCACATTGTAACATAGGTACAATTGGACACGTAGACCACGGTAAAACAACATTAACCGCTGCAATTACTAAAGTATTATCTGAAGCAGGTGGAACATCTAGTGCAAACTTTGTTGCTTACGATCAAATAGATAAAGCTCCAGAGGAAAAAGAAAGAGGAATTACAATTTCAACTGCACACGTAGAATACGAAACTGAAAAACGACATTACGCTCACGTAGATTGTCCAGGTCACGCTGATTATGTAAAAAATATGATTACCGGTGCAGCACAAATGGATGGAGCAATTTTAGTTGTTAATGCTGCTGACGGTCCAATGCCTCAAACTAGAGAGCATATTCTTTTAGCAAGACAAGTTGGTGTTCCCTCTATCGTAGTTTTTTTAAATAAAATTGATACCGTAAAAGATCAGGAGTTAGTTGATCTTGTTGAGGAAGAAATAAGAGAATTATTAACTTCTTATAAATTTCCTGGAGATAAAACTCCTATTATAAAAGGTTCCGCATTGATGGCAGTTGAAGGTGGTGATCCTAAATTAGGAAAAGATGCAATTATGGAATTAATGAAAGCAGTTGACGAAACTATTCCACAGCCAGATAGACCAAAAGATAAGCCATTCCTAATGCCTGTTGAAGATGTTTTCTCAATTTCAGGAAGAGGAACTGTTGTTACAGGAAGAATAGAGGCAGGTGTTATTAAAGTTGGTGAAGAAATAGAAATCGTTGGAATAAAAGACACAAAAAAATCAGTGTGTACTGGTGTTGAGATGTTTAGAAAACTTCTTGATAGTGGTGAAGCTGGTGACAACGTTGGAATTCTTTTAAGAGGTGTTGAAAGAGATGATGTGCAAAGAGGACAAGTTCTTTGTAAAGCTGGATCTATAACTCCACACACTGAATTTGAAGCGCAAGCTTATATTTTAAAGAAAGAAGAGGGCGGCAGACACACTCCTTTTTTCACAAAATATAGACCTCAGTTTTATTTTAGAACTACAGATGTAACGGGTGAAGTTACCTTACCATCCGGCACAGAAATGGTAATGCCTGGTGATGACGGTAAATTTTCTGTGAAATTAATTACCCCTATTGCGATGAATGATAATTTAAACTTTGCAATAAGAGAAGGTGGTAAAACAGTTGGAGCTGGAGTAGTAACTAAAATAGTTAAATAAACGCTTAGGAGCGTAGTTCAATTGGTAGAGCGCCGGTCTCCAAAACCGGAGGTTGTGGGTTCGAGTCCCTCCGCTCCTGCCAAAATTGAAAAATGTTATGAAAAACCCTTTAAGATTTATCCAGGAAGTTAAGCAAGAAACCTTTAGAATTACTTGGCCTACTAAAAAAGATACTATGATGGGCGCAGTTATGGTTTTTGCGCTAGCATCTATTGCAGCTATATTCTTTTTATTTTTAGATCAAATTTTAAGATTCTTACTTAACCTTGTTTTAACAATTAACTTTTAATTTATGAATTGGTATATTGTACAAGCATATTCTGGTTTTGAAAAAAAGGTAGTTGAGTCAATTACAGAAGAGCTTAAAAAACATAAACTTGAAGATAATATTGGAGAAATTTTAGTTCCTACTCATCAAGTTACTCAAGTAAAAAAAGGTAAAAGAACAAAAAAAGAAAGTAAATATTTTCCAGGTTATGTTTTACTTAAAGTCGAACTAACAAAACAAATTTATCATTTAATAAAAAATTTAACAAAAGTAAGTGGTTTTTTAGGTTCAGGCGACAAACCAACACCTATATCAGATGCAGAGATTCAAAGAATACTTGGTCAAGTTTCCGAAAATGCAGATAATCAAAAAACTGGTATGAATTTTGAAATAGGTGAAAAAGTCAAAGTTTGTGATGGCCCATTTGCTTCATTTAATGGTTTAATTGAAGAAATAGATGAAGAAAAATCTAGACTTAAAGTGTCAGTTTCTATATTTGGTAGAGCAACACCAGTAGATTTAGAATTTAATCAAGTGGAAAAAAATTAGATGGCAAAAGAGATTACAGGTTACGTAAAGCTACAAATCAAAGGAGGTCAAGCTAATCCTGCTCCTCCAGTTGGTCCTGCACTGGGTCAAAGAGGAATTAATATAATGGAATTTTGTAAAGCATTTAATGAAAAGACAAAAGCTTTTATGGGCAAACCAGTTCCTGTAGTTATTACTGTATATAAAGATAAAAAATTTGATTTTATAATTAAATCCCCTCCTGCTTCACATTTTATTAGAGAAGCGGCTAAATTAAAAAGTGGGTCTAAAGAACCAGGTAGAGTTGTCGCTGGTTCAATTACAATGAAACAGGCTGAAACAATTGCTAAAGAAAAAATGAAAGATTTAAATGCTTTTGATATTAAAGAAGCAACAAAGATTATTTGTGGATCTGCGAGATCAATGGGTATTGAAGTTAAAGAATAGCTATGAAAAATAAATCTAAAAGATATAAAATGATTTTAAAAAATGCAGTTAAAGAAAAAAAAATTTCTGCAAAAGAAGTATTAGAGTTGGTAAAAAAAAATGCTACTACAAAATTTGAT
>JAOHNF010000017.1 GCA_028103285.1 Candidatus Pelagibacter sp. | reverse complement strand
ATTAAGACCATTAATTGAGCTTGCAGATCTGTTGGAAATCCAGGGTACGGTTTAGTGGTTACATTTATTTTTTTAAGCTTAGTGTTTTTTTGTACTATAATTGAATTACTAAATTTTTTAATTTTAACACCCATTTTTTTTAAAATATTTATTTCATTTTTAATTATATTTGGATCAATTTTATCGATAATAACTTTCTTACCAATTAGTGCGCTAGCTATCATATAAGTTCCTGCTTCAATTCTGTCAAAAATTATCTCATGACTAATCAATTTTTTCTTTATTTTACTTTCATTAATAGTAATTGTCCTTCCCAATAATTTAATTTTTCCACCTAATTTTTTTAAAAATAAAATTAAATTTTTTATCTCTGGTTCAATTGCACAATTTTTTAAAACTGTTTTGCCCTTTGCCATAAAAGCTGCAAGAACAGCATTTTCTGTTGCCCCTACTGAGATAATTGGAAATTTTATTGTTGCTCCCTTTAATCCATTTACTGCTTCAGCTATAATGTACCCATTTTTAATTTTTATTTTTGCTCCTAGCTTTTTTAAAGCAAATAAATGTAAATCTACTGGCCTTGTGCCAATTGCACAGCCACCTGGTAGTGAAACTTTTGCTTTTCCGTATTTAGTTAATAATGAGCCTAAAACTAAAACTCCTGCTCTCATGGTTTTAACAAGTTTATAGGGCGCTAATGTATTAATATTTTTTTCTTTATTCTTAATTTCCAAGATGCTCTTATTCTTTAAAAATTTTGTTTCTAACCCAATAAAATTAAGTAGCTGAACCATGGTGAGTATATCTTTAACTAAAGGAATGTTTTTTAACTTTACTGTACTTGCTAAGATTGTTGCGGCTAAGATTGGTAAGGTAGCATTTTTTGAACCTGATATAGAAATTTTTCCAATTAACTCTTTCTTACCTCTAATTATAAGCTTTTGCATTATAGAGAATTAAATTTTTGGAAGTGTAACACCTTTTTGTTTCATATATTTTCCTTTTCTATTTGCATAAGTAATACCGGGTTTTTCATTACCTTTTATAAAAACAAATTGAGCAACACCTTCATTTGCATAAATTTTTGCTGGGAGTGGAGTTGTGTTAGAAAATTCTAAAGTGACATGTCCTTCCCATCCAGGTTCTAACGGTGTTACGTTAACTATAATACCACATCTTGCATAAGTAGATTTACCAAGGCAGATAACTAAAACGTCCTCTGGAATTTTAAAATATTCCATAGTACTGGCTAGAGCGAATGAATTTGGAGGTATAATACATTCTTTTCCTATTTTTGTAACGAAACTCTCTTTTTTAAAAACCTTAGGGTCAACTATACCTGAATTGACGTTGGTAAATATTTTAAATTCATTTGAAACCCGCGCGTCATAGCCATACGAGGATAATCCAAAAGAAATTTTTCCTTTTCTAACTTGTTTATCTACAAAAGGTTTGATCATGCCTTTTGTCTTGGCCATTTTTTTTATCCAATTGTCTGATAAAACCGACATTTTTCCTTTTTGTTAATTTTTTAAATTTTTTTCTTTTTTTTAAATTTTTTTCTTTTTTTTAAATTTTTTTTTAATGCAGTTTCACGTATCTTTAGTAGTGAAACTTTTTTTTCAAAAGGTTTCATTAAATACTAATCTTTATCTGGATTGGTTAAGTCCTCTAAAGTAATGGGCTTATCAATATCGTGCATTATTTTTTCTTTAGGCACTTTCTCGTCACTGGTAGACCGTTTTGCTTTTCGTTCCTCAATTCGTGCTTTGCGCTTAGCTTCTTTTTTCATAGCTTTATCGCCACGTGTTGATTTATAATCGTAGTGAATTCCCATAAGAAGCGCTCCTTCATTAATTTCTAAATTTACTTCTTGAGCTACTTTTTTGCAAGTATCTTGATTGAAGTACCTGTATAATTATAAAGAATATTGACAAAAATACGGCAACTGACACATCCATAAATGGTGAAGCTTCTGGAAAACCATAATTCCATAAAATTACCAGCAATAACCATGCCAACCAATTAATTTTTTTATTCATTTATTTTACAGCCTTGTTCGTTACAGTTTTTCCCAGAACTCATTTTATTAAAAAAATCAATTGCTCTAATAGCTGTCATCATGTGATTTTTATAAATATTCAAATATCCATTTAAACTACTTGCTAGTTTTTTAGCTTCTTCAGACATTCCAAGTCTCATAAGATTAATTAACATAATAGCATTTCCATTAGGAATTGTGTTATCTCCAATATCTATTGGTTTAAAAAAAATGTCATTATTTTCTTTTAAATTTTTTTGAAAAATATCTTTTTCTTTTAAATAGAATTTGCTTATTGCCTCTATACTCAATTTTTTAGCAAGATTTTTATATTTAAAATTCATGGTTTTATCTGAGAGGTCATTCAAAACATTTATCAAAAAGGCATAATCTTCTAAAAATACTATTTCTTTAGAATAACTATGTTGAATAGTATGATTGAGATATTTTTTTTCAATATATGAAAAATATTTTTCTGCTAATCTTAAATAACCTTTTTGTGGTAAAATCTCATGTGCAGAAATTAGTCCGCTAACCCATAGACAATTCAGGTCTAACTGCGTTTTGCTGTCAAAAAAGGGTTTTTTTTTCTTTAATCTAATTTGCATAAGCTTGTCTAATAAGTCTTTAGGAGGTTTCTTTTTTTCAACTAATATAATTTTATTTTCCCAATTTCCATTTGCGTCTATTTCAAAGTAATCTCTAATATCTTTTATCTCTTTAATATCTACAAAATTATAAACATAGTATTTGCCCTCCTCTCCATCGCTATCAGCGTCATAAGCTGATCCTAAAAGATGTTCTTTATTTAAAAATTCTTTATTAATAAATTCAATTGTTTGACTTAATTTTTCTCTGTAATAAATTTCTTTATTTACCTTACAATATTTTGATAATAACGAAATAAATTGTGCATTATCGTAAAGCATTTTTTCAAAGTGTGGAATTATCCAATCTTCATCGGTGGTGTATCTTGATATCCCTCCTTCAACGTGATCATAAATACCTTTTGAACAAAGCTGTTTAAATAATAAAGATATAGGATCTAAATATTTTTTATTATTAGTTGTATTGTAAAAATATAAAAGTGTTTCATAAAAATTAAAAACTGGAAATTTTGGGGCTCCTTTATAGCCTCCTTTAATTGGATCAAGATGATTTAAAGATGTTTCTAAAATTGCTTCCAAATCTTGATTTAAAACTGAATTTTTCTTTAATTCTAAATTTTTAATAATAAGATCTTTTTGTTGAATTATATTTACTTTTTGTTCGGCATAAACAGTATGTATTTTCTGCAGCACTTCTTTAAATGATGGAAGTCCGTTTTGAGAAATTTTTGGAAAATATGTTCCTCCCATAAAAGGTACGCCATTCTCATCTAAAAACATAGTTAGAGGCCAGCCTCCACCGACTTGATTAAATAATTGAAATGAGCTTTGAAAAACAAAGTCTAGGTCTGGTCTTTCTTCTCTATCAACTTTAATATTTATAAAATATTTATTCATTATGTCTGCTGTCTCTTGATCTTCAAAACTTTCATGGGCCATTACATGGCACCAATGACAGCTTGCGTATCCTATGCTTAATATAATTGGTTTTTTATTTTTCCTTGCTATTTCTAATATTTCACTTTTCCATATTTGCCAATTAACAGGGTTATCTTTATGTTGTTGTAAATAAGGACTAGGATGATTTGCTAGTGTGTTTTGATTAATTGACATTTTTAAAAAATTTCTTTTTCACCAATAAGGATATGATAATTAAAAAAATAAACATTATAATTGGTAAATAAATTTCTGCAGATAAAACTAATTCCAAAAAACTAAAAGTATTTGATTGTTGTATATATACATTCAATCCTGCCCCAATTGTATTAAAGATAAAAACACTTGGAAAGAAGCCTAAAAAACTTGAAAAAAAATAATTTGTTTTTTTCATATTAAATAAAACTGGAAGCATGTTTTGTAAAAAAAAAGGTACTCCTAGTCCACCAACAAATCTATAAATAAAAAAATAATAAAATTCATTTTTTTTAAATAACTGAATATATTTTTTAAATTTTCTCTCTAGAATTTTTTTTACAAAATCTTTAAAGAAGAAATTAGCAATCGAATACAAAATTATAGCGCCAATAGTAAGAGAGAAAATTGAAATAATCGTACCAATCCACTTGCCAAATAAAATTCCAGAAATAATTAGAATTGGTGATCCAAAGCCCATTAAAGCAACCCAAATAACAGAAAATGTAAAAAAATAAATAGCATTAATTATAAGATTGCTACTTATCAAAGTGTCAAGATTGAGCTGTAATTCTTTATAGTATGAAAAATCACTTAATCTATTAATTTGAATCTTCGAAAAAATAAAATAAAGAAATACAACAAGTATCAGTAAGTAAGTAAAACCTAAAAATATTCTGAAATTTTTACTCATAATTTATCTGTACAACAAGCAACATTTAAAATATATAACTTTTAATATTTATGAAAAGAACTTATCAGCCAAGTAATTTAGTTAGAAAAAGAAGGCACGGTTTTAGGTCAAGAATGGCGACCAAAGCTGGAAGACAGCTGATTGCAAGAAGAAGAGCTAAAGGCAGAAAGACTATTTCAACATAATATTTAATGGTTAAGCTTGAGAGTTTAAAAAAAAGCAACCAATTCATAAAAGCATTAAAAGAAAAGAAAGTTCACTCAGATTTTTTTTCTATTTTTGCTGCACAAAACTTTTATAAACCAAAACATCAAACCAATTTGCTCATTAGTTTTGTTATGAAAAAAAAAATTGGAAATGCGGTTAAAAGAAACAAAATAAGAAGAAAATTAAAAGCAATTGTACAGAAACTAATTAAAAAAAGAGGTGCAATTAGTAAAGATTATACTTATATAGTTTTCGGTAAATCAAATGCTTATATACAAAAACAAAGCACATTAATGCCTTTGATGGAAAAGTGTTTTAACAAAATAAAAATTAAATGATAAAATTACTAATTGAATTTAAAATTAATCTTATTAAAATTTATAAATATATATTCTCTCCATTGTTGGGAAATAATTGTAGATACCTAACACCTTGTTCAGAATATTATATTGAGTCACTTAAAAAATTTGGGTTATCAAAAGGTTCTTACATGGGCATGAAAAGAGTTTTGAGCTGTCATCCTATTAAATTTTTAGGCGGTGGATCTAGTTTAGATTTTGTGCCTAATAAAAATACATTAAAAAAAGAAAATTCAGATGGATAATAAAAACGTATTTGTAGCAATCGCCTTGTCGATGTCAGTTTTACTTTTTTGGGGTGCCTTTTTTGAAACACCTAAAGAAGATAATCAAAATTTAAAAGTAAATAATCAAATACAGCAAAAAACAGAAAACTCAATTACACCAAACACAAATCAAGCTCCATCTATTAATCAAATTAATGTAGAAAAAAAAATTTCTAGAAAAGACTCTATAAATAAATCAAATAGAATTAAAATTGAGAATGGAAATATTGTTGGATCAATTTCTTTAGAAGGTGGATTAATAGATGATATTTCTTTTAAAAATCATAAGCAAAAAGTTAACGGCGAAAAAAATATTAACTTTTTAAATCCTTCACAGTCAGAAAATGGATTTTATGTTGAGTCGGGTTGGGCTAGCATTGGAAATACTACTAAAGTACCGACACAAAATTCTAAATGGAAGATTGAAGGAAATAAAATATTAACTGATAAATCTCCAATAACAATTAAATGGGATAATAAAGAAGGAATTATTTTCAAAAAAAAAATTGAATTAGATAAAAAGTATTTATTTAATGTTACCCAAGAAATTCAAAACAATTCTTCTAAAGATATTGAGCTTTATCCATACGCGCAAATTACAAGGAATAAAATTCCTGATGATATTCAAAACTTTTATATATCTCATGAAGGTTTTATAGGTGTTTTCGACGATGAGCTAAAAGAGGATGACTATGACGATATTGAAGATAATAAGATTGTCAGAGAAACTAACGAAGGTTGGTTAGGTATTACAGATAAATATTGGATGACAGTTCTGGTTCCAGAAAAAGGAAAAAATTTTAAATCAACTTTTCGATACAATAATGCTTTTAAAGCAAACTACATAATCAATGAACCTATAAAGATCAATGCTTCTTCAAACAGATCTAACAATTTTAGACTATTTGTAGCCGCAAAAGAAGTAAACACAATTGATGCTTATGCGGAGGAACAAAATATAAATAAATTAGATCTAGTTATAGATTGGGGTTGGTTTTATTTTTTTACAAAACCTTTATTTTTTGTGATTGATTATTTATTTAAATTTTCTGGAAATTTTGGAATTGCAATTGTTTTAATAACTTTAGCTATTAGAGCTTTATTCTTCCCACTTGCGAACTTTTCATTCAGATCAATGGCAAAAATGAAAGCTGTTACACCTGAGATGACGAGACTTAAAGAACTTCATAAAGACGATAAGGTAAAATTACAGCAAGAAATGATGTCCCTGTATAGAAAGGAGAAAATTAATCCTGCAGCGGGCTGTTTACCAGTATTGATCCAAATACCTTTCTTTTTTGCTATTTATAAAATGTTATTTATCTCTTTAGAGATGAGACACCAGCCATTCTTTGGATGGATCAAAGATTTGTCTGCAGCAGACCCTACTTCTATTTTTAATTTATTTGGATTAATTCCTTGGGACCCACCAAGCTTTATGGTTATTGGGATTTGGCCAATTTTAATGGGTGCTTCAATGTGGGTTCAACAAAAATTAAATCCTGCCCCTACAGATCCTATACAAGCAAAAATTTTTGCATTCTTCCCTCTTTTTTTAACAATAATTTTAGCTTCATTCCCATCAGGGCTAGTTGTTTACTGGACTGTTAATAATATTTTAACAATTGCTCAACAGTGGGTAATTAATAAAAATACGACTGTTAAGACAAATTAAATGTCTAGTAATATTTCTTTAGAGGAAATCAAAAATAATTGGCCTTCATCCGCACCGGATATTGAGAATATAAGCAAGTATGTTGAAAAATATAAAGGTGAAACAATTGTAATTAAATATGGAGGCAATGTTCTAATTGATAGAAATATATTTGATAACTTTATTAAAGATATTGGTATTTTAAATAAATTAGGCCTTTCTATAATTGTTGTGCACGGAGGAGGGCCAAGGATTAAAATAGAACTAGAAAAATCAAACATTCCAACTAAGTTTATCAAAGGTTTAAGAGTTACTGATGAAAAAATTATTAATATTGTTGAGAAGGTATTAGTCGACTTTAATAATGATATTGTAAATTCTTTAAATGAAAAAGGTTCAAAGGCTGTATCAATAAATACGAAAACAAAAAATATTATTAGTGTAAAGCCTGAAAATGAAGAACTTGGATTTGTTGGAATTCCAGCAAAAATTAATACTGATGTTATAAATAAATTAATAAAAAATAATCAGATACCAGTTGTTGCCCCATTGGGTTTAGGAGACGATGAACAAGCTTATAATATTAATGGTGATACAGCTGCTGGAGCAATTGCTAAATCATTAAAATCTAGAAGATTACTTTTAATGACAAATGTTGAAGGTGTTTTAAATAAAGAAAAGAAATTAATATCAGAAATTACTTCTTCAAAGATATTAGAAATGATTAAAGATGGTACTATTACTGGTGGAATGATACCTAAAATTAATACCTGTTTAGACTCGGTAAATAACGGTGTCAGAGGTGTTGTTATAATGGATGGAAGAAAACAACATTCAATTTTAAACGAAATATTTTCAGATGCGGGCGCAGGAACTTTAATAAGATAATGAAAGAATTAAAAGATATAAAATATTGGTTGTTTGATTTAGATAATACTTTATATTCAGGTGATACAAAAGTTTTTGATCAAGTGGATAAAAAAATGTCAAAGTTTATATCAGATAAACTTAACGTCACCATTGAAGAAGCTAAAAAAATACAAAAAAACTACTTCCATGAGTATAATACTACTTTGAACGGTATGATTAAAAACCATAAAATTGATGCAAACGAATTTTTAGAATTTGTTCATGATGTTGATCTAAATTTTTTACAAAAAAATGAGTCTTTAGAAAAAGAAATTACAAAACTCAATGGCAAAAAAATCATATTTACTAACGGCTCTAAAGCTCATGCGGCAAATGTTACAAAAAGAATAGGTATTGAAAAGCTTTTTGATGGTGTTTTTGATATTGTTGACTCTGATTTTGTACCCAAGCCTTCTAAACAACCATATGAAAAAATTATAGAAAATTTCAAAATAGAGCCACAATATTGTATATTCTTTGAAGATATAGCAAGAAATTTAAAACCTGCACATGAATTAGGTATGAAAACAGTTTGGATAGAAAATGATGAACCTTGGGCAGCCAAATACTCGGATTCTGATTTTATTAATTATAAAACAAAAAATTTGGCAAACTTTTTAAAGGAGATAAATGAACTTAGATAACTTTGAGAAAATAATTAATGAAGCTTTTGAAAATAAAGAAAAAATAAATGCCAATTCTGATAAATCAATTATTGATGCAATAAAAGAAACTATAGAGTTAACTGATCAAGGAAAAGTTAGAGTTGCTGAAAAAAAAAATGGAACTTGGATAGTAAATCAGTGGGTCAAAAAAGCTATACTTCTAAGTTTTAAAATAAATAAAATGGAAATACTAAGGGGTCCATATACTTCTTGGTACGACAAAGTTCCTGGAAAATCTGTTAATTGGAAAGAAGAGGATTGGAAAAATGCTGGTTATAGACATGTGCCCAATGGAGTTGTTCGAAAAGGATCTTTCATAGCTAAAAATGCTGTTTTGATGCCATGTTTTGTAAATCTCGGAGCTTATGTTGATGAGGGTACAATGATAGATACTTGGGCTTCAGTTGGTTCCTGCGCCCAGGTTGGAAAAAATTGTCATATATCCGGAGGAGCTGGTATTGGAGGAGTTCTTGAACCTTTACAAGCAGGTCCTGTAATAATTGAGGATAATTGTTTTGTCGGAGCTCGTTCTGAAATAGCTGAAGGTGTTTTAGTTGAAGAAGGAGCTGTGATTTCAATGGGAGTTTATATCGGAGCGTCTACAAAAATAGTTAATAGATCGACAGGCGAAATTTCTTATGGAAAAGTGCCGGCTTATTCAGTCGTAGTACCAGGAACTTTGCCTAATAAGAAAAATCTAGACGGCCCATCACTTTATTGCGCTGTAATCGTTAAACAGGTCGATGAAAAAACTAGAAGTAAAACTTCAATAAATGATTTGTTAAGAGATTAATGCCAAATATTAATGAACTAAAATTGGCTAAAGATCTTATTAAATTTCAAAGTATCACTCCAAAAGATGCAGGTGCAATTAATTTTTTAAACAAACAATTAAAGTCACTAGGATTTGAGTGTAAAATATTAGAATTTAAAGATAAAAAAAGTAAACCAATTAAAAATCTTTATGCAAGACTTGGTAAGAAAGCGCCTAATCTTTGTTATGCGGGTCACACTGATGTGGTTCCACCAGGTAATATAAAAGATTGGACTATTGATCCTTTTAAACCTTCAGTAAGAAAAAATTATTTAATTGGTCGGGGCGCTAATGATATGAAAAGCTCAATAGCCTGCTTTATTTCAGCTGTGAATAAATTTTTACAAACAAAACCAAAATTTGATGGATCAATTAGCTTTTTAATTACTGGTGATGAAGAAGGATTGGCAATCAACGGTACAAAAAAAGTAGTTGATTACTTAAAAAAAAGAAAAGAAAAAATTGATTTTTGCATAGTTGGTGAGCCTACAAACCCAAACAAACTAGGTGAAATGATTAAAATTGGAAGACGTGGCAGCCTTACAGGAAAAATCGAGATATCTGGAACTCAAGGTCATGTGGCTTATCCTCACTTGGCAAATAACCCTATCAATACTTTAATTTTAATTTGCAAAAAACTTAAAGATAAAAAATTTGACAAAGGAAATAAAAATTTTCAGCCATCAAATCTTGAATTTACAGCTGTTAATGTCGACAATAAGGCGCACAATGTAATACCTTCAAGAGTGAATGCTCAATTTAATATTAGATATAATAACTTTCACACTGCTAAATCGTTAAAAAAAAAAATTAATTTAATAATTAAAGCTATTTCTAAAAAGAATA
>JAOHNF010000016.1 GCA_028103285.1 Candidatus Pelagibacter sp. | reverse complement strand
CTTAATTGATATAAGAATACCATCTTTTTTAAATGTGAATCTTAAATTTAGTAAAAAAAATAATTTGGCTGAATTAAGATCTAGACTTAAAAAAATAAGTTTAATTGAAAATATCTACGTTCAGGAATTTAACAAAAACTCAGTTTACTTAAGAATAAAATATTTAGGCAAATTAGAAAAGATAATGGAACAACTAAAAAATGAAAAAATTATTTTAAAATTATCAGGTGATGATTGGAGTATTAAAATTATTTAATGAAACAATTACTATTTAAATTTCCTTTTAAAATGAAATATTATGAACAAGATTTTTATGTTTCGAGTAATAATTTTCCTGCCTATAAATTAATTGAAAGTTGGCCAAGATGGCCTGGAAAATGGTTAAATATTTTTGGTGCTGCAGGCTCAGGAAAAACACATTTATCAAAAATTCTAGAAAAAAAAATAAAAAAAATAAAATTAATTGCAGCAAAAAATATTGATAGTGAAATTATACAAGATCTTAATAGTATAGATTGTTTGATAATAGATGATTATCAAAATAATATTGATGAAAAATTATTTTACTCAATTTTAAACCAATCTAAACAAATGGACAATTATATTGTTATAAATAGTATTTCATCAATTAGAGAATTAAATTTTACACTTAAAGACCTTAAATCTAGAATTAATAGTTTTTTATTTATCGGTATAGATTTACCTACAGATGATTTACTTCAAGTTATAATATCAAAATCCTTATCCGATAAACAAATCACACTTGATCCTAAAATATCGGAATTCATTATAAAGAATGTAGAAAGATCATATGAAAAAATGTTTAAATTTCTTAAAGATGTTGATGAATTGTCGTTATCTTCTGGAAAGTCTATAAATATTAATCTAATAAAAAAAGCATTAAATCAATGAATAAATATAGAACGCATAAATGCTCTGAGTTAACTGAAAATGAAATTAATAATAATGTTCATTTATCAGGTTGGCTTCATAGAAAACGCGATCACGGTAATTTGTTATTTATAGATCTTAGAGATCACTATGGTATCACTCAATGTGTAATAGAAAATAAAAATAAGTTTTTTCCAATTCTAGAAAAATCAAAACCAGAGTCTGTTTTAAAAATAAGTGGCAAAGTAGTAAAAAGAGAAACCGGCACTGAAAATATAGATTTAAAAACTGGTAAGATTGAAATTTCAGTTGAGTCAGTTGAAATTTTATCAAATGCTAAAGAATTACCAATTCCAGTTTTTGGCGAGCAAGATTATCCTGAAGATATAAGATTAAAATACAGGTTTTTAGACCTTAGAAGAGATGAGATGCATAAAAATATTATTTTAAGATCTAAAGTAATTTCTTTTATTAGATCTGAAATGATAAATTTAGGTTTTTTAGAATATCAAACTCCAATATTAACATCCTCTAGTCCAGAAGGTGCGCGAGATTTTTTAGTTCCAAGCAGATTAAATCCAGGAAAATTTTATGCATTACCACAAGCTCCACAACAATTTAAACAATTAATAATGATATCAGGATTTGATAAATATTTTCAAATAGCGCCCTGTTTTAGAGATGAAGATGCTAGAGCGGACAGAAGCCCAGGTGAGTTTTATCAACTAGATATAGAAATGTCATTTATAGAACAAGAAGATATTTTTAATGTAATTGAAAAATTAATGATTAAATTATTTAAAGAATTTTCATCAAAAAAAATCTTAAGTGAAAAATTTCCAAGAATTCCCTATAAAGAGGCAATGAAAAAATACGGGACTGATAAACCAGACCTACGAAATCCACTGATTATAAAAGATTTAACAAATATTTTTACCAGAGAAGATGTAAAATTTGATATTTTTAAAAAATTAGTAAATTCAGGTTCTATTGTAAGAGCTATAATTACAAAAAATACAAAAGATAAGCCAAGAAGTTTTTTTGATAATATTGATAAATGGGCAAAAGAACAAGGTGCTTCTGGTTTAGCCTATTTTACAATTGAACAAGACAAAAAAATTACTGGCAAAGGGCCTATTGGAAAATTTTTTAGTGAAAATTCTTTAAAAGAAGTTATGAAAATTAGTGATGCAAAAGTAGGTGATAGTATCTTTCTAGCATGTGGAAAAGAAAAAGAATTAGAAAAATTACTTTCTTTCGCGAGAGATAAAATTGCAAAAGATTTAAAAATAATAGATGAAAATAAATTCGCCTTTTGTTGGATCGTTGACTATCCAATGTATGAACTTGATGAAAGTTCTAACAAAGTTATTTTTAGTCATAATCCTTTTTCAATGCCTCAAGGTGATATAAAAAAATTGGATTTAAACAAGCCATTAGAAATTAAAGCTTATCAGTATGATATAGTTTGTAATGGAATTGAACTTTCATCAGGAGCTATAAGAAACCATATTCCTGAACTAATGTATAAATTATTTTCTATAGCAGGTTATAGTGAAAAAACAGTTAATGAAAAATTCAGTGGCATGATAAATGCGCTAAGCTATGGTGCTCCTCCACATGGTGGAATAGCACCAGGTGTAGATAGAATTATTATGTTATTAGCGGAAAAAGAAAATATTAGAGAGGTAACTTTATTTCCTATGAACCAAAATGCTCAAGATTTAATGATGAAAGCTCCTTCTGAAGTTGACTTGAAACAATTAAAAGAATTGGCAATTAAAATAGATACTAAAAAAAATTAATTTTTTGTTTTTAGATTAATTCTAACATCAGAGAGATCAACAAGTTTTTCTTCATAGTTGCTTCTTACAAATCCTTTTGAGGTAATATTTTTTACAATTTTAAGAAATTTATCATCTCCGCTGTCAATATCAATATTTTTGGAACTAGCTATTGATGGTGTGTGTGCCAATTCTTCTTTGCCTAGATATGAAATAGCTAACTCTCTAAAAACATAATCTAAAATTGAAGAAGCACTTAAAATTCTATCATTACCTATTACATTACCAGAAGGTTCAAATTTAGTATCAATAAATGCATCAACATATTCTTCTAGAGGAACCCCATATTGTAGACCTAAAGAAATAGCTATAGCAAAATTATTCATCATGGCTTTGACTAACTCCCCTTCTTTATTTGTATCAATAAAAATTTCCCCAATTTTTCCATCATCATATTCACCGGTGTGAAGGTAAACTTTATGATTACCTATTTGAGCTTTCTGAATGTAACCTTTTCTTCTATCAGGCATTTTAAATCGTGGATGGTTTTTAATCTGAATATTTTTAGCACTATCATTTTTTTCATCATTTTTAATACCTGTAAGTTTATCAGCAATACTATCAGGAATAGAATTTTCTAATTTAGATGTACTAATTTTTTCTTTTTTTTTGTCTCCAATTTTTTTTGTTTTTCTATTATTTAATTTTACGTCAATAACCTCTACGCTTCCGTCAGTCCTCTTATCAATTTTTGATAACTCATTGTCGTTTAAGTCATTTAAAGTATGAACTGTTTTAAAAGTGCAGGTATAATAAGTTTCAACAACGAATTTTTTCATAAATAAATGGAATCTTTAATAATTAAGATATATATTAAACGATCTTGGTGTCTATTATATAATAATACAATTATGAATTGTGTGGATTTAAAATATTGAATATGAATTTAAATATTATTTTTACCTGGTGGAACAGGCAAACACTTGGCACTTTTCTTAAAACTTTATTTTTCGGCACTTATGTCGGAAAAGATGAATCTGGCAATAAGTACTATAAAAGTGAGAAAAATGAAAGATGGGTTGTTTATTACAGTAATATTGAGGCGACAAAAATTACCTCTGATTGGTATTTGTGGATGCATCATACAATAGACAAAATTCCAGACGAAAAAGATAAAATAAAATACCTTTGGCAAAAAAAACATTTGGAAAACCAGACAGGTTCTAAAAATAGTTATAAGCCAATTAAAATACAAAAAAATAGTATTAAAAAAAAATATGAAACTTGGAAGTAAAATTATTTTTTTTTTGTATATTTTCATTGTTATAAACAATTATTCTTTTGCTGAAGATAAGATTACAAGCACGCCTTTAATTAATTTAGATAAAATTAAACCTAGCTTTGAAGAATTAAATGAGGAAAATGATATTTCAGTATTTGGTCAAAATATTAAAGAAAAAAAAAAATTAGATGAATCTATAAAATCTTCTCATGTTATATTAATAGGATTAGATAAAATAACGGCTAAATCATCTGAATTAATAATTAGTTTAAATAAAATTAAAAAATTTGGTCCTCTAGAAATTAAAATTTTAAAATGTATAAAAGTTAAGGTTAACAACAGAGTGGATGATGTAGCGTATATGCAAGTTAAAGATCTTACAAAAAATGAAAATGAAAAAGTCTTTATATTTAACGGATGGACTTTTGCATCAGATCCAAGCCTAACACCTTTTGATCATGCAATTTATGACTTACAGTTAGTTAGATGTTATAACGTCTAGTAAAATTTCTCTTTTGAAAGCCAGTTTGTATCAAAGTCGGAGTTAATAAATTTTTTGTGATTCAATATCTTTTTATGTAAATCGATTGTAGTGGTAATTCCTTCAAGCACGAATTCATCCAATGACCTTAAGGTTCTTTGAATAGCCTCAGTTCTGTTTCTGCCTTTACAAATTACTTTTGCAATTAAACTATCGTAATAAGGAGTAATTTTACAGCCCTGAAATATAGAGCCATCAACTCTCGTTCTAAAGCCAGACGGTTGATGACAAACAGTTATTGTGCCTGGGCTAGGTTGAAAATCCAAGGCAGGATTTTCAGCATTAATTCTACATTCGATAGAGTGTCCTCTAGGTATAATATCTTCTTGTTTAAGAGCGGTTTCACCTGTGAATGCTATCCACAATTGTTCTTTTACAATATCAATACCTGTTTGAACCTCTGTTACAGGATGTTCTACTTGAACTCTTGTATTCATTTCAAGAAAATAGAATTTTCCATCCTCATAAATAAACTCAACTGTTCCAGCACCTTCATAATTTAGTTGCTCTACCATTTTGACTGTTTTTTCTAATAGATCTTTACGTTGTTTTTCCGTCAAAACAGGACTTGGAGTTTCTTCAATTAATTTTTGATGCCTTCTTTGAACTGAACAGTCTCTTTCACCAAGTTGAACAGTTTTATTCTTACCTGACATTATTTGAACTTCTATATGTCTAGGATTTTTAAAATATTTTTCTATATACAATTCATCGTTATTGAAAAACTTTTTAGCTTCACTTTTTGCAGTTAAAAATAAGTTCTCTAATTCATTCTCTTCATTAACAATTTTCATTCCTTTACCACCACCACCACCTGCAGCTTTTATAAGTACAGGGTAGCCAATTTCCTTACACAATGATTTTGCTTCATCAACAGATTTTACACCACCTTCAGATCCTTCAATTATAGGTAAACCATATTTTTTAGCTATTTTCTTTGCCTTAATTTTATCTCCCATTTTTGAAATTAAATCTGCGCTTGGACCTATAAATTTTATTCCATGTTTATTAACTATTTCAGAAAATTTTGCATTCTCAGATAAAAAACCGTAACCTGGATGAATAGCTTGTGCACCAGTTAGATCTACAGCTGACATAATAGAAGAAATATTCAAATAACTATTTTGAGGTTGATGTGAGCCTATACAAACACTTTCATCAGCGAGCCTTACATGCATGGAATCTGCATCAACATCAGAATGAACGGCTACAGTTTTAATACCCCATTCTTTGCAAGCACGTATAACTCTAACAGCTATTTCACCTCTATTAGCTATTAAGACTTTTTTAAACATTCAAATCTATTTAAGAAGAATTAAAGTTTGACCAAACTCAACGGGCTGACCATCTTCAACTAAAACTTTTTTTACCTCACCATCGGCTGTTGAAGGAACATGATTCATTGTTTTCATAGCTTCAACAATCATTACAGTTTGACCTTTTTTTATTTTATCACCTACTTCTGCAAATTTTTTAGCACCTGGTTCTGCAGCTAGGTAAGCTGTTCCGATAATTGGAGATTTTACTCTAATTCCCTCACTGTCATCGGAGGATTTTAAAACTGCTTTATTTTGTGAAACCACTGAACTTGATTTAATTTGATCAACATTTTTATTTGCTTTCGAAACTTTAATTTTAGTTGGGCCTTCTTGATACTCTAGTTCAGTTAAACCAAATTCTTTCAAGTTATCTACTAGTTCTTTAATTAATTTTTTATCAATTTTCATTTATTCAAATATTTAGTCATTGCTTTTAAAGCCATTATATAACCATCATCTCCAAAACCGCAAATAATTCCTTTGGCTATCTTGCTGATTAAGGATTTGTGTCTGAAATCTTCTCTATTATAAATATTACTTATATGCAATTCAATAATAGGTATTTTAAGTATTTTTAATGCATCATGTATTGCTACAGAGGTGTGTGTGTAGCCACCGGCATTAATAATCAAACCCTGTTGCTCATTTCTTGAATTTTGGATTATCTGAATTAATTCTCCTTCTATATTTGTCTGAAATAAAGAAAGAGCTATATTATTTTTTTTTGCGAAATCTTTACATTTTTCTTCAATATCTTTTAATGTAAAACTTCCATATTGATTTTGTTCTCTTTCACCTAAAAGGTTGAGATTTGGTCCATTAAGAATTATAATTTTATTCATCAATATCTAATATTATTACTGATTAGCTGAATTATGGCAAAAATACAATTAAATGGAAAAAAAATATCAATTAAATTAAACTTTTCATTACAAGATTTGTTAAAAAAATATAAGCTAATTAACAAAAAAATTGCTATTGAGTATAATGGAGTAATTATTCCAAAAATTAGCTTTAAAAAAATATATTTAAAAAATAACGATAAAATAGAAATAGTTCATTTCATTGGAGGTGGTTAAATTGAAAAAAGATTTTCTAAAGGTTGCAAGTAAATTACTTAATTCAAGATTAATTGTAGGAACCGGAAAATACAAAAGCTTTACTGAAACTGCTAAAGCTATAAAGGCCTCTGGAGCAGACATGGTCACTGTTGCAGTTAGAAGAGTTAATATTTTGGATAAAAAAAAACCAATTTTGACAGATTATTTAAACCCTAAAAAGATAATTTATTTACCTAATACCGCTGGATGCTTTAATTCTGAGGAGGCTCTAAGAACTCTTAGATTGGCTCGAGAAATGGGAGGTTGGAAGCTAGTTAAATTAGAAGTTTTGGGCGACAAGAAAACTTTATATCCAGATATGATTGAAACAATTAAATCGACAAAGACACTTGTTAAAGAAGGCTTTAAAGTAATGGTTTATTGTACAGATGATCCATTGTTGGCAAAAAAATTAGAAGATAGCGGGGCTTCAGCGATTATGCCTTTAGCTTCTCCAATTGGCTCAGGTTTAGGGTTACAAAATAAAATGAATATTTCATTAATTATAAAGCAATCAAAAGTTCCAGTTATAGTTGATGCTGGTATTGGAACAGCTTCTGACGCAACAATTGCAATGGAGTTAGGTTGCGATGGAGTCCTAATAAATAGTGCAATAGCCAACGCAAAAAAACCAATTTTAATGGCTAAAGCTTTTAAAGATGCAGTAATTTCGGGTAGAAACTCTTATCTTGCTGGAAGAATGCAAAAAAATAATTTTGCTTCCCCAAGTTCACCAACTAAAGGATTGATTTAGTTTTTCGTTTTTCTTCTCACCCAAAGAGTTCTTATTTTCTTTTTTATTTTCTTTTTTTTTATATCTTTTGACGGTTTTTTTTTTAATTTTATTTCTTTATCTATTTTTTTTTTTAATTTTTTAATTTCTGGAATTATTTCTATATTTTCCACTGTACTCACAATTTTTTTTGATTTACTTATTAAATCAATTTTATATTCTGGAATTATCATCTTTTCATTTGATAATATTTCAATTTTAAATAAATATTTTTTTTGAAAATATTTTAATTCTTCAAATAAATTTTGTTCTACAAAAATTTTTACTTTTTCGGGCACAAAAGCTTTAATTATTTTTACTTTATCTGTAAAAGCTAAGTGTTGAATCTTTTTTATAATTTTTTGTGAAAAAGAATCAAGAGATAACTGGGTTTCCCATTTAATAGAGCCTGCACGTAATCTCTGTCGCGTCATCTCAAGAAGTCCAAAGTTACTAATTTTACCAATTTGAATTCTAGCCCTATCTTTTCTAATGCTTTCTTTCATTTTTTTTTCTACAGCACGTCTATTGTAGAAATTAATCATATCAATAAAATCTATTACAATTAAACCAGATAAGTCTCTCAATTTAATTTGATGAGCAATTTCTTCTGCAGCTTCTAAATTAGTATTCAAAGCAGTTTTTTCAATATTTATTTGTTTTGTGGATTGTCCAGAGTTTATATCTATTGAAACTAAGGCTTCCGTTGGATTTATAACTAAGTACCCTCCCGATTTTAGTTTTACAGTTGGTTCATAAATATTATTTAAATCTTTTTCAATATTTGCATCATGAAATAGAGGAATTTTACCTCTATATTTCTTAACGTTTTTTACATTTTTAGGCATTAATTCTTTCATGAATTTTTTCGCTTTTTGGTATGCCTCATTGCCCTCAATATAAACATTTTTAGTTTCATTATCGTATGTATCTCTTAAGGTTCTTTTAATAATATCTCCTTCTTCATAAACTAGTGATGGTGCATTAGAGTCTAGCGCATTATTTTTTATTTCCTCCCAGGTCTTAAGTGTATTTTGAAAGTCTTTTTCTATTTCATTTTTCGTTTTATTAGCTCCTGCTGTTCTTACAATTACACCCATGCTTTTTGGAATACTTATTTCATTAAGAATATTTCTAATTTTTTGTCGGTCAGAAGAATTAAAAATTTTTCTAGATATACCTCCTCCTTTAGCAGTATTGGGCATTAACACCATATATTTTCCAGCAAGAGAAATAAAAGTTGTAAGTGCAGCTCCTTTTTGGCCTCTTTCTTCTTTAATAACTTGAATTAAAATTACTTGACCAGGCTTAATTACTTCTTGGATTTTATATCTTTTTATACCTAATGATGACCTAACTTCTTCATGATAATTTTCTTTTTTATCTTCTTTTATCTTATCCTCAGCATCATCCGGGGTAGCTTCAACTGCCTTATCTTTTAAATCTTCTCTTATTTTTTCTTCAGCTTTTCGAATTTTTTCTTTATCATCGGATGGTATTTGATAATAATCTGATTGAATATCATTAAATGCCAAAAACCCATGTCTATCTCTTCCAAAATTAATAAATGCTGCTTGCAAAGAAGGCTCAACTCTACTTATTGTTGCTAAATAAATATTGTTTTTAAAATTTAAATTATTTTTATCTTCAAACTCATATTCTTCAATTGAGTTTTGAGATTTAAGAACAATACGTGTTTCATTGGGATGCGATGCATCAATGTATAAATTTTTTTCCATTTTGGTTGAATTCCTTTTAATTTGTTAAAATCTGTAAATGTAAAATTTGTCATATTTCTATTTTATACAATTTTATCAATAAATATACATATTTAATTTTTAATGCCTAAAGAAAGTCAAATTTTATAATGATAAAGTAGATAAATGCTAAAATTTTTAAATTTTTCACTCAAGTTTTTGATCATATTTTCAATAGCTATTTTGTTGTTTATCTTCTCAACATTATGGTACTTTTCTATAGGACTTCCTGATTACAAAAAATTATCTAATTATCAGCCACCTATTTCAAGCAGAGTTTACTCTGAAAACGGTAAACTTATAGCTGAATATGCTTTAGAAAAAAGATTGTTTGTTCCATATAATAATATACCAGATAAAGTTATCAACTCTTTCTTGTCGGCCGAGGATAAAAATTTTTTTTATCATCCAGGAATTGATGCGAAAGGAATTTTAAGAGCTTTAATTAAGAATATAAAAAATATTTCTCAAAATAAAAGACTTGAAGGGGCGTCTACAATAACCCAACAAGTTGCAAAGAATTTTCTATTAACAAATGAAGTTTCAATTAAAAGAAAGATTAAAGAAGCTATTTTAGCTTTTAGAATTGAAAGAGCTTTTACAAAGGAAAGAATTTTAGAATTGTATTTAAATCAAATATATCTTGGGCAAGGAACTTACGGAATAGCAGCTGCAAGTTTAGAATATTTTGATAAATCAATAAAAGAATTAACTTATTCCGACACCGCATTATTAGCTGCACTACCTAAGGCACCAAGTAAGTATAATCCTTACAAATATCCAAAAGTTGCAGAATTTAGAAGAAATTTAGTTCTCCAAAATTTAGAGGAAAATAATTTTATTACAAAAAAACAATTAAAAGATTTAACAAAGTTTAAATTAAATTTAAAAAAAAGAAAAATTGAAATAATAAATGAAGCAAATTCTTACACTGAAGAAGTTAGAAGGTCAGTAAATGAAAATTATGGTTTTGAAAAATTATACTCTCAAGGTTTAAGTATTAGAACTCCTTTAAATATAAATTATCAAATTCAAGCAATTAATTCCTTAAGACAAGGCATAGAAGAATACGATAGAAGACATGGATGGAGAGGCCCAATAACAAATATTATCAATGATAAAAATTGGAAAAAAAAATTAGATAAATTTAAACTAGATCCAACGTTAAAGTGGCAATTCGCTGAGATTAAAGGGGTCAGTAATTTGCAGCTAAAATTTAAGATTATTGATAAAGATTTGAATAACTCTGAAGAAGTTTTGTTAGCGAAAAATATAAAGTGGACCATTTCTAAAAATAAAACTATTTTTGACAAATATAAGTTGGGGGACATCATTTTTGTAAAAAAAGAAAATAATTACTGGTCGCTAAAACAATATCCTAAAGTTAATGGTGGTATTGTTGTTATGGACCCTCATACCGGTGACGTTAAAGCATTAGCTGGTGGGTTCAATTACAAGTCAAGTGAGTTTAATAGAGTGACACAAGCTAAAAGACAACCAGGTTCTGCATTTAAACCTATAGTTTATGCTGCCGCATTAGAAAATGGTTTTGCCCCGAATTCAATAATATTAGATGCCCCTTTTGTCGAAAGCCAGGGAGTAGGATTAAAAAATTGGAAACCTGAAAATTATGGAAAAAAATTTTATGGTCCTTCCACTTTTAGAAAAGGAATTGAATATTCAAGAAATCTAATGACTGTTAGAATAGCAAAAAAATTAGGATTAAATAAAATCTTAGATTTGTCTAAAAAATTAAATATTTATGAGGAAATTCCAGAGTTGCTTTCAGTATCATTGGGCGCAGCTGAGACAACTTTAATGAACCTTACTTCTGCATACGCTCCATTCGTTAATGGAGGGAAAAAAATTGAACCTAATTTGATTTCAAGAATACAAGACAGAAGAGGAAAAACAATTTTTCAAGTTAAAAATAGAAAATGCTTAGGTTGTGATAAATTTATTGATCAATCAATAGAATATCCAAAAATTGAAAATACCAATGAAAGAGTTTTTAGTGAAGAAACAGCTTATCAAATGGTATCAATATTAAAAGGCGCTGTTGAAAGAGGAACAGCAAAAAAATTAAAATCCTTAAAAGTCCCCTTAGCTGGAAAAACAGGTACAACAAATGATAATTTAGATGCTTGGTTTATTGGCTTTTCATCCAATTTAGTCATTGGTGTTTATATTGGCTTTGACAATCCAAAAACTTTAGGAAAATTTGAAACTGGCTCCAAGGCAGCTTTGCCTATTTTTAAAAACTTTATTGAAAACGCATTGTATAAAGAGGATTTTGAAGATTTTAAAATACCCGAAAATATCTATTTAACTTCATTGAATTATCACACTGGTTTAAAATCAGCTCCAGGAGATAAGAGCACAATTATTGAGGCTTTAAAAACAGAAGATATTAACAATATTTATAATAATAACTTAACCTCAATTAATGATCGTGATATAATGATAAAGTTTAGGCAATTTTATTAATGGACAGCTTTGAAAATAAATTATTAATTATTAAAAAAACTCTTAATAATATTAGGGGGTATCTTTGATAAACAAGATATTGACACTAAACTTAACGATCTAAAAAAAACTTCGCTCAAAGAAAATTTCTGGAAAAATAAAGAATTAGTAAAAAAGACACTCAAACAAAAAAAAAATTTCGAAGATATAATTTATTCATACAAAAAATCAGT
>JAOHNF010000015.1 GCA_028103285.1 Candidatus Pelagibacter sp. | reverse complement strand
TTACTAATGTTCGCGCAAGTTACTCAGTAGTGATCGTTTAAATCATTTGTCCGAGTAGTTTATATATAAACTAAGTCGAAAACTAAACACGGAGGTTTTCATGAGAAAATTAATAACAATTGCGTTAGCTACAGTAGCTACATTAAGTATTACTGGTTCAGCAAACGCAGCAGACGCAGCTCTTTTAGCTACAAATGATTTCGTAGGAATATCATTTTGGTTAGTATCAATGGGTTGTTTAGCAGCTACAGCATTCTTCTTTCTAGAAAGAGGATCTGTTGCACCTGCTTGGAGAGTTTCAATAACAGTAGCGGGACTAGTAACTGGTATCGCATTCATACACTATATGTACATGAGAGAAGTATGGATCGGAACTGGTGAGTCACCAACTGTTTACAGATATATTGACTGGTTAATTACAGTGCCTTTACTAATGCTTGAGTTCTATTTTGTATTAGCAGCTGTGAAAAAAGTACCAAGTTCAGTATTTTGGAAACTTTTAATAGGTTCATTAGTAATGCTTATAGGTGGTTACCTAGGTGAAGCTGGTTACATGCAACCATTTGTTGGTTTTGTAATTGGAATGGCTGGCTGGATATATATTTTATTTGAAATATTTTCTGGTGAAGCTGGAACGCTTGCAGCAAAAGCTGGTAACAAGTCATTACAAACTGCATTTAGTGCGATGAGAATAATCGTTACAATCGGTTGGGCTGTATACCCACTAGGTTATATCTTCGGATATTTAACTGGTGGTGTAGACGTAAACGCATTGAACGTTATTTATAACGCTGCAGACTTTTTAAACAAGATCGCTTTTGGTCTTATTATTTGGGCTGCTGCAATGCAAAATACTAGAGTAGCAAGAAGTTAGTATTTTAAATAATTAAAACTTAGGGCGGGTACGTTTTGCGTACTTGCCCTTTTTTTTTTAGACCTTTATATTATTCATGATGACAAAAATTACGTATCAAGATTTTCAAGGAAATTCAAAAACTATAGATGTTGCTAATGGCTTATCTGTTATGGAGGGTGCTATTCAAAATGATATTCCAGGTATTGACGCTGATTGTGGTGGTTCAATGGCTTGCGCAACTTGCCATGTTTATGTCGAAGATAAATGGTTAGATAAAGTACTTAAGGCAGAAGATGCTGAAGTGGATATGATAGACATGGCAATAGAACCAAAAAAAAATAGCAGACTTAGTTGTCAATTAATTGTTTCTGATGAATTAGACGGACTTACAGTAACAACGCCAGAGAAACAATCTTAATGACAAAAACAGATGTTGTAATAATTGGAGCAGGACCTGTAGGATTGTTTGCAGTCCATCAACTAGGTATTAAAGGTCTTAAATCTATAGTAGTAGATAATTTAGACAAAGCTGGTGGTCAATGCATAGAGCTTTATCCAGATAAACCAATTTATGATATTCCAGCCGTTCCAGAGTGTACAGGAGAAGAATTAACAAAAAATTTATTAGAGCAAATCAAGCCCTTTAATACTGAATTTTTCTACAACGAGAGAGTAGAAGAAGTTAAACAAGATAACGGTAATTGGATTGTTAAAACCAATAATAATAATGAGTTTTCAGCCCCTAATATAATTATTGCTGGAGGGGTGGGTTCCTTTGAGCCTAGAAAATTAAATTTAAAAGAAGCAGATCAATATTTTATGCCGTAAAAAATAAAGATTTTTTTAAAAATAAAAACATTTCAATTTTTGGAGGGGGAGATTCAGCCTTAGATTGGGCGCTAGAGCTTTCGAAATTTTCAAAAATTAATTTAATACACAGAAGAAATGAATTTAGAGGAGCTCCTCATACATTATCAGAAATAAAAAAATTAGAAAAAGAGGAAAAGATTTCAATTAAAACCCCTTGTGAACTCGTGTCTATAAAAGGAGATAAAGATGTAGAGTCAATTTTAATTAAATTTGATGATGGAAAAACCGAAAATATTAAAACAAATACAATATTAAGTTTTTTTGGTTTAATCATGAAACTTGGGCCTATTGCTGAGTGGGGCCTTAATATGAATAAAAAAACTATAAAAGTGAATTCAGAGAATTTTGAAACAAATAAAAAATTACTTATAATGAATTACGAGATGAAGTTGCTTTGTTCGCTGGAGCTTTAAAAAAGCAAGGAATAAATAAAGGGGATAGAATAATTATTTATATGCCGATGATACCAGAGGCAATAGTAACCATGTTAGCTTGTGGGAGAATCGGAGCAGTACACTCAGTTGTTTTTGGTGGCTTTGCTGCTAACGAACTTGCAAGTAGAATAGATGACTCGAAAGCAAAATTAATAGTCACAGCTTCTTGTGGTTACGAACCTGGAAGAACAGTTCATTACAAACCTTTAGTTAATAAAGCTATTGAATTAGCAAATCACAAACCAAATAAATGTATTATATTTCAAAGAGAAAGAGACAAAGCCGAAATAAATCCATCAATGGACATAACGTGGGAAGAATCCCTGAAAGATGTAAAGCCGGCTGAGTGTGAACAGATGAAAGCTAATGACTATGCTTACATACTCTACACATCGGGAACAACAGGATTACCTAAAGGTATTGTAAGAGATATTGGTGGGCACATAGTTGCACTTAAATGGACAATGAAAAATATTTATAACATTGAACAAGATGATGTTTGGTGGTCTGCAAGTGATATTGGATGGATTGTTGGTCACTCTTATATTGTTTATGCTCCATTATTTTATGGATGTACAACAGTGCTATTTGAGGGGAAGCCTGTAGGAACTCCTGACGCTGGAGTCTTTTGGAGAGTTATATCTGAACATAAAGTTAAGTCTCTTTTTACAGCACCTACAGCAATTAGGGCTATTAAAAAAGAGGATCCTAATGGAGAATTTTTTAAAAAATATGATTTAAGTAAATTTGATAAATTATTTCTTGCAGGCGAACGTGCAGATCCAGATACTATAAAATGGTTTGAAAAATTATCTAACTCACCTGTTATTGATCACTGGTGGCAAACAGAAACAAGTTGGGCAATAACATCTGATTGTACAGGTATTGAATCTTTTCCTGTAAAATATGGTTCTGCTTTTAAACCTGTTCCTGGTTATGATTTAAAAGTTTTAAATGCAGAGGGAATAGAAGTTGGACCTGGTAAAATGGGAGACATTGTAGTTAAACTTCCTTTACCTCCAGGCACCTTCCCTACTCTATGGGGAGCAGATAAACGTTATAAAGAAAACTATATGTCAACTTATCCTGGTTATTATTTAACTTACGATGCTGGGCATATAGATGAAGATGGATATGTTTGGATAATGTCACGAACAGATGACATTATTAATGTTGCTGGACATAGACTGTCTACGGGCGCTATTGAAGAAGTTCTTGCTGAACATAAAGATGTTGCTGAGTGTGCTGTGCTTGGAATCGCTGATAAATTAAAAGGACAAATACCAATGGGCTTACTTGCATTAAAAGCTGGAGTTACTAAAGATAAAAAAGAGATAATTGAAGAATGTATTAAAATGGTAAGAGACAAAGTAGGTCCTGTAGCTGCATTTAAGCTAGCAGTTGTTGTTAAAAGACTACCAAAAACTAGATCTGGAAAGATTTTAAGGGGGACAGTTAGAAAAATTGCTGACAATGAGCCTTATAAAATGCCAGCAACAATAGATGATCCTGCCATCTTAGATGAAATAAAAGCTGATTTAATCGAAAATAAAATCTTAAAACTCTAAAGGTTTTCCTTTTGACTCTTCAACAATCTTACCTTCAGACATCACTAAAACGCCATTAACAATAGTTCCAACTGGATAGCCTTTTACTTTATGATTATTAAAGGGAGTCCATCCACATTTACTAGCAATCATATCATCTTTGATTACGACTTCTTTGCTCATATCAGCAATGGTTAAATCTGCATCGTACCCCTCTTTAATATATCCTTTATTCTTAATACCAAAAATTCTACATGGATTTTCACACATAAGTTTAATCAATTGTTCTAATGAAAGTTTTCCATTATTTACATGATCTAGCATAACTGGAAAGATAGTTTGTACTCCTGGCATACCTGAAGGTGTATTTGGATAATTTTTATCTTTATTTTCCTTTGAGTGAGGCGCATGATCGGAACCTAATACGTCAACAATATTATTCTTAACCGCCACCCAAAGACGATCATAATGATCCTTAGTTCTTAGCGGCGGGTTCATTTGAGCATAAGTACCTAATCTGTCATAACAATCTGGAGCATAAAGTGTTAAATGTTGAGGAGTTATCTCAAAAGTAACATTTTTTTTATGCATTGCTAAAAAATCAACTTCTTCCTTAGTTGTAACATGTAGGACATGAATTTTTTTATTATATCTTTCTGCAATTTTAACTACTCTTCTAGTTGAAGAAATAGCACATTCAGTATTTCTCCATTCAGGATGTGAGTGAACATCACCTTCTTTTATAAATTTTTTTCTAAGATTTAAAATTTCTTCATCTTCAGAGTGAATAGACACCACTCTATCACTGCTTGAAATAACTTTTTCAATATCAGCTTCTTTATCAACTAATAATTTTCCTGTTGAAGAGCCAGCAAATAATTTAACTCCACAGCATCCCTCTATATCTTTAAGTTTAGATAACTGTTCAATATTTTCAGGGGTAGCCCCAAAGTAAAAAGCATAATTACTGTGCATTCTATTTTTTGCTAATTGAAGTTTTCTATGAAACTCTACTAAATTCGAAGTTGGAGGATTAGTATTGGGCATTTCAAATAATGAAGTTACTCCGCCTAAAACTGCTGCTCTGCTTCCACTCTCTAAATCCTCTACATCAGTTGAGCCTGGTTCTCTAAAGTGAGTTTGTGTATCTATTATACCTGGAAGAACCACTTTGCCTGTAGCATCTAATACTTTTGAGCTGTTTAATTCTATTTTACCAATTGTTTTTATTTTATTTCCAGATAATCCTATATCTGTTTGAACAAGCTTGCCATCGATGTAGCAAGATCCATTTTTGATGATGAGACTAAAATTTTCAGACATATCTTATAAATATATTATACAATATAATTATCAAATATGAAAAAAGATGAAATCATAATTTTAGAAGATAGAGGATTAATTTCCATAACTGGTGATGATGCTAAAGAATTTCTTCAAAATATCATCACTAATGATATTGAGAAGGTTAGCGAGGATAACTCTATTTTTTCTGCACTGCTAAACCCGCAAGGAAAATATTTATATGAATTTTTTATAATTTCATCTAATAATGGTTATTTTTTAGATTGTGGCAATAAATCAAAAGAAGATTTGATCAGCCACTTGTCCAAATATAAGTTAAAATCAAAAGTTGAAATAAAAGATCTTTCTTCTGATTATACAATTGGAATACTAAGTGCCGAAATGTTTAAAGAAATTCAATCTAAAAATAATAAATCAACAAATACAATTTTATATAGAGAAAGTCCTATTTTTATGGACCCGAGAAAAAAAGAACTGGGAGCCAGAATATTATCTTCATTAGAAAAACTTCATTTAACAATAAAAAAACTAAATAGACAACTAAAAAAATATCTGTATCTAATAGACCATGAGCCAAATTTTATTGACTGATGTAAGAAGTAAATTTCTTGAACATTTTAAAAAAAATAATCATCAAATTGTAGAGTCAAGTAATCTAGTTCCTAATAACGACCCGACATTAATGTTTACAAACTCAGGAATGGTTCAGTTTAAAAATGTATTTACTGGACTGGAGAAAAAATCATTTAAAACTGCAACCTCTGCACAAAAATGTGTTAGGGCTGGCGGAAAACATAACGACCTTGAAAATGTAGGATACACACCAAGACATCACACTTTTTTTGAAATGCTAGGTAATTTTTCATTTGGAGATTATTTTAAAGAACAAGCAATAATTTATGCTTGGAATTTGTTAACGAAAGAATTTGGATTATCAAAAGAAAAACTTCTAGTTACCGTCTATCATGAGGACAAAGAGTCTTTTGAACTCTGGAAAAAAATAGCAGGGTTAAATGAAGATAAAATAATAAAGATCTCTACATCAGATAATTTTTGGTCAATGGGAGACACAGGTCCATGTGGACCATGCTCTGAAATATTTTATGATCATGGTAATAAATTAAAAGGCGGACCTCCAGGAAGCCCTAATGAAGATGGAAATAGATTTACAGAAATATGGAATCTTGTATTTATGCAGTATGAACAAATTTCAAAAGAAAAAAGAATTAATTTACCTAAACCTTCAGTTGATACAGGTATGGGCTTAGAAAGAATGACTGCTGTATTACAGAATACTCATGATAATTATAACATTGATCATTTTAAGAAAATTATGGGAGCATCCTCAGAAATTTTAAAATCACCAATTAATAATAAAACAATAGCAAGCCACAGAGTGATTGCCGACCACCTTAGAGCAAGCAGTTTTTTAATAGCAGAAGGCATATTACCTTCTAACGAAGGTAGAGGATATGTTTTAAGAAGAATTATGAGAAGAGGAATGAGACATGCTCATACTTTAGGAAGAAAAGAACCGATATTTTACAAATTATTTGAAGTTTTATTAAATGAAATGAAAGATAACTATACTGAACTATCTCAAGGAAAAGAATTAATAAGAGAGACACTTAAAAATGAAGAAGAAAAATTTTCTTCACTTCTTGACAGGGGAATAAAAATTCTTGATGAAAATTTAAACAAAGTTCAAAATAAAACACTGCCAGGTAATATTGCATTTAAGCTTTATGATACTTTTGGATTTCCACTAGATTTAACATCTGATATTTTAAGATCAAAAAACTTTAAAGTAGATAGTAGAGGCTTTGATAAAGAAATGGAAAAAAGTAAAGCCCTTGCTAGAGCTCACTGGAAAGGTTCAGGAGATAAATCACAAGAAGAAAAATGGTTTAAAATTAGAGAAGAATTAAACCCTACAGAATTTTTAGGCTATGAATTTAACAAAGCAGAGGGTGTTGTTTTAAAAATCTCAAAAGGTAAAGAATTTATTGCTGAGGCAAAAGAAGGTGATGAAATAGAATTGATAATAAATCAAACTCCTTTTTATGCTGAGTCTGGCGGACAAGTAGGAGATCAAGGATTAATTAAAACTACAAAATGTATTATCAAAATTAAAGATACTCAAAAAAAAATGGGAGATTTACATGTTCATTTAGGCAAAGTAGAAAAAGGTTCGATAAAAATAAATGAGAACGTCAACTTAGAAATTAATATAAAAAGGAGAAATGATGCAAAAGCATATCATTCAGCTACTCATTTGCTTCATGAGGCGTTAAGAAGAATTTTAGGCAAGCACGTTACGCAAAAAGGCTCTTTAGTTAGCCCGGACAAACTTAGATTTGACTTTAGCCATAATAAACCCATTGAAAATGATGAGATAAATAAAATAGAAAATTTAGTTAATTATATGATTACGAAATCTAGCGTTGTAAAAACTAGAATAATGACCCCGAAAGAAGCTGTAAATAAAGGTGCTTTAGCATTATTTGGTGAAAAATACGGAGATGAGGTCAGAGTTTTATCAATGGGAAATGAAAATGATAAATTTTTCTCAACAGAATTATGTGGAGGAACACACGTAGGTAATACCAAAGAAATAGGAAAATTTAAGATTATTAGCCAATCTTCAGTTGCTTCAGGGGTAAGACGTATCGAAGCTTTAAGAGATATTCAGTTGAAAGAGTATGAAAAAAATCAAGAGGAATTTAAGTCAAATAAAGATAAAAAATTAATTGATGAAATTAAATCCATAAAAGATGAACTAGAAAAATTAAAAGTAAAACCTAATTCTAGTGATAAAATAAAATCTACAGAAAATTTAAAAAATCTAAATAAACAGTTATATCAGATTAAAGTTAAAAACATTATTAATGATAAAAGCAAAAACATTATTAATGATAATAAGATTGCAGATTTTATATTTAGATACCAAACAGTTCTTAATCTGCCATCAAAAGAACTAAGAGCTATTGTTGACGCGGGAAAAAAAGAAATAAAAAAAGGAGTATTAATAGTATTTTCAATTTTTGATGGAAAAGTTGGTGTCTCAGTTGGCGTAACAAATGATTTAATAAATAAATTTGATGCTGTTGACTTAGTTAAAGAAGCTGCATTTATCTTGGAAGGAAAAGGTGGTGGAGGAAGAAAAGATTTTGCTCAAGCAGGAGGCATTAATCAAAATAAAATAAATGATGCTTATAAAGCAGTATTAAAAAAGATTAGTTAAGTTTTTTTTTAAGATTACTATCTATCGCTTCTAAAAATTGATTTGTAGTTAAATATTTAGCCGATTTGTCAATTAATATAGCAAGATCTTTAGTCATAGATCCACTCTCTACAGTCTCGATGCAAACTTCTTCTAAAATTGAAGAAAATTTTATTAATTCTTCATTGCTATCTAATTTTCCTCTATGCGCCAAACCTCTTGTCCACGCGAAAATTGAAGCAATAGGGTTAGTTGAAGTTTCTTTACCTTGTTGATGCATTCTATAATGTCTAGTGACGGTTCCATGAGCTGCTTCTGACTCAACTGTTTTACCATCTGGCGTCATCAATACACTAGTCATCAATCCTAAAGAACCAAATCCTTGTGCAACTGTATCTGATTGAACGTCTCCATCATAATTTTTACAGGCCCAAACGTAACCACCGTTCCATTTCATTGCACATGCAACCATGTCATCAATTAGTCTATGTTCATATGTAATTGAAGCTGTACCAAATTTTTCTTTAAACTCTTTATCAAATACTTCCTGAAATAAATCTTTAAATCTTCCGTCATAAGCTTTTAAGATAGTATTTTTAGTTGATAAATAAACAGGCCATTTTCTTTCTAGTCCATAATTCATACAAGCCCTTGCAAAATTTTTAATCGAGTCATCTAGATTGTACATTGAAAGAGCGATACCAGGCCCAGTAAAATTAAACACTTCAAATTCTTTTTTATCTTTGCCATCTTTTGAAGTCCATTTGACTTCCATTTTACCTTCACCAGGAATTAAGAAGTCAGTAGCACGATACTGGTCACCAAAAGCGTGTCTTCCAATTACAATTGGTTGCGTCCAACCCGGAACTAATTTTGGAACATTTTTACAAATAATAGGTTCTCTAAACACAGTACCACCTAATATATTTCGAATTGTTCCATTAGGTGATCTCCACATTTTTTTTAATTTAAACTCTTCTACTCTAGCTTCATCTGGAGTTATAGTTGCACATTTAACACCTACACCATGTTGTTTGATAGCATTTGCAGCATCGATGGTTACCTGATCATCTGTATTATCTCTGCTTTCCATCCCTAAATCAAAATACTTCAAATCGATTTCGAGATATGGCTTTATTAGCTTATCTTTGATGAATGACCATATGATTCTAGTCATTTCATCTCCATCTAGCTCAACAACTGGGTTTTTAACTTTAATTTTTGCCATAAAATTTAGATTGATTAACTGGGATTTTTATACATATTAAGAAAAATTATCAAACTATAAATTATGTTTAACACAATTTTTCCAAAGATACATAAAGAAGGCTATAAATTTTTGGCTATTTCAATTTTAGCTACATTTATAGTTTTATTATTCTCTAAATTTATAGGATTTGTATTTATAATAATAACAGTATGGGTTTATTATTTTTTTAGAGACCCAGAGAGATATTCAATTAATGATGATAACTACTTAGTAAGTCCAGCAGACGGATTAATTACAGGTATATCAGAAAAAACAGGACCAGAAGAATTAGGGCTAGAAAATACCTCATTTACAAAAGTAAGTGTTTTTATGAATGTATTTAATTGCCACGTTAATAGAGTTCCTGCATCTGGAAAAGTTAAAGAAATTTATTATAAGCCAGGAAAATTCTTAAATGCCTCTTTAGATAAAGCAAGTGAAGAAAATGAAAGAAATTATTTTAAAATTAAATTGAACGATGGAGAAGAAATTATAATTGTTCAAATTGCTGGATTAATAGCAAGAAGAATTGTTTGCGAAGTAGAGCAAGAACAAGAATTAAAACAAGGGCAAAGAATAGGAATGATTAGATTTGGTAGTAGAGTTGATATATTTTTTAAAAATAAAAAATTATTAGCAAAACTCGGACAAAATGTAGTAGCAGGCGAAAGTTTAATTGCCTCCAAATAATGGATCAAAACAAAAAATTTAAATTGGTTTCATCAAAAAAAACAAGATACTTGCTTCCAAATATTTTAACTTTAGGTGGAGTATGCTTGGGTATAAGTTCAATAAAATTTTCTATAGATGGTAATTATAACTTAGCAGTAATTTTAATATTATTGGCTGCAATTTTAGATGCATTGGACGGACGAATTGCAAGATTAATTAAGGGTACTTCTGAATTTGGAAAAGAATTAGACTCTCTAACTGACTTTGTTAGCTTTGGAATAGCGCCAGTGTTTCTTTTATATTTTTGGAATTTAAATACTTATGGGAAATTAGGATGGGCTATTACACTAATTTACTCTGTTTGCTGCGTCATAAGATTAGCAAGATTTAATTTAACAAAAATAGAAGAAGAACAAGAATGGAAATATAATTTTTTTGAAGGCATTCCATCACCTGCGGGAGGGCTATTAATTTTAATGCCACTTATTTACGACTTAACTAATTTAAATTTAAGTTATGAAATTAAAAACATAACTCCTTACTTAACTATAATTATAGCTATTCTTCTAGTAAGTAAAATCCCGACACCAGCATTAAAAAAGATAACAATTTCTCCCAAAATGACTGTTTTTTTATTACTTGGTGTTGTAATAGTATTTATTGCTTTATTATTTTATACCTTAGAGACGCTATTAGTTTTTGGAGCCGCTTATATTTTTTCTATACCAGTAAGTATAATTTTCTTCAATATTCAAAACAAAAAAAATTCTAAGAAAATATCTGAAGAAGATCATGAAGATATTTTATAATGAAAAAGTCAAAAAGAATTAAAAAAAGTAATTCTTGGAAAATTAAACAACATAGAGATCAGTTTTTTAAAAAATCAAAAACTCTTGGGTATCGTTCAAGAGCTTCATTTAAATTGATAGAGCTAAATGAAAAATTTAAATTTATAAAAATAAATACCAATTTACTAGATTTAGGATCGGCTCCAGGTGGATGGACACAAGTTGCAAATAAAATAATTAAAAAAGGTAATATACTCTCTATTGACATTAAAGATATGGAGAAAGTTGATGATGTAAAATTTATTAAGTGTGACATGCTGGATGAAAAAATTCAAAATGAAGTAAAGGAATATTTTAATGGTAAATTAGATGTAATAATATCTGATATGGCCGCAGACACTACAGGCAACAAATCTTTAGACTCAATAAGAACAAATCAGTTATGCTCCCATGTAATTAATTTTTCTAAAAATGTTATTAAACCTAAAGGTGTATTAGTGTCTAAATTATTCATGGGAGAAGATTTTATAGAGGTTAAAAATCTAGCTAAATCAATATTTAAAACCGTTAATTTTTTTAAGCCAGAATCTAGCAGGAAAGAATCAAAGGAAACTTACTTACACTGTGAAATTTTAAAGCCTTTATAAATTTAGATAATTGTATATAAGTTTATATGGGAACAATAAAAGAAGCTTTAACCTTTGACGATATTTTAATGCTTCCAAGATATTCTAATGTATTGCCATCAGATACAAATATATCCCTAAATTTAACTAAAAATATTACTTTAAAGGTTCCTTTTTTATCTTCAGCTATGGATACAGTGACGGAGTCAAATATGGCAATAGCTATGGCGCAAGCAGGTGGTATCGGTGTAATACACAGAAATTTAGAAATTAAAAATCAATCTAATGAAGTAAAAAAAGTAAAAAGAAAAAAACTACTTGTAGGCGCAGCAATTGGTACCAATGAGGAAGATTTAGATAGAGCAAAAACTCTTCAAGATAATGGAGTTGATTTAATTGTTATCGATACGGCTCATGGACACAGTGCGAAGGTTTTAGAGATTTTATCAAAATTAAAAAAGCTAAATAGCAAAACTCCAATTTGTGTTGGAAATATAGCGACTGGAGAGGCTGCAACAAAATTATATAATTTTGGCGCAGACATAATAAAAGTTGGAATAGGTCCCGGCTCTATATGCACTACAAGAATGGTTGCAGGAATAGGTGTTCCTCAAATTTCTGCAATTATGGAAGTTAAAAAATCATTAAGTAAGAAAAAAATCAAAATAATATCAGACGGAGGAATAAAATTTTCTGGAGATATAGCAAAAGCATTAGCTGCAGGAGCAGATGCCATTATGATGGGCTCAATATTTGCTGGCACAGATGAAAGTCCTGGTAAAAAATTTAAAATAAAAAATAAAATTTATAAAGTGTATAGAGGCATGGGTTCTATAGGTGCTATGTCTTCAGGTTCAGCTAACAGATATTTTCAACAAAACCACAAGGACAAGTCTAAATTTGTACCAGAAGGCGTAGAAGGAAGAGTAGAGTATAAAGGTAAAGTATCAAAGATTATTTATCAACTACAAGGAGGATTAAGATCATCAATGGGGTATATTGGTGCTAAAAATTTAAATGAAATAAAGAATAAAGCAAAATTTATTAAAATTACTAAAGCCGGATTTTATGAGAGTATGGTACACAGTGTAGAAATGACACAAAAAAAAATTAGTTTTAAATTATGATAAAAAAAATATTTAAATTATCTTGTTTCATGTTGTTAATCTCAAATCCTTTGTTGGCTAAAAATCTATATTTTCAAGAAGGATTAAATTTATTTGAAAATAAAAAATTTGAGGATGCAAAGTTTAAATTTGAACAAGATATTGTATTTAATCCTAAAAGTGAATTATCATACTTATATTTATCAAAAATATTCAATAATTTGAACGAAAAGGACTTAGAAGAAAAAAATTTAAAAACAGTTATTTTGCTTAACCCCAAAAATGAAGAAGCAATTTTCAATTTAGCAAAACTAAAATTAAAAGCCTCAGACTATAAAAAAAGTAAAGATTTAAATGAAAAACTGAGTTCTTTTTGTATTAATTTATGCAGTAAAAGTGAAAAACTAAAAATAGAAATTGAAAATTTATCAAAAAAATAAATGCAATTTCATAATGACAAAGATAAAATAATAATTGTCGATTTTGGATCTCAAGTTACAAAGTTAATTGCAAGAAGAATAAGGGATTTAGGCGTTTACTCTGAAATAATTCCATCCAATGATATATTTAAACTAAAAAATTCTAAAAATATTAAAGGTATAATATTCTCTGGAGGACCATCCACTGTAACTAAAAATAAGTTTCAAAGTGTACCGAGAGAGATATTTCAAGAAAAAATACCCATTTTAGGTATTTGTTATGGACTACAGTTAATAGCTAAATTATTTGGAGGAAAAATAAAATCCTCTAGAAAAAAAAGTGAATTTGGAAGAGCTTTTTTATTAAAAAGAAAAAAATCATTATTGACTAAAAATTTTTTTAAATCATCAAAATCAGTATGGATGAGTCACGAAGATGCTGTGGTTAAAATTCCAAAAAATTTTGATTTAATTGCATCAACAAAGGAGTCAGAATTAACTATTATAGAAAATACCAAAGACAAGATATATGGTGTTCAGTTCCACCCGGAAGTAACTCATACTGATAATGGAAATCAAATATTTAAAAATTTTTTATTTGAAATTTGTCAAATTAAAAAAAGATGGAATATAATATCACAAAAAAATAAATTAATTTATGAGATTAAAAAGACAGTAAAAAAAGACAAAGTTATTTGTGCTTTATCAGGCGGCGTAGATAGTAGTGTGGTTGCATTACTAATAAATAAAGCAATAAAAAAAAACCTTATTTGCGTAATGGTAGATACTGGACTAATGAGAAAAAATGAATTTAAGTTTACATACAAAACTTTCAAAAAAAATTACAATCTTAATGTCAAATTAATAAATGCTTCAAAATTATTTCTAAGTAAATTAAAAAATGTGTCAGACCCAGAAAAAAAAAGAAAAATTATTGGAAAATTATTTATAAAAATATTTGAAAAGGAGTCAAAAAAACATAAAAATATTAAATTTTTAGCACAAGGAACTCTTTATCCTGATATTATTGAAAGCAGATCTATAACAGGTAGCATAACTTCAAAAATTAAATCTCATCACAATGTAGGTGGTTTGCCCAAAAAAATGAATTTAAAATTAATTGAACCTCTAAAAGAGTTTTTTAAAGATGAAGTAAGAGTTCTAGGAAAATCTTTAAAACTCCTTAAAGATATAAACTTTAAACATCCATTTCCTGGACCAGGTCTAGCTATAAGAATAATTGGTAATGTTACTCCAGAAAAAATTAAAATACTTCAAGAAGCAGACTATATATATATAAATGAATTAATAAAACACAATCTTTATAATAAGATTTGGCAAGCGTATGCAGCTTTGCTGCCTATAAAAACTGTTGGTGTAATGGGGGACTCAAGAACTTACGAATATATATGTTTACTAAGAGCTGTTTCATCTGAAGATGGCATGTCTGCTGATTTTTTTAATTTTCCAAAAAGTTTTTTTGATATAATCTCCAATAAAATTATTAATAATGTAAAAGGTATTAACAGAGTTGTTTATGATATTACCTCGAAACCACCGAGCACAATTGAGTTAGAATAATGAATAAAAAAATTAAAGAAATTTTAAAAAAAAAAAATAAATCTAAAATAGTGAGCTTGACAGCCTATTCCAAAAATGTAGCAAAAATTTTAGATAATCACTGTGATATAATTCTAGTTGGAGACTCAATGGCTAATGTATTATATGGTCATAAAAATACTCATAGCATTACTTTAAATAATATAATCCAACATACCTTAAGTGTAAAAATGGGAATAAAAAAATCTCTATTAGTAGTGGATATGCCTAAGAATACTTATAAAAACTTAAAACAAGCTGAAAAAAATGCAAAACTAATTTTACACTTAACCGGTTGTGATGCTGTAAAATTAGAAAGCAATAATAAAAATTCTAAAATAATAGAAAATTTAGTAAAAAAAAAAATACCAGTGATGGGACATATAGGTTACACTCCCCAATTCAAAAAAAAATTTAAAATTCAAGGTGATTCATACAAAAAAGCAAATAAACTGCTTAATGAAGCAATTCAAATTGAAAAAGCAGGAGCTTTTTCGATAGTATTAGAGTGCATATCTCCACAAACATCAAAATTGATTACTGCTAAATTAAAGATTCCCACAATCGGTATTGGTTCTTCAACTCATTGTGATGGTCAAATCCTTGTAACAGATGATATGTTAGGCTTAAGTGGTTTTTATCCCAAATTTGTAAAAAAATACGCTAACATCAACAGAATAATTGAAAAGGCTGTAAAAAAATATACTAGAGATGTAAAATTAAGTTTATTTCCTTCAACAAAAAACTTTTTAAATGGATCAAAACGTAGAAACTAAAATAGAATCAAAAGAGAAAATTAAAGATTTTTATAAAGCAAATAAGCTTAAAGTTTTAATAATTGTACTTATTTTTTTAGTCATCATATC
>JAOHNF010000014.1 GCA_028103285.1 Candidatus Pelagibacter sp. | reverse complement strand
TTAACAAATTTTTATTCTTTACTATATATTCCGGAAAAGACTTATCTATAGAAATTTCTTTTAATTCATATCCTCTACCAAAAATATCTTTATTGCTTTTAATTTTTTCGTTTATTTTTTTTTCATCAGTATTTTCATCGGTATTAAATTCTCCATGTGAGTACGATTTAATTTTTTTTATAATATCCTGCGGGGTTTGAAGAAATGAAAAATGCCAGCCACCTTTGATTATTTGTAAGTTAGATTTATCAATTCGCCAAAATGGATAATCTTTAAACTTTAAGTCTCTAAGAGTTTGAGGTTTTGGAAAATTTTTTTTCAAACAAATTTTTGAACCTATCCAATTGCTTTCATTTAAATTTTGTAAATTAAGCTTATACATAAACATCATTTGTGAAAATGCGGTAAATTTTGTTCTAGGTTTTATTAGATTTAATTTTGTCAAGTCTGGTATCTCATCAGAATCTGATAAAATGATAAGATCACTATCCTCTGCTTTTTGCAATCCATTTGCAATGTTATTTCTTTGATGTTGTTCAATTTTAGATTCTCCTCCGATATGTTTTAAAAATTTTTCTTCTTTATCAAAATCTGCCACTAAATAGATAATTTTTTTTTCATATTTTTTAAAATTTTTTAAATTAAAATTAATTTTTTTGTCATTACCTTGATGTGTTTTAGTTGACTCTGAGATTACAAAATAATCAACATGCTCATTTAAGATATTCATTCTTAAATCAATCATATGATCTTCATTGAAGTATTGAAAACAATCGTATATTGCCATTAAAAATTATTTTTTTGTAAATGTTGTTAAACCAATTTTTTTTCCATCAATTACTGATGATGAGCAATGAAGATTAGTTCTATCAAATATTAACATGGAACCAATCTCCCACTCATAAATTAAATCTACTTCTAGACCAGCTAAATTTTCAATCTTTTCGTGATTAAGATATTTTTTATGAATTTTCAAATCAAAAGATTTATTATCAAAAATATTCAAGTGTTCAGATGATCTTGCATTTTGACCATAATTTAAATTTTTAATTTTCAATTCCTTTTCATCAATTGTAAAGTTTGTAGATTGATCATAAATTCTATTTTTAAATATTACGGTACTTCCAACAGGCGTTAAAGGTATTAAGCTTTGCTTGTATATCAAACTGTTCGAATCAAAACCTCCATCTATATGCAATCCAATCGGATTATAACTTTCTTGAAATAAACCAAGTATATCTTTTCCGTCGTCAGATTTTAAATTATCATACTTAAAATCACCAATTTCATTTTTTAATTTGCTATAAAACAATTTTTCTAATTCTACTCCATAATTAAGCAACCATCTTTTTTTTATAACATTTTGCTTTTTATTATGAACTGTAATTGGTAGCTCATTATAAAGATTTATAAATTTATTAATTTCATCTCTACTAAAAATATTTTTTAATATTTTTGGTTTTCCTTCGTTTTGTTTAATTTTTTCAATTTGCTTATGCATTAACTATTCACCCATATTTATTAAAGTACCACGGTCTCTAGCACCATCGTAAGACCAATAAAATACAATAATACCTAAAGCAAAATATATAAAGGATATTACAGTCGCTTTTAATATTTGATAATAATTTATAATATCATAAATTAATAAATTTCTCATCTCTTCAAAAATGTGAACTAAAGGTAGAAATTTAGCAATCATTTGAAGGGATTCGGGTAAGATTTCAATTGGATAATAAATACACCCTAAGGGAGCCAAGAAAAACAGGCTAGCCCAGGCTATATTTTCAAAAGATGGTCCGAACCTAAGTAACCCTGCTGTAACTAAAAGGCCAAGAGCTACTCCAAAAATGTACAATGTAATTAAAAGAAATATTAACGGAAACCCAATTTTAAAAATAGAAACACCGAATAAAGGTATGGCTATAATTGAAGCAGGAACAAGACCAATTAAAGTTCTTAAAATAGCTGTAAGCGTTAATGCAGAAATTATTTCAGATAATTTAATAGGTGCAATAAATAAGTTAGTAAAATTTCTGCTCCATATTTCTTCTAGAAACATCATATTATAACTAATACTTGAACGAAAAAGAAAGTCGTAAAGTATTGCAGCGCTTAAAATAATACCGACCGTATTTTCATAAAAAGTAGAACTTAATGTAAAAAATTTTGAAATAAATCCCCATAAAAATATTTGAATTGTCGGCCAATAAATTAAATCTAGAATTCTTGGAAATGATCCTTTTATTAAATAAATATGCCTTAAGCTCAATGCAAAAATTTTATTCCAACTCATTTTTACCCCTAGCTATTTTTAAAAAGGTGTCTTCTAAATTTTTTCTACCATGTTTTTTTATTAATTCTTCACAAGTACCTTTATCGACTATTTGACCTTTTTTCATTATAACAATACTACTACACAGTCTTTTTACCTCTTCCATATTGTGAGAAGCTAACAATATAGTTAGTTCATTATTTTTTTTGTATTTTTCTAAATACTCCCTAACAAAATCACCAACATCTGGATCAAGACTAGCTGTAGGTTCATCAAGAAATAATAATTTAGGTTTGTTAATTAAGGATTTTGCCAAAGACACACGATTTTTTTGTCCTGAAGACAATTCACCGGTTTTCTTATTTAGTAAGCTTTTTAAATTTAAATCTTCAACCAATTCAGAAATTCGATCAGAAATTTTTCTAACTCCATAAAGTCTGGCATAAATTTCAAGATTTTGTTTTACAGTTAGCTTTTTTGGTAATTCAATATATGGTGATGCAAAATTTATTAAACTTAATAAATAAATTCTATTTTTTGGTTCGAGAATAATTCCATCTATATAAATTTGTCCACTCGTAGGAGTGATTAATCCCAGCATCATTCCAATTGAGGTAGTCTTGCCACAACCATTAGGACCTAGAAGTCCCAATGTTTTATTTTTTTCTATTTCAAAGCTTATATTATTAACTGCTAGAGTAGATTTGAATTTTTTTACAAGGTTTTTGACTTCTAATTTCATTTTATTGCGCTGCTCTTTTTATTCTGTCATTAATAGCAATTCCAGTACCTTTGAAAGGTATTTTTCCTATTTGAATTTTTTTAAAGCCACGCTTTTTTATTAATCTAAATATCTTATATAAATTTGACGCCGCTTCATTTAAGTTTGAATTATTACTTAAACTAAAAAATTTTTTTTTATTTAAAAATTTCTTTCCCATGTATATGAATGCACTTTTATTATCAGGTTTTGTCTGATTTATTACTATAGGGATGCCTGGAGAATAATGTTTTTTTAACATACCTGGAGATTTAACTTTTAAATAATTTATATTTTTTTTAATTTTTAACTTTAGAATTTTTTCAATTTTAGAAAGACTTACAATCCCAGGCCTTAATATTTTCGGTTGGCTTGTTAAATCGATTACTGTTGACTCAATTCCAATTTTGGATTGACCGCCTTCAATAATTATTTTAATTTTTTTTTTAAATTCCTCATACACATCTCGTGCGTTAACTGGACTTATACCAGAAGATATATTTGCACTTGGCATAGCTAGAGGGTAATTAATACTTTTTAAAATTGATCTTATTATTTTATGTTTTGGAAATCTTATAGCAACAGTTTTTAATTTTGCAGATGCCAAAGAACAGATTTTAGAATCTTTTTTCCTTTTTAAGATAAATGTTATTGGACCTGGACAAAGTTTTTTATACAATTTTTTAAAATTATTATTTAAAATTACATCTCCCAAAATTTGTTCAGTATTATAATAATGTATTATTAAAGGATTAAATTTAGGTCTTTTTTTTAATTTAAAAATTTTTCTTACCGCCGTTCTTGAGTACGCGTTTCCAGCAAGACCGTATACTGTTTCTGTGGGCAAGCCTGATATACCCCCTTTATCTAAAACTTTGATGATTTTGTTGAGTATTTTTTTATTAAACGGAAATATGTTTGAATAACTATTTTTCATAATGTAATTATTATTTATTAAATGAAAAATGAAAATATTGCAGCAGATATAAAAAGTAAATCATTAAAAGAAGCTAGAGAAGAAATAGACTTAATATTAAGCAAATTAGAGAACAAAGACGTGGATTTAAGTAGTACGTTTGATGAATATCAAAGATTAATTCAACTAAACAAGCATATTGATCATTTATTTAAAAAAAAATTAAAAGAAATTTCATCAATTAAAAAATAAAAAAAATGATCAAAAATAAATTATTTGAAAATGCAAAAAAAGTTGACCAGTTTTTAATTCAATATTTAAAAATACAAAAAAAATCTTTATTGATTGGTCCAATGAAGTATGGAGTAATATCAGGAGGAAAAAAAATTAGGTCTACAATTATATTTGATGCTGGAAAATTATTTAATATAAGTAAAAAAAAACTTATAAACATTTGTGCAGCAGTTGAATGTATTCATTCTTACTCATTAATACACGATGATCTACCATGCATGGATAATGACTCCATCAGGAGAGGAAAACCTGCGACGCACATAAAATATGGTGAAGCTTCTGCAGTTTTAGCTGGAAGTGCCTTATTAACTTTAGCTTTTGAAATAATTACAAATAAAAAATATTCTCTTAATTCAAAATTTAAAAATGAAATCATAAGTTCTTTAGCTAGTTGTTCTGGACACACAGGAATAGCAGGAGGACAAGAATTAGACTTAAAATTTGAAAATAAAAATAAAAAGTTTAATCAAATAATAGATATGCAAAAAAAAAAAACAGGAAAATTATTTAACTTCTGCTTATATGCAGTTGGAGTTGTTGCAAAAAGGAGTGATAAAGAAAAAATATTTTTAAGTAATCTTGGTGAAGATATAGGATTATTATTCCAATTAACTGATGATTTTTTAGATATTAAGGGTTCTAAAGAATTAGTCGGTAAGATGGTCCAAAAAGATAGTAAAAAAGGAAAATCAACTCTACTTAATCTAATGGGTGGTAAAAAATCATACACTTATGCGTATAACTTAAAAAAAAAAATATTGCGTAAATTAAAAAAACATGGAAAAAAAGCACATGATTTAATTAATACAATTGAATTTATTTTAGAGAGAAATTTTTAATGGGAAAAATAATAAAACAAATAAATTTTCCTGCAGATTTGAGAAAGTTTAAAAAAAAAGATTTAAAACAAATCTCTGATGAGCTTAGAGATGAATTAATAGATATCGTATCTGAAACTGGTGGACATTTAGGAGCTGGACTAGGAGTAGTAGAGCTTACAGTTGCTTTGCATTATGTATTCGACACACCTAAAGATAAGTTGGTTTGGGATGTAAGTCACCAATGTTATCCGCACAAAATAATTACAGGAAGAAGAGACAGAATAAAAACCCTTCGTAAAGGAGGTGGATTGTCAGGATTTACTAAGCGAACTGAAAGTGAATATGATCCATTTGGTGCTGCGCATAGCTCAACTTCTATTTCATCAACACTCGGTATGGCCGTTGCAAAAAAATTATCAAACAATAACAACAATGTTATAGCAGTTATTGGAGACGGTGCTATGAGCGCAGGTATGGCGTACGAAGCCATGAATAATGCCGGAGCTCTAAAATCAAAGTTAATTGTAATTTTAAATGATAACGACATGTCAATCGCAAGACCAGTAGGAGCAATGAGCAATTATTTAGCAAATCTATTATCTGGAAAATTGTATTTTAATTTAAGAGAAACGATAAAAATGATCATTTCATCTTTTTCAAAAAGATTCAGTCAAAAAGCTGGAAAAGCAGAAGACTTGCTCAGAAATATAGTTACTGGTGGAACGTTATTTAGTGAATTAGGATTTTATTATGTTGGTCCAGTAGATGGACACGATGTTGATAATTTAGTTCAAATTTTTGAAAATGTTAAAAACTCCAATCATCAAGGACCAATATTAATTCATGTAAGAACACAAAAAGGCAAGGGATATAAACCGGCAGAAAATTCAGGTGATAAGTATCACGGCGTCTCTAAATTTAATATATCTACTGGAGAACAAGTAAAATCTAAGTCTAATACCCCTTCTTACACTAAAGTTTTTGCTGAAACGTTAATTAAACACGCAGAACAAGATACAAAAATTATAGGAATCACTGGAGCTATGCCATCAGGAACGGGCTTAAATTTATTTGAAAAGAAATTTCCTGATCGAACTTTTGATGTAGGTATAGCTGAACAACATGCTGTGACTTTTGCTGCAGGACTAGCAACAGAAGGCTATAAACCTTATGCAGCAATATACTCTACTTTTTTACAAAGAGCTTATGATCAAGTAGTGCATGACGTTGCTTTACAATCTTTACCAGTAAGATTTGCTATTGATAGGGCGGGTCTAGTTGGAGCAGATGGGCCAACTCATGCAGGTTCTTTTGATATTACTTATTTGTCAACTCTACCAAATTTTGTAGTTATGGCTGCAAGCGATGAAGCTGAACTTGTTAAAATGATTAACACTTCTGTTAACATTAATGATCGTCCTTCTGCTTTTAGGTATCCTAGAGGTAATGGTGTTGGGATTGAATTACCTTCAATTAAAGAGGTGTTAGAAATTGGAAAAGGAAAAATAATTAAAGAAGGAAAGAAAGCTGCTATTTTAAATTTTGGAACTAGGTTAGATGAATGTAAGAAAGCATCAGAAAAACTTTTAACTAAAGGCATTGATTGCACTATTATAGACGCAAGATTTGCTAAACCTTTAGATGAAAAATTAATAATGGAAGCTGCAGCTAATCATGAAGTTCTAATTACTATTGAAGAAGGTTCCATCGGTGGGTTTGGCTCACATGTCATGCAATTATTGTCTGATAGAGGTGTGTTTGATAGAGGTTTGAAATTTAGATCTATGATATTACCAGATATATTTATTGATCAAGACTCTCCAGAAAAAATGTATGAGACTGCAGGCTTAGATAGCGAGTCAATTGTAAATAAAGTCGAAGAGACTTTAAATTCAAATATAATTTTAGCTAAAAATACAAGTAAGATTTCTAGTTAACCGCACTGAGCTCTTTGCAGTAACAGATGATCTAACAATACACAGTTTATCATTGCTTCACCAATAGGCACTGCTCTAATTCCTACACAAGGATCATGACGACCTTTTACAGAAATTTTTGTATTCTTCCCTTTTTTATCTATGGTATCACGACTAGTTAGAATAGATGAAGTAGGTTTTACTGCAAATGAAGCTACAATATCTTGTCCAGATGAAATACCACCTAAGATACCACCAGCATGATTTGTTTTAAATTTTATTTTACCTGAGCTTTTACTCATCTCATCAGAATTCTCTTCACCACTTAAAAAAGCAGCATTCATTCCTGAACCAATATTTACACCTTTAACAGCATTGATGCTCATTAGTGCAGCGGCAATATCAGTATCCAATTTAGAGTAAATTGGAGCTCCTAAACCAACAGGAATTCCAGTTGCTCTTAATTCAATTATAGCTCCACATGAGGACCCAGCTTTTCTAACAGCTAGTAAATATTTTTCCCATAGTTTTACAGACTTTTTATCAGGACAAAAAAAAGGATTTCTTCTAATTTCATTATCTTTCCAATTAGATTTATCGCATGACATCAGACCCAGTTGGGTAACTGCTCCAATCACATTAAATTTTAAACCAATAATTTTTTTTAAAACAATTCTAGCAACAGCGCCAGCAGCTACTCTACAAGCAGTCTCTCTAGCTGATTGTCTTCCACCACCCCTAAAATCTCTAATTCCATATTTTTTAAAATAGGTAAAGTCAGCATGACCAGGTCTAAACTTATTTTTAATAGACTCATAGTCTCGGGATTTCTTATCCTCATTATAAATAATAATTGAAATAGGTGTTCCAGTTGTTTTACCTTCAAAAACTCCAGAAAGTATTATTGCCTTATCTGGTTCTTTTCTTTGAGTAGTAAATTTTGATTGCCCTGGTCTTCTTCTGTCCATATCTGATTGAATATCTTTTTCTGAGAGAGCAATATTTGGAGGACAGCCATCAATAACACAACCTATGGCAGGGCCATGAGACTCTCCCCAAGTGGTAAATCTAAATATTTTTCCAAAAGTATTAAAAGACATAGTTAATTAATGTATAGTTTATTTTACAGAATATATGAATCAAAAAAATGGCAAAAATTCACTTGGACTAGACAGTTGTTTTGAAGACCTGGATAATCCTGTAGAATTATTCAAAAAATGGTTTTCTAAGGCTGAAGAAAATGAAATTAATGATCCAAATGCAGTCGCAGTTGCAACTTCTGATAAAAATAATCAACCTAATGTAAGGATGGTTTTATTGAAAGGTTTAAGCAATAAAGGATTTGTTTTTTATACAAATTTTAATAGTAAAAAAGGTGGCGAATTAAAAACCAATCAAAAAGCTTCAATGTGTTTCCATTGGAAGAGTTTAAGACGTCAAGTTAGAGTATTAGGAAAAGTTGAAGAGGTAACCTTAAAAGAAGCAGACAATTATCATAATTCAAGACCTTATAAAAATAGAATAAGTGCATGGGCCTCATCTCAATCTCAAACTTTAGATAGAAGAGAAACATTTTTAAACAAGATAAAAGAATTTGAAAAAAAATATCCTGATGAAAATAACGTTCCAAGGCCACCATATTGGTCAGGTTGGAGACTAATGCCTGACGAGATTGAATTTTGGGTAGATGGAGAAGGAAGGATGCATGAGAGATTAAATTATAAAAATAATAGTGGACGATGGGATAAAGAAATTCTTTACCCTTAAAAAGATCTGTTTAAACTAAAACTAGTTAAATTTTGTAATATTTTTTTATCTTCACTGTCAGGAAAAATAGCTAATGAGTCGTAAGACACGTTTACAAAATATTCTGCTTTCTTTAAACTTGCTTGTACAGCTTTATATTTATTAATTAATGCAAGCATTTCACTAAAATCTTCCTCAGTTCTTTTTTCTTTTTGCATTATTTCTGTTAAAAATTCTTTTTCTTCTTCATTACCCTTTTGAAAAATAGTAATTAATGGAAGAGTAACTTTTCCTTCAAAAAAATCTTTTCCGATTGCTTTACCGAAAAATTTTTCTTTTGCATAGTAGTCAAGTGCATCATCTGCAATTTGAAAGGCCAATCCTAAATTTTTACCATAGGACTCTAATGCTTTTTTTTCCTTTTCGTTAGTTTTAGAAATACAAGCTCCTGTCTTAGTCGCGGCTGAAAAAAGCGAAGCAGTTTTTAAATTAATGATATCAATATAAGTTTCTTCCAGAAGATCTGCTTCTCCTTTATGTTGTAATTGTAAAACCTCACCTTGAGCAATTTTTGCAGAAGTTGAGGATAACAATTGTAATACTTCTAAATCACCATCTTGAACCATAATTTCAAAGCATCTACTTAAAAGGTAATCACCAACTAAAATTGATGATTGATTTCCCCAAATTGAATTTGTTGTTTTTAAACCTCTTCTTAAAGAACTTTCATCAATAACATCATCGTGCAATAAAGTTGCTGAGTGTATCAACTCAACACATGCAGCTAGATTGATATCTCTATTATCTTCTTTACAACCAGTTAATTTTGCAGACTCTAAGGTTAATAGAGCTCTTAGCCTTTTACCTCCAGATTTCAGGTGGTGCTCACTCATCTGTTCAATTAATTTGACGTCACTTTTTAGTTTTAGCTCAATTAATTCCTCAACTTTTTGAAGTTTTTCACCTTGAAGATTTTTAAGTTCTAAGTAGGCAGAATTTGCAGATTTTTTTAGTGGTATAACTGATCCCATAATCAGTATTTATAATCGTTTTTTTTAATAATAAATTTTTAAATTAACACGTGGTGACGCACCTATAATTCAACTATAAGTAGCGCAATAAAACAATTAAAATTTAATTATTAACTGTTATAAGATTAATAAAGTCATCATTAAATTATGTTTTCGTTATTTAAAAAAAAAACTGTTGTACCTCATGTAAGATTGACAGGGGTTATTGGTGCCGCAGGTAGATTTAAACAAGGTATGGATCTCGCTGGTCAAAGAGATATTTTAAAGAAAGCATTTTCTTTTAAGAAAATTAAACATGTAGCTATATCAATTAATTCTCCCGGCGGATCTCCGGTTCAATCTCATTTGATTTACAGTTATATTAAACAATTAGCTAAAGAAAAAAAAGTTAAAGTTATAATTTTCGCAGAAGATGTTGCGGCATCTGGGGGGTATTTAATATCATGTGCCGGAGACGAAATATACGCTAACTCTAGTTCAATTATTGGTTCAATAGGAGTAATTTCAGCATCATTTGGCTTTAAAGATCTGATTAAAAAAATTGGAATAGAAAGAAGAGTTTATACAGCCGGCAAAAATAAAAGTACTTTAGATCCTTTTGTGGATGAAAAAGAGGAAGATGTTAAAAGATTAAAGAGCATTCAGTTAGAATTACACGCAGACTTTATAAAGGTTGTAGAAACAAGCAGAGGATCAAAACTTAAAGATCCTGAAAAAAATAATATCTTCACTGGAGAATTTTGGACGGGGAGCGCCGCGTTAAAACTAGGATTAGTTGACGGAATTGGTAACACAGATCAAGTTTTAAAAGAAAAATTTGGAGACAAAGTAATAATTAAAAATATGGAAAAACCAAAAGGATTTATAGCAAGAAAACTATCTTCTTCTATTCAAAACCCTATTGAAAGCTTAACAAATATTTTAAGTGAAAAATCGATGTGGCAAAAATTTGGTTTGTAAATGCCAGTTAAAAAAAAAGAAAAGAAAAAATTAAACCTCCTATCCTTTCAAGATATTACAATGAAACTTCAAAATTTCTGGGGTAAAAACGGCTGTGTGCTTTTACAGCCTTATGACTTAGAAGTAGGAGCAGGAACCTTTCATCCAGCAACTACTTTAAGATCACTTGGGCCTAAACCATGGAAAGCTGCTTATGTACAACCATCAAGAAGACCTACTGACGGTAGATATGGCGAGAATCCAAACCGTTTACAACATTATTATCAGTTTCAAGTAATTATAAAACCGTCACCAAAAAATATAAAACAAACTTATTTAAAAAGTTTAGCGGCAATTGGTATTGATATTAAAAATCACGATATACGATTTGTAGAGGATGATTGGGAGAGTCCGACGTTAGGAGCGGCGGGGTTAGGCTGGGAAGTTTGGTGTGATGGAATGGAAGTTACTCAATTTACATATTTTCAACAAATGACAGGCATAGAATGTAAACCTGTTCCTGTAGAGATAACATACGGTCTTGAGAGATTATGTATGTTTGTTCAAGGAAAAAATAATGTGTTTGACCTTGACTGGAATAACGAGGGTGTAAAATATAAAGATATTTTCTTTCAAGCTGAAAAAGAATTTTCTGCTTATAATTTCGAATTTGCTAATACAGAGGTCCTATTAAAAAATTTTGAAACAACAGAGCAGGAATGCAGATCATTGCTTGATAAAAAACTTTCTCTACCTGCGTACGATCAATGTCTGAAAGCAAGTCATATTTTTAATTTACTAGATGCAAGAGGTATCATTGGTGTAGCGGAAAGAACAGGTTACATCACAAAAATAAGAGAGCTTGCTAAAGGTTGTGGAGCGCTTTGGTTGAGCTCACAAAACTAAAATTTTATGGCTGAACTAATACTGGAGCTTTATAGTGAAGAAATTCCTCCTCAACTGCAAATCGGTGCTAGAAATCAACTAAAAATTTTTTTTGAAAAATCCTTTGACGAAGAAAGTATTGATTATAAAGAAATATTAATTTACTCATCTCCGACTAGATTAACCTTAGCGGTTAAAGATCTTGATGAAAAAATTAAGATTGAGTCTAAGGAAATTAAAGGACCTAAAGTAGGATCACCAGATCAAATTTTGCAAGGATTTACAAAAGCTAAAAATGTCTCTCAGAGTGATCTAATTGAAAAAGAAACTGAAAAAGGAAAATTTTATTTTATAAACACTGTTTCTAAAAGTATTTTAGTAGAAGAATTATTAATCTTAATGATTCCGAAAGCTTTAGCCTCGATTAGTTGGAAAAAATCAATGAAATGGTCTGATTATAATTTAATGTGGGGCAGACCTTTAAGGTCTATATTTGCTTTATTTAATGGTAAAAAAATTGTATTTCAGTTTGATCATTTGGATTCTTCAGATGAGATTGTTATAGAGCAAGACCTATCTTCAAAAAATAACAAAGTTAAAAATTTTAAAGACTATAACGATCTTCTTAAGAACAATAACATTATTCTAGATCACAATGAACGAGAAAAAATTATATTAAGAAAAATTAACTCAACATCAAAATCTAAAGACTATAAAGATACATTAAATTTAAAACTTTTAGAGGAAGTTGTTAATATTGTTGAAAATCCAAATGTTTTGCTTGTTAATTTTAATAAAGAGTACTTAAAAATACCTCAAGAAATTATTATCTCTACTCTTGAAAAGCATCAAAGGTATTTCCCAATATTTGACAGTAGAGGAAAACTAACAAATAATTTTTTCGTTGTTGCCAATAAGAAAGATGAAAAAAAATTAATTACTATTGGAAACAAAAGAGTGGTTGAAGCAAGATTAGCTGATGCTAAATTTTTTTGGGATAAAGATAGATCTAAAAATTTAATTAAACAAATAGCCAATTTAAAAACTGTTATATTTTATGAAAAACTAGGAACAATTTATGACAAGACGCAAAGAATTAGAAAACTCGCTGCGATGCTTTCAGATGATTTAAATTTAAATAAAGAAAAAATTCAAATAGCTGCTTCCATTTCAAAATCTGATTTATGTTCAGACTTAGTAGGAGAATATCCAGAACTTCAAGGTGTGATGGGTAAATATTTTGCTTTATCACAAGGGTTTGAAGAAGATGTAGCTAACTCAATTAGTGATCATTATTTACCAACAGGTTTAACGTCAGAGCTGCCAAAGAAACCTTTTAGTTACTCTATTTCAATTGTAGATAAAATTGATACATTAATTGGATTTTTTGTTATTAATGAAAAACCAACAAGCTCAAAAGATCCTTTTGCTCTAAGAAGATCTGCTATTGGATTGTTAAGAATTATTATAGAAAATAAATTATCTTTGAAGCTTAGAGAGCTCATAGCCTACGCTATAAGATTATATGAAGAACAAGGTGTTCAAATACAAAATGAACAGACAGAACAAGAAGTACTTCATTTTATCAAAGAAAGAATGAGAAATATTTTAAAATTAAAAAATCTAAAGACAGATATTATTGAAGCAGCAATAAGTTCGCATGCTGGAGATAACTTTTTAGACCTTTATAGAAAAACTATTTTGATGAATAAATATAAAAACAAAGGTATTGGCCTTAATGCAATTAGCTCATATAAAAGAGCTTCTAATATTCTTGATAAAGCTGGAAAAAGAATCACGGGCATGCCAGACGCCGTATTATTTAGAAAAGAAGAGGAAAAAATACTTCATGAAAAAATTAATGAGATAAGAAAGGCTTTTGCTGTAAAAGATGACAATAAAGATTATGAAAGCTTGTTGATAAAGTTATCAGATACCAAAGAATCTACAGACAATTTTTTTGACAATGTTGTTGTAAATGATGAAAATCAAGATATTAAAAATAATCGATTAGAGCTGTTAAAAATGTTTTGTAACACTTTTGATAACTTTATTGATTTTTCAAAATTAGAGGGTCTGTAATGGCAAAAGTAGTATTTAGTTTTGATGATAAATCTGCAAAAAAATTAAAGAATAAGAAAAATATTCTAGGTGGAAAAGGAGCTAATCTTGGAGAGATGGGAAAACTTGGTTTGCCAGTGCCCCCAGGATTTACCATTACAACAGATGTTTGTGATATTTTTTATAAGAATAAAAGAAAATTACCTCCAAAATTAATCAAAAATATTGAAGCAGAGTTAAAAAATATTGAAAAGAAAACTAAAAAGAAATTTGGTGATCTTAAAAATCCTTTATTAGTGTCTGTTAGATCCGGAGCTAGAGTTTCAATGCCTGGAATGATGGACACTATTTTAAATTTAGGTCTTAATGATAAAACTGTAAATTCATTAAAGAAAAAAACTTCTAATGGTAGATTTGCTAAGGATAGCTACAGGCGATTTATACAGATGTATAGCAATGTAGTACTTGGTGTTGACGGTCACTTGTTCGAAGAGTTAATTGATAATTATAAGTTAACTAAAGGAGTTTTACTGGATACAGACTTAGATGAAAGTGATTGGGATGGATTAATTACTAATTTTAAAGAATTAGTGAAGAAGGAAAAAAAAATTAGCTTTCCGCAAGATGTAAAACAACAATTACTAGGAGCAATTAATGCAGTATTTCTATCTTGGGACAGTCAAAGAGCAAAAACTTATAGAAAATTAAATCAGATACCTGACCACTGGGGAACAGCAGTTAATGTTCAGGCTATGGTATTTGGTAACATGGGTAAGGATTGCTCAACTGGAGTAGCTTTTACTAGAAATCCTTCAACAGGCGATAATTCTTTCTTTGGTGAATTTTTAATTAATGCTCAAGGTGAAGATGTTGTGGCAGGAACAAGAACACCACAATACATTACAAAAAAAGCAAAAAAAGAAGCTGGTTCAAAAGATCAATCAATGGAAGAAGCCATGCCAAAAGTTTACAAAGAATTAGCTAAAGTATTTCTTAAGTTAGAAAAGCATTACAAAGACATGCAAGATATTGAATTCACAGTTGAGCGCAATAAACTTTGGATGCTTCAAACAAGATCAGGTAAACGAACTGCTAAAGCTGCAATTAAAATTGCAGTTGACATGGTTAAAGAAAAATTAATATCAAAAAAAGAAGCTATACTTCGAATTGATCCAAATACTTTAGATACATTATTACATCCAACTTTAGACGATAAAGTAAAAAAAGAAGTTATTGCATCTGGACTGCCCGCATCACCAGGAGCAGCTAGTGGTAAAGTTGTTTTCTCAGCAGATGATGCTGAAAGATTAAATGGAATGATGCAAGATACTATTCTTGTTCGATTAGAAACTTCACCTGAAGATATTCATGGTATGCATGCAGCAAAAGGAATTTTAACGGCAAGAGGCGGTATGACAAGTCATGCTGCAGTTGTAGCGAGAGGAATGGGAAGGCCTTGTGTTTCTGGTTCAAGTGAAATTACAATCGATTATGAAACTAAGCAGTTCAAAGCAGGAAATGAGATTATAAAAGAAGGAGAAATTATTACAATTGATGGTGGGAGCGGTAAAGTAATGAAAGGTTTAGTGCCAACAATTCAACCGGAAATTTCAGGATATTTTTCAACAATTATGAAATGGGCAGATCAGTTTAGAAAATTAAAAGTAAGAACGAATGCTGAAACAGAAGCTGACAGCAAAACAGCAAGAGAATTTGGCGCTGAAGGAATAGGTTTATGTCGAACAGAGCATATGTTTTTTGATGAAGAAAGAATTCTATCTGTAAGACAAATGATTTTATCTAGATCTAAAGAAGATAGAGATAGTGCTTTAGAAAAATTATTACCGCATCAAAAAAATGATTTTAAAAAAATATTTAATGTTATGTCTGGACTGCCAGTAACTGTTAGATTGCTAGATCCACCTTTACATGAATTTTTACCAAAAACAGAAAAAGATATAGATGAAGTTGCAAGATCACTAAATTTAGCCGCTAAAGAAGTAAAAGATAGAATTGCTGAACTACATGAAGAAAACCCTATGTTGGGCCATAGAGGATGTAGACTAGGTATTTCTTTTCCTGAAATTTATGAAATGCAATGCGAAGCAATTTTTAAAGCTTTAATAGAACTTAAAAAATCAAAAATAAAATCAGCTTTTGTTGAGATCATGATACCTCTTGTCTCAACAGATACTGAATTAAAAATCTTAAGAGAATTAGTAAATAGAACAGCTAAAAAAATTGAGACAGAAAATAAAGTTAAATTAGACTATATGGTTGGAACAATGATTGAGCTTCCAAGAGCTGCTTTACAAGCCAAATCGATTTCTAAGTATGCAGATTTTTTTAGTTTTGGAACCAATGATTTAACACAAACAACTTTAGGAATAAGCCGTGACGATTCAGGTAAATTTTTAAATGATTATATTGATAATAAAATATTTGATGTTGATCCATTTGTTAGTATTGATCAAAGTGGAGTAGGTGAGCTTGTAGAATTAGCATCTACGAGAGGAAGAAAAGTTAATAAGAAACTTAAATTAGGAATTTGCGGGGAACATGGAGGTGATCCTAAAAGTATAGATTTTTGTTCTAGAATAGGTTTAGATTATGTTTCTTGTTCTCCATTTAGAGTACCAGTTGCGAGGCTTTCCGCTGCTCAAGCAGAGCTTTCGAAATAATAAAAATTAAAATATTTAAAATTAAATAGAGTTAAAAATAGCTTTGTTTTGATCGAACCATTTTTGAAGTGTAGGCTTTAATTTATTACAATCATAGTATTTTTTTCTTTTATCTTCAACATTTATAGTTTTAGAAATATAATTGAGCTTTACTCCTTCTATTAAAATAGATTGTATAGTTGATCTGCTCATAGATTTATCTAAAACCTTGCATAAATTTTCAAAAGTAATTTTTTGTGAACCAAATACATAAAATATTATCATTGCATGACCTTTAGTTTTAAAAATAAATGCTAATGCTCCTTTATCTGTTGAGTGATAAATTAAATCTTTTGCTATTTTTAAAAACTTTTTATTCATAATCGAAAAATATTGGTTTAAATATATCTTTTATTATTGATCTCTTGCAGTGACTATTAGTCTTAACTGAC
>JAOHNF010000013.1 GCA_028103285.1 Candidatus Pelagibacter sp. | reverse complement strand
TAATGAAAAGATTGGTATATTTGGAGATTATGATGTTGATGGTGCTACTTCAACAGCTTTACTGGGTAAATATTTTTCTGAATTAAAATTAACATATGAAATATATATACCTGACCGAAAAAAAGAGGGTTACGGCCCCTCTGTTAAAAGTTTTAAAGAATTAATTAAAAATGGTGTTAAAATTATTTTTACAGTTGATTGTGGAACTCTATCTTTTGAAGCAATTAATTATGCTAAAGAAAATAATATAGATGTTATTGTATTAGATCATCATCAATCTGAGATTAATCTACCAAGAGCTTTTTCAGTTGTTAATCCAAATCGTTTAGATGACAAATCAAATCTTCAATATTTGTGTGCTGCTGGGGTAACATTTATGTTCCTAATATCAATGAATAGAGAATTAAGATTAAATGAATGGTTTAAGAAAAATAAAATAAAAGAACCAGACTTAATTCATTATTTAGACTTAGTATCTCTTGGAACTGTATGCGATGTTGTTCCTCTAATTGGTTTAAATAGAGCAATAGTAAAGCAAGGTTTAAAAATACTTAAATATAAAAAAAATTTAGGTTTAAAAACTTTACTAGATATTTGTAAAATAGAAACTGATCCATCAATTTATCATTTAGGATATATGCTCGGCCCAAGAATTAATGCGGGCGGGAGAGTTGGTAAATGTTCTCATGGTGCTAACTTACTATTAGACAATGATCCAAAAAATGCCTTTAAATTAGCTTCAGAACTTGACCAATATAACAAAGAAAGACAAATGTTAGAGAAAGATCTTCTTCAAAAAGTTCTTAATGAAACTAAAGATTATACAAAAGATCCAGTTTTAGTTCTAAGTGGTAAACATTGGCACGAAGGTGTAATAGGTATAGTTGCTGCAAGATTAAAAGATAAATTTAATAAACCAGTTATAATAATTTCTATTGAGGAAAAAATTGGAAAAGCTTCTGCAAGGTCAATTGTTGGATTTGATATAGGTTCTATAATAATTGCTGCGACACAAGAAAAAATATTAATAAAAGGTGGGGGCCATAAAATGGCTGGTGGCTTTTCAATTAAAATAGAGAATATTGAAAAATTTAAAGATTTTATTTTTAGAAAATTCAAGAATATAAATGAAGATATAACAAGTGATAAACCTTTATTTTTAGACAGTATTATATCTCCTTCTGCACTTAATTTAGAATTTTATAATAGAGTAAATCTACTTGCTCCTTTTGGTTCAGGTAATCCAGAACCTAATTTTGTAATTGAGAATTTAAAAACTGTTAATGGTAAAATTGTTGGGGAAAAACATATAAAATCTGTTTTAATTGGTAAAGATGGTTCTCCTATAAAAACTATAGCTTTTAATGCCGTTGACAATGATCTTGGAGCGTATTTGCTTAAAAAAAATAACAAACCATTTAATATTGCTGGAAAATTATCCCTAAATGAATGGAAAGGACAATCAAATGTAGAGTTTATTATCTATGATATATCTGTTAATAAGACACTCAAAAATACGGTCCCATCGTCTATCGGTTAGGACAGTTGGTTTTCATCCAACAAAGAGGGGTTCGACTCCCCTTGGGACCGCCAAAAAATTAGATGAAAAAAATTGCAATAATAGAAGAAATTCATGAAGAGGGTCTAAAACTTTTTCATAACAAAAAAAATTTTAGTTATGAAATAATTAAAGATACTAGTGAAGATAATTTAATTAATGTGCTCCCAGGTTTTGATGGGTGTAGTTTAAGAGTTTCAAAACTTACTAGTAAAATAATGTCAGCATGTAAAAATCTTAAAATTATATCGAGACATGGTGTTGGATATGACAATATTGATTTAGATTATATTCAAAAAAAAAATATTACCTTAACAATAACAGCAACAGCCAACGCTACAGCTGTTTCAGAGCATGTAATGTATATGATGTTGGTTTTATCTAAAGCAAAACTTACTTACGATAATGAAGTTAGGTCAGGTTTATTTAAGAAAAATATGAAAACTATAAAAACATTTGAATTGATGGGAAAAGAAATTTTAATTGCAGGCTTTGGGAGAATAGGAAAGAGTTTAATAAAAAAATGCCTTGGTTTTGACATGAAGGTAAAAGTTTACGATCCGTTTCTTGACAAACAATCTATTAATAATCTTGAAGGGACAAAAGTAGATTCAATTGAGGATGCAGTAAAAAGCGCAGATTTTATATCTATACATATGCCTTTAAATGATAAAACTAAAAACCTAATTAACTACGAATTAATAAAAAAAATGAAAAAAAATTGCATAATTATTAACACTGCTAGAGGTGGAATTATAAATGAAATTGATCTTAATAAGTCTTTAGATGAAAATTTGATATTTGGAGCTGGTCTTGATGTTTTTGAAAAAGAACCACCTGAATCAAATAACTTATTGCTTAAAAACAAGAAAGTAATAATGAGCCCACACACTTCTGCTTTAACAGATGAGTGTAAAATTAGAATGGCGAAGGAAACTGTAAAAAATATAATTGATTTTTTTGAAAATAAATTGGATAAATCTGTAGTTGTTAAATTATGATTAACATTAAAAGAAAATTAAAAAAATTTGGTCCATTGGAAGCGTTAGTTATATGTTCTTTTCTTTACGTATTTATAATGCTTATTTGGACGGCATCAACAAGAGCTGAAGTAGTAAAAAAAGCCAGTGATATAAAATCTAACCATAAAATTGTAGTAGAATTTATAAATGATGAAATTAATAAGTGTAGTCAAAATGTAAATGGCTTAACATCATGGGGTGAGAATTGTAGCTCTATTTGGACTTCTCCTAAAATAGTAAAATATATTTTAGATAATTTTAAACTGAATAATCCCTACAATATTAAAAAGCCGTTAATTCAAATTTCTCAAGATCCACGTATACAAGCTGAGGGTAAAGCAGGACAATCCACTGATAAAGGAATAATTTTTGTTTCATCAAATAACTTTGATTCAGAAACGGGAGCGGAATGGATAATAGGAACCTGCGTTAAATCACCTTGTGTAGCAGCTGGTAATAATGAATTAGTTTCAACTTACCGTTAAGTAATTATTTCAAAACCACATTCTTTGGCGGTTTTGCTTAAATAGTTATATCCAATTTTAGCATATTCAAATGGATTAGCTTTAATTGGATCTTGTTCAGCTTCTACCACAAGCCAACCAGAATAATTCTTTTCTTTGAGGATTTTTAAAAATGGTTTGTAATCAATGCAGCCATCACCTGGTACAGTAAATGCTCCATCTAAAAAAGCTTGACGAAATGTACTGTCATTTTTTAATGATTTTTCCAGAACATCTTTTCTAATATCTTTGCAATGAACATGGATTAATTTTTCACTGAAATCTTTTACTAAATTAATTGAGTTTCCTTGTGCAAATAACATGTGACCAGTATCAATCAATAATTTTACTGTATCAATAGTGCTCTCCATTAATCGTTTTGTTTCATCTTCTGTTTCAATTACTGTCCCCATATGATGATGATAAGCGAGAGGCATATTTTCATCAATCATCATTTTACTAATTTCATTTATTCTAACAATAAGTCTATTCCATTCATCTTTAGATAATTTTGGTCTTTTAGATAAAGCTATGTCAGGGTCTCCTTGAACTGAATTCGTTATTTCAGCAAATACCATGCAGGGTGACTTACAATCTTTAAATAGTTCTAGTTGTTCTTTCATTAAAGAGAATTCTTCTTTTGCTGTATTCTTTAATAGTTGCGCTCCATACCACCCAGAACATAACTCTAACTTTTCTTTTTCTAATTTTGGTATTAATTCATTAGAATTTTTTGGAAATTTACCACCTGACTCAATTCCAGTAAATCCAGCTTTACTAGCTTCGTTAAGGCATTGTTCTAGAGATGTTTTTCCGCCAAGTTCTGGCATGTCATCGTTACTCCAAGCTATTGGTGCTACACCTAATTTTATAGACATAATAATAAGAAAGTATTAAGTTTTTATAATACATTAATTAAATTATTACAAAAAAAAAATCATGATAAATGTAGCACTTTTAGGTTTTGGCAGAATAGGACAGATGCATGCTGAAAATATTAATAAAAATAAAGATTTAAAACTTTTATATGTTTATGAAAAGATGGGTTTTTTATGCAAACAAGCGAAAGAACTTTATGATTGTAAAATCGAAAAAAACTATAATAAAATATTTAAAGATAAAGATGTTGATATAATTTTTATATGCAGTCCTACCAACACTCATATTAAATTTATTGAAGAAAGTATTAAATATAAAAAAACTATATTTTGTGAAAAGCCTTTGGATTTAGATATAAAAAAAATATTAAAAACTTTTAAAAAAGTAAAAAAAAATAATCCAAAAATACAATTAGGTTTCAATAGAAGATATGATCCGGGTCATTTTTCAATTAAAAAAGAATTAGATAAAAATAAAATAGGCAAATTAGAAAAAATTATAATTACTAGCAGAGATCCAGCCCCACCTTCAGTTTTATATCTCAAGTCCTCTGGAGGCATATTTAGAGATATGATGATACATGACTTTGATCTATGTAGATTATATCTAGGAAAAGATGAAATATCAGAAGTACATGCTTTTGCCTCATCTTTTGAACCATTGTATAAAAGAATAAAAGATCACGAAACAGCTGTTGTTACTATGAAGTCGAAAAAAGGAGTTATATGTGTTATTACAAATTCAAGACATTGCTCATTCGGATACGATCAAAGAGTAGAATTATTTGGAAAAAAAGGAATGTTACTATCAGGAAATAAAAAAATTGATTCAACAGAGTTTTTTAATGCACATCAATCTGGTTCAAAGAAACCATTTTTAAATTTTTTTATAGACAGATACAATGATGCTTATAATTTACAGTTAAATGAATTAGCCTTACTCCACAAAGGTACAATTAAATCAAGATCAACGTTTGCAGATGGTTATATTGCTCTAAAATTAGCTAACGCTTGTTATAAATCTTTAAGGCTTAAAAGGACGATAAAACTCTAGTTTTACTACATACTACAGGTTGTATGTAAAAAAAATTTTGATCTTAATTGTTTTTTTTGTTTTAATGCAAACAAATTAACAAACAAAATATAGAAGGAAATTATGAAAAAAATGTACTTAACTATTGCTGCACTTTTGAGTTGGGCAATGATGTCAGTATCTGCATTAGCAGTTGATATTATTGTTGTATCTCATGGACAGGCAAATGATCCTTTTTGGTCAGTTGCAAAAAACGGAGTTGATAAAGCTTGTAAAGATATGAAAATATCTTGCAAATATACTGCTCCAGCTACGTTCGATATGGTTGAAATGTCTAAATTGATTGATAATGCTGTTTCTCAAAAACCAAAAGGTATTGTTATAACTTTGCCAGATGCTGCCGCTTTAGGTAAATCTGTTAAAGCCGCAATATCAGCTGGTATACCGGTAATTTCTATGAACTCTGGTTCTGATGACTACATGAAACTAGGTATTAGTGCTCACGTTGGTCAAACTGAATTTGAAGCGGGAGTAGGTGGCGGACAAAAAATGAAAGCTGCTGGTGGAAAAAAAGCATTATGTGTTAACCACGAAGTTGGTAACGTTGCTTTAGATAGAAGATGTTCTGGTTTCAAAAAAGGTTTTGGTGGATCTGTAGAAATACTTGGTACATCTAATGACCCAACTGAAATTGAAAAAGCTGTAGCTGCTAAATTAGGTGGTGGATTTGACACTATTTTAACATTAGGTGCAGGTCTTTCTGGTGAAGCTGCTTTAAAAGCATTAGAGTCTTCTGGTAAAGTTGGAAGCGTTAAACTTGGAACTTTTGATATGTCTCCAGGAATGCTTAAAGCCGCTGCTGCTGGAAAAGTTGAATTCTTAATCGACCAACAACAGTATCTACAAGGATACTTGCCAATAGCTATCTTTGCTCAATATATGAGATATGGAACTATGCCAGCCGGTGTAGTTATGACAGGACCTGGTTTTGTTACACCAAAAAATGCGAATAGTGTAATTAAATGGGCTGCTCAAGGTTATAGATAAAAAATACATAATTAAGGCCTAGTGATTTATCGCTAGGCCTTTTTTTTAAGTTTTTTTAATTATGTCTACAAAATCTAAAAGTATTCAAAGTAAAAATGAATTTAATCAAGATGAGAGACTACAAAGTGTTTCGAAACTAAGATTATTATTAAACAGACCTGAGCTCGGGGCTTTGGGTGGAGCAATACTTGTATTTATTTTCTTTGGAATTGTTGCGGGAGATACAGGTATGTTTAGCGCCTATGGAATGTTAAATTTTTTAGATGTTTCTGCTAATCTTGGAATTATAGCAATTGCTGCTGCAATGTTAATGATTGGCGGTGAATTTGATTTATCAATTGGTTCGATGATAGGTTTTGCTGGTATTTGTATTGCCATACCAGCTATTTATTGGGGTTGGCCATTATGGATGAGTATAGTTTTTGCTTTTTCAATAGCTGTGTTAGTAGGATATTTTAATGGAATACTTGTTGTTAAAACAGGATTACCATCTTTTATTGTAACACTTGCTATGCTTTTTATTTTAAGAGGTGCGACTTTAGCATTAACGCGATTAATTACAGGTAGAACTCAAGTTCCAGGTTTAACAGTGTTAATTGAAAATGATCCAATAGCTTGGATTTTTGCAACAGATACTTTTAAAGGGTTGTTTATATGGCTAGGTTCAATGAATTTAATCGACTTAAGAACTGATGGAACACCATTAGCTACAGGTATACCTCCATCAGTTATTTGGTTTATATTTTTTGCTATTGTAGCAACTTGGATTTTAATGAAAACAAGATATGGAAATTGGATCTTTGCTTCAGGTGGAGATAAAAATGGTGCCAACAATGTTGGTGTTCCAGTAGGAAAAGTTAAAATAGGTTTATTCATTGGAACTGCTGTTGCCTCAACAGTGTTTGCAACAATTCAAGTTTTGGATGCTGGGTCAGCTGATACAATGAGAGGAACTTTAAAAGAACTAGAGGCTATTGCAGCTGCTGTAGTAGGTGGGTGTTTATTAACTGGTGGATATGGTTCAGCAATAGGAGCTGCATTTGGAGCGTTAATATTTGGAACAGTATCTATGGGTATATTTTATACAGATATAGATACAGATTGGTTTAAAGTATTTCTAGGAGCAATGATGTTGATTGCCGTAATTTTTAATAATTATATAAGAAGAAAAGTAACAGAGAGTAAATAATGTCAGACTACTTAATTCAATTTAATAATATTAGTAAATTTTTTGGGAAAGTTATTGCCCTAAAAGATGTGACTATGAAATTAAAAAAAGGTGAGATTATGTGCTTATTAGGAGATAACGGTGCCGGTAAGTCTACATTAATTAAAACATTAGCTGGTGTACATAATCCTGATGAAGGTGAAATAATTATAGAAGGTAAAAAAACTTTTTTTGATGGTCCCAAAGACGCTTTAGATATGGGTATAGCTACTGTTTATCAAGATTTAGCTTTGGTTTCTTTAATGAGTGTAACTAGAAATTTTTTTATGGGCAGAGAGCCATTAAAAGGTCCTCTATTTTTTAAGACTTTTGACATAGAAAAAGCAAATAAGATAGCCGCTGAAAGAATGGCGCAAATAGGAATTGATATTAGAGATCCCTCACAGGCTGTAGGTACGATGTCAGGAGGTGAAAGACAGTGCTTAGCAATAAGTAGAGCAATTTACTTTGGTGCTAAAGTATTAGTTTTAGATGAACCTACGTCGGCTTTAGGTGTACACCAGGCCTCGGTAGTTTTAAAATATATTGTAAAAGCGGCTTCACAAGGCTTAGCTGTGATATTAATTACTCACAATGTTCATCACGCGTATCCAGTAGGGAATAACTTTACAGTTCTGAATAGAGGTAAAAGCCTTGGAACATATAAAAAAAAAGATATCACTAGAGAAAAACTTTTAAGTATGATGGCTGGTGGTGAAGAACTTGATAAATTAGAAGTTGAGCTTCAAGAAATGAATCGAGCTTCAATTTAATAATGCAAATTGGAATAGATCTAGGTGCTACAAAAATAGAGTACATTTTATTAGATAATAATAAAGAAATAATTAGAAACAGAATACCTACTCCTAATAACTATGATGATACGCTTTTATCAATAATAAGTATTGTTAAAAATTTAGAAAAAATAAATAATGATAAAATAAATTTTGGTATCTGTCACCCTGGCGCTACTGACAAAACTACAGGATTAATTAAAAATGCACATAATTCTCAATGGTTAAATAATAAAAATATTGTTAAAGATTTAAAAAAATCTTTAGAAAATGATATTTACTCAGAAAATGATGCAAATTGTTTTTGTTTATCTGAAGCCTACGATGGTTCAGCCAGTAATTATGAAACAGTCTTTGGCATTATATTAGGTTCTGGATGTGGCGGTGGCTTTGTTATCAATAAAAAAATTATATCAGGTTCAAATGGTTTAGGCGGAGAGTGGAGCTTAAATCAAATGCCTGATAATAACATCCCAAATTTAAAATCTGAAAAACAATTAGACTTTTCAAATAGAATTGAGGGATACCTTTCTGGTAAATCAATAGAAAAAAATTACGAAATTAAATTTAAAGAAAAATTATCTGCAAAAGAAATTTTTTTTAATTATAGGAATAAAGATAAAGCTGCTTGTGATTTTATAAATGATTATAAAAATAAACTAGCTAGATCGCTGGTGATTATTATCACTACTGTAGATCCAGATGCAATTGTTTTTGGCGGTGGAATATCTAATGAAATTGATTTTTTGAAAGAGTTAAAAAATATTATATCTAATTTAATAAATGAACCTAATCTAAAGACAGTTTTTTTAAAACCACTATATGGGGATGCAAGTGGTGTAAGAGGTGCTGCTTTACTAGGAAAAAATAACTCTATTTAATAATTTTTTTTACTTTATCTTGAGTAAAAAGCTCAGGGATAACACATTCTGTTGACAATAATTCTGTTTTTTGAGTTTTAGCAGATCTCATAATAGATTGAATTATATCTAATACATGCAATGATAGCTCTCCATTGCACATATGCTTGCTCTTATTTTCAATGGAATATGCCATTTCTGATAATCCAGCTCCTCTGTAATTGGCATTTGTTGGAGACTCATTTGCTCGTGAACTTTGATTTTTAATATTTATTTTACCAAGTTCTAACTTATGAGTTTCATGTTCTGTCCATTTTCCACCTAACTCCAGACAAGTAAAAGCAGATCCTCCAAACATATTAGGATCAGGAACAACAATTGACCCTTTCTCGCCATATAATTCAATATGATTTCTTTTATGATCTTTAACATCAAATGATAAAGTCATTTGTATTAAAGAATTATTTTTAAATTCTAGAGTTGAAACATATGTAGTATCACATTCGACTTTAAATTTTTTTCCTTTTCTAGGACCTATGCCAATTTCTCTCTCTAAAAAAACTTTTTTTCCTTTACTGGTAACTGATTTGACTGGTCCCAATAAGGTTACTAAGGCTGTTATATAATAAGGTCCCATATCAACTACGGGACCACCCTCATTTTCAGCAAACCAAGGCTCTGGACTGGGATGATAGGATTGAACCCCAGGGAAAGCAAAAATTGCATTTCCTAAATTAATTTTTCCAATCAATCCACTTTCTATTAATTCTTTAGATTTTTGTATGCCAGCACCTAAAACTGTATCTGGTGCACTCCCCAAATAAAGATTGTTCTTTTTTGAAAGTGCTAATAGTTTTTTTCCATCTTCAAAATTAATACACATAGGTTTTTCACTATAAGAATGTTTTCCACATAAAAGGGCTTTTTCAGATACTTCAAAATGAGCTTTGGGAATGGTAAGATTCAAAATAATTTCAATATCATGATCTTCAAAAATATCATCTATGTTTGTTGATTTAATGTCATGTTCTTTTGCACATTTTTCAGCTGCATCATTATTAATGTCAGCACACTTGATAATCTTAATGTTATTAAAATATTCTTCTGCTCTAAAATAAGTTTCAGATATGTGACCGCAGCCAACTAGGCCAACATTGAAGACTTTATTCATTTTATTTAAACACCTTTTCTTTGTTTCTTTTTTCCTTCAAGATGTTGTTTAAGAGATTTTTTATTTTCTTCAGTAGTTGGTATTGAGAGAGTAGGGCTTTCCCAATAAGCGGATCCTTCTAGCCACTGATACCCATCAGTATGAATAGATATAACATAAGTTTTTTTTGATTTTTTAGCTCTTTTGAATGCCTCTTCAAGCTCAAAAATTGAACCAACTTGTTCACTATCAGCTCCCATACTTTTAGCATGAGAAGCAAAATCAACTGGAACTAAATTCGTTGTTTTTGAACTCTTAAGTAGACAGTTAAATTCTTTTCCACCTTTGTAAAGTTGAAGCCTATTAATTACTGCATGACCACCGTTATCACATACGATTATTATTAATTTATTATCAGTAATAACAGAGCTGTAAATGTCAGAATTATGAAGCAGATAAGAGCCATCACCAACAAAAGACACCACTTCTTTATCTGGATTGGCCATTTTAATTCCTAAAGCGCCTGATATTTCATAACTCATACAACTAAAACCCCATTCTGTTTCATGGCTATTTAATTCTCTAGGTTTCCAAACTTGAATAACTTCTCCTACTAAACCTCCAGCAGCAGTTACCGCTATATCTGAAGGATCTGAATTTCTATAACATGCTCCTACTACTTGAGCATAACTGGGAAGTTTTTGATTTGTTGGACCACTTTCTTTATCTACATAAGATTCCCATTCTTTCAATTCTACTCTAGATTTTTTATACCAATCATCGTCGGCTTTCCATGAGCCTAGAGCTTGTGAAAGTTCCATTAAAGATACTTTTGCATCACCTACAATTGCTTGAGCCATATGTTTATTTGCATCAAATCTTGCAGCATTTATTGATACAAGTTTAAAATCAGGATTTTCAAAATTAGCCCAAGAACCAGTCGTAAAGTCTGCCAGTTTTGTACCTATAGCAATAGCTGTGTCTGTTTCTTTACTCAAATTATTTGCAGCTTTTCCTCCCAATCCACCAATAACTCCCAAATAATGAGAATGATCTTTCTTCATCGTAGAGTAACCCATAACTGTTTGAGTAACGGGTATATTATGTTTTTGGGCAAAAATACTTAACTCATCTGTTGCATCTGAGTAGAAAACTCCTCCACCAGAAATTATAATTGGTTTTTTTGATTTTTTTATTAGTTCAGCAGCTTCTTTAATTTGAAAATCATCAGGCCTGGACCTTCTTATGGTATGTATTCTTTCTTTAAAAAATTCTTCAGGGTAATCGTAAACTTCTCCTTGAACATCTTGGCTTAAAGATATGCAGGCTGGTCCACAGTCAGCAGGATCTAACATTACTTGAACTGCTTGCTGTAAACTAGAAATTATTTGTTCAGGTCTAGTAATTCTATCAAAATATCTTGTTACAGGTTTAAAAGCATCATTAGCAGTTATTCCAGGATTATTAAAATGTTCAACTTGTTGCAAAACAGGATCAGGAAAACGACTAGAAAAAGTATCACCAGGTAAAAAAAGAATTGGAATTCTATTACTCATTGCTACGGCAGCTGCTGTTACCATATTAGTAGATCCTGGACCAACGGAAGAAGTTGCTACGAAAATTTGTTTCCTTCTTTTTGCTCTTGAATAGGCAATTCCTGTAAGAGCCATATTTTGTTCATGGTGACCTCTCCACGTAGGTAGTTCTTTTTGGTTTTCTTCTAATGCTTGACCTAAACAAGCGACATTACCATGGCCAAAAATACCAAACACACCAGGAAACAAAGGTGTTTTTTTTCCATCAATAAGAGTTCTTTGAGCTATTAGAAATTTAACCAAAGCGTGAGCACAAGTAAGTTGAATGTTTTTCATAAATTCAATATAAACTATTTAATTAACATTCTAATATCAACATTATATGTACGAAAAATATGGGCAATTCATCGATGGTAAATGGCAGAAATCTGCTAGCGGTGAGACTTATGAAGTTATAAATCCAGCAACCGAAGAAGTTATTGGTAAAGCGTCAAAAGCGAATAGTGAAGATATTCAAAAAGCTTTAAAATCAGCTGAAAAAGGTTTAAAAGTTTGGAAACATACTTCTCCTTGGGAAAGATCAAAAATTATCAGAAAAATATCTGAGCTAATAAAAAAACGAGTCGATATTTTATCGAAATGGTTAACATTAGAAGTTGGAAAACCTTTGACTGAAGGTCCAGGTGAAGTAGGTGGCGCAGCTGATATTTTTGAATGGAACTCAGAAGAAACTAAAAGAATTTTTGGTGAAATTAACCAAAGTCGTTTTCCTAATACAAAAATTCATGTAATTTATCAACCGGTTGGTGTTGTAGCTGCTTTAATACCGTGGAACTTTCCCGTTATTTTGGCATCAAGAAAGATTTCAACTGCTTTAGCAGCAGGTTGTTCAGTAATTGTTAAACCTGATGTAATAACACCTGGTAGTGTTATGGAAATAGTTGACATATGTAGAGAAGCAGGTGTGCCTCCTGGTGTAGTTAATTTATTGTCAGGTGATCCAGCAGGAATATCTGAAGAATTAATTAAATCAGACATTGTAAAAAAAATATCAATTACAGGTTCTACTAGAGTAGGCAAATTAATTTTAAAACAAGCGGCAAATAAAGTTCAGAGAGTAACAATGGAGCTAAGTGGGCATTCACCTTTTATTGTTTTTGATGATGTAGATTTAAATAAAGTTACCGACATGGCAATTACTTCAAAATTTAGAAATAATGGTCAAGTATGTATTTCACCAAATAGATTTTATATTCATGAAAGCAAAAAAGATGAATTTGCTAATTTGATGGTAGAAAAAACTAAAAAATTAAAAATTGGGAATGGAATGGATAAGGATACTCTACTTGGACCCCTTTGTACCAAACAGAGGTTAGAAGGAGTTGAAAAATTAGTTGAAACTACAAAAAAAGAAGGCGGTAAAATTTTGTTAGGTGGTAAACGAAATGCAAACTTTAACAAAGGTTATTACTATGAGCCGACTATATTTGACGACATTAAAGATAATTTTACAATAATGAAAGAAGAGCCATTTGGACCAATTGTACCTATTTTATCTTTTAAAAATTTTGATGAAGTTATGGAGAGAGCAAATGATAATGATTTAGGTTTATGCAGCTATGTTTACACAACAGATTTAAAGAAAGCTAATAAAGCTTCAGAACTTTTAGAAACGGGTTGTGTTGCAGTAAACACGCCTGTTGTAGCTGTAGCCGAAGCTCCCTTTGGAGGCATAAAACAAACTGGTTATGGTAGAGAAGGTGGTTCAATGGCTATTAAAGATTATTTAAATATTAAATACACTCATTTCGGTATTTCTTACGAATGAGAAAAAATAAATTAAAAGAATTATTTAAAAAAGGTAAACCCATTATCAATACTTGGCTCTCAGTTCCTAGTTCATTTTCTGCAGAGGTTATGGCTAATCAAGGATGGGATTCGGTAACTATAGATATGCAACACGGTTTAATAGATTATCCTAATGCTGTTAATATGCTTCAAGCTATTTCAACAACAAACACAACACCAATGGCAAGAGTAAACTGGAATGAGCCTGGCCAAATTATGAAGATTTTAGATGCGGGATGCTATGGTGTTATATGTCCAATGGTCAGCAATAGAGAAGAGGCAGAAAAATTTGTTCAAGCCTGTCAATACCCACCTAATGGATATAGAAGTTTTGGACCTATTAGAGCGAAAATTTATGGTGGGTCAGATTATCACGAACAAGCTGATAATGAAATTTTGAAATTAGCGATGATTGAGACTAAAGAAGCACTTGAAAAATTAGATGAAATTTTAGATACACCTAATTTAGATGGTATTTATATTGGCCCAGCTGATTTAAGTCTTTCAGTGGGTGAAGAGCCTGGTTTTGATAAACCGGAAAATTCAAAAACTTACAAGGAAATTTTAAGAATTTTAGAAGCTGCTAAGAAAAGAAATCTTTTAACTGGTATACATAATAGTACACCCGAGTATGCTAAAAAAATGATAGATAAAGGTTTTAATTTAGTAACAGTTGGGTCCGATAGTAGATATATTATTTCTGGTGCCAAGACTGATCTTGAAAAATTAAAAGGAACTTCAAAACAACCTGAATCTAAAGGCTACTAACCCTAAATGAGTTTTTATGTGTATATGCTCAAATCAAAGAGCATTAAATCCATTACATACGTTGGATACACAAGTGATCTAATTAAAAGAATTAATCTTCATAATAAGGGGAAAGGAGCAAAATTTACTAGAGGTAGGCAGTGGGTATTAATTTATAAAGAAAAATTTAAATCAAAAAAAGAGGCAATTTCTAGAGAATATTATATAAAGAATAACAGACCATTAAGAAAAAAAATTAAAGAAAAAAACTTGTGAAAATAGCTATTTTATTACCTTACAAAGAGAATTTTTCTCCAGAATATCCAGGGGCTGTATCTTTATTTGTCAACGAAACAAGTCAAATTAGTAATTATAAAAAAAGAATTGTTGTATTCGGTAATACAAATTTTAAAAAAAAATTTAATTTAAAATATGAAAATATTAATCTTAAAAAAAATCCTTTAGCTAGCCAAACCAAAAATTATGTGAATCAATTTATTATACTTCAAAAGAAATTTAATATATCTATTATTGAAGTTCACAATAGACCTAGTTATATAAATCAATTAAGTAAAAGATTATTAAGTAAGATTTTTTCTTTATATTTTCATAACGATCCATTATCTATGGATGGATCAAAAACTATTGAACAAAGAAAAAATCTTTTAAAAACTTGTTATAAGATTATTTTTAATAGTAATTGGTCAAAAAAAAGATTTTTAGAAGGACTAGATAATAAATTTGTTAATAGTAATAAACTAGTAGTTTTTTTTCAATCAGCAAATAAAACGTATCCATCAATAATAAAGAATAAAAAAAACTGGATAACTTTTGTTGGAAAATTAAATAAAGCTAAAGGTTATGATATTTTTTCAAAAGCTATATATGAAATTCTTAATGAACATCCTAAATGGAAAGCTAAGATTATTGGAGATGAAAAAAGAGAAAAAATTTCTCTAATTCATAAAAATGCTGATAAATTAGGTTTTTTAAATCATGACAAGGTACTAAAAATTTTCAATAAAACAAGTATTGCAGTTGTTTGCTCTAGATGGGAAGAACCATTTGGAAGAACCAGCCTAGAAGCAGCTGCTAGTGGTTGTGCGGTAATAATAACTAATAAAGGTGGTCTTCCAGAAACAATAACAAATGCAAAAATTATAAACGTATTAAATAAAGATACCTTAAAAAAAAATATTAAATATTTAATTAAGAACATTAAAGAAAGAAAGAAATTACAATTTTTATCCCAAAAAAATTTTTATTTGACTCACAAATACGTAACCAAAATGATTGATGATTACAGGGACGAAAAGTTAAAAATTACTAATTTTTATACAAAGAAAAGTAATAGTATTTTGAGAATTTTACATATTACTAACTTCAATGAAAGACTCGATGGAAGGCTTTTTTTTAATACTGGAAGAAGAATAAACAATGGATTTATAAGACAAGGACATAGCGTATTAGGCTTTAGTGATAGAGATATTCAAAAGTATTATAAATCATTTGCTGATTTAAAGGGTGCTAAAACGTTAAACGATAAATTAAGAAAAACTTGTTATAATTATAAACCAGATTTGATTGTTCTTGGACATGCGGACTTAATTTCTGCTGATTTAATCTCAGAATTAAAAGAAGACTACCCAAATACTAAATTTGGGCAATGGTTTTTAGACCCTTTAAATAAAAATGGTCCCGATTATGAAAGGAATAAAGATAGAATATTAAACAAAATAAAAGCTGTGGACTCTACATTTTTAACAACTAGTCCTTCTGCTTTAAGTTTTTTAAATAAGAAAAAAAGTTTTTATATCCCAAATCCTGCTGATAAAGCATTTGAAATTTTAAATAATTTTACAAAACCTTGTAATGTAGATGTTTTTTTTGCATTGAGCCATGGCGTTCACAGAGGTGTTCTTAAAAGTGGAAAGATTGACGATAGAATTATATTTTTGGAAAAATTATTAGAAAAAACGCCCAATGTTAAATTTGATATTTATGGAATTAATAAAATTCAACCTATTTGGGCAGATCATTATTTTAAAACTATTGCAAATGCAAAAATGGGTTTAAACCTTAGTAGGGGAGAAGCTATAAAGTATTATAGTAGCGATAGAATCACACAAATAGTAGGTAACGGGTTAGCTTGCCTTATAGATGAAAAAACCCAGTATAGAAATTTTTTTAATGATAATGAGATGGTTTTTTATAAAAACATGAGTGATTTATCTGAAAAAATTCTAAGATTAACATCAGATGATAAATTAAGAAAAAGAATAGCAAGAAAAGGTAAAGAAAAATACATGAAATATTTTAATTCTGACCTTGTTTCTAAGTATATTATAGATAAAACACTAGATATTAAATCTAAAAATAAATTTTTATGGGAAAAATAAAAAAAAAAGTTGCTTTAATATTTGGTGTTACCGGTCAAGACGGTTCTTATTTGGCGGAAATTTTATTAAAAAAAAATTATGTTATACATGGGGTTAAAAGAAGATCTTCAAGTGCTAATACAGAAAGAATTGATCATCTTTTTGATAGAGATCCTGGATCGACATTAGATACGATAAATAAAAATTTTTTTATTCATTATGGTGATTTATCAGACGGGACTAGCACCTTAAATATAATTAATAAAGTTAAGCCAGATGAAATTTATAATCTAGCAGCCCAAAGCCATGTAAGAGTCTCATTTGATATACCTGAGTATACTGCAGATATTACAGCTTTAGGTGCTCTACGAATTCTAGAGTCAATACGAATATTAAATCTTAAAAAAACTAAATATTACCAAGCATCTAGTTCTGAAATGTATGGTTTGGTAAAGAAAAAAAAATCTTTAAACGAGTCAACTCCTTTTCATCCAAGATCAGTTTATGGAGTTTCAAAAGTTTTTGCTTTTCATTGCGCTGTACATTATCGCGAAGCCTATGGAATATTTGCAACAAATGGAATATTGTTTAATCATGAATCACCTAGAAGAGGTCCCACATTTGTTACTAAAAAAATTGTACAAGGATTAGTTAGAATTAAAAAAGGGTTGCAAAAAAAATTAATCTTAGGAAACTTATACGCTGTAAGAGACTGGGGGCATGCAAAAGATTACGCAATTTCAATGTGGAAAATCTTACAGTTTAAAAATGCAGAAGATTGGGTAATTGCAACTAATAAGGAAACTACTGTAAAAGAATTTGTGAATAAAGTATCAAAACGACTTGGTCTTAAAATTAAATGGACTGGCAAAGGTTTAAAAGAAAAGGCAATTAACATTGATGATAAAAGCACCATCATAGAGCTAGATAAAAAATATCTTAGACCTACAGAAGTTGATTTTTTAAGAGGTGATTTTTCTAAAGCAAAAAAACACCTTAAATGGGAACCTATTTATAATACTGATGATTTAGTTGCTGATATGGTATCTGCTGAGATGTTGAGTAATGACAATGATTAAGCCCATTTATCCGCTTCTAGAAAATCCTTATAGAAAAAAAGACCTCAGCGCAGCTATAAAAGTAATAAAATCAGGTAGATTAACATTGGGAAAATATACAAAAGAATTTGAAAAAATTTTTTCAAAGAAATTGGTGTTGAAAAACTCTATAATGGTAAATTCAGGTTCTTCTGCAAATCTTTTAGCACTACAATGCTTGATAAATCCTTACAGAAAAAAAAGGTTAAAGAAGGGTGACTCAGTTTTAATTCCTTCTGTTTGCTGGTCAACGTCATTGTGGCCAATAATACAATCTGGATTAAAACCAGTATTTGTTGATATAAATCCATCAACATTAAATATTGATATTGACGACTTAAAGAAGAAAATTACCAAAAAAACAAAGGCTTTAATGCTTGTACATGTTCTTGGTAATTCTACAGAGATGGACAATTTACTTAAAGTTTTAAAGAAACATAAGATAATATTAATTGAAGATACATGTGAATCTTTGGGTTCTAAATATAAAAAAAAATATTTAGGATCTTACGGAGATTTTTCATCTTTTTCATTTTACTCATCACATCAGATATCATCCGGTGAAGGAGGTATGATTACTTGCAAATCAAATGAGGACTATGAAATTATAAAAGCTTTAAGATCTCACGGCTGGTCAAGAGGTCTTAAAAATGAGAACAGAATTGCGAAAAAAAATAAACATTTAGATAATAGATTTATTTTTTATAATTCTGGATTTAACTTAAGACCAACTGATATCGCTGCAGCAATAGGAATAAGCCAATTTAAAGATTTAGACAAATTTATTAACTTAAGAAATAAAAATAGAAATCTAATTATTAACAAAATGAAAAATAGTCCTATAATAAGAAAAAAAATAAACTTTATTGAAAACAATGAAAATGTTAAGGCTTCATGGTTTGGTTTACCTTTAATATTAAAAAATAAAGAAAATAAAAATTATTTTATTAAAAATCTTGAAAAAAATGGTGTTGAAACAAGACCAATAATAAGTGGTAATTTTCTAAAACAACCATCCATTAGAAAGTACAA
>JAOHNF010000012.1 GCA_028103285.1 Candidatus Pelagibacter sp. | reverse complement strand
AGGCAATTATCATTTATACAATGTATTAGTAACAGGTCACGGTTTAATTATGATATTTTTCATGGTGATGCCTGCAATGATAGGTGGATTTGGAAACTGGTTCGTACCAATTATGATTGGAGCACCGGATATGGCATTTCCAAGAATGAATAATATTTCTTTCTGGTTGTTACCTGCAGCTTTTATTCTTTTATTAGCTTCTATTTTTGTACCAGGACCTCCAGGAGGAATGGGAGCAGGCGGTGGATGGACGATATACCCACCCCTATCGTCTAAAACTGGACAACCAGGTCCTGCGATGGATTTGTTAATTTTAGGTTTACATGTAGCGGGAGCTTCTTCAATTTTAGGAGCAATTAATTTCATTACAACAATTTTAAATATGAGAACACCAGGTATGACATTGCACAAAATGCCGTTATTCTCATGGTCAATCTTAGTTACAGCTTTTTTACTTTTATTATCCTTACCAGTTTTAGCAGGAGCTATAACAATGCTTTTAACTGACAGAAATTTTGGAACTTCATTCTTTGAAGCACAAACCGGAGGAGATCCAGTTCTTTTTCAACACTTATTTTGGTTTTTTGGACATCCAGAAGTTTATATATTAATTCTTCCTGGATTTGGCATGATAAGCCATATCGTTTCAACTTTTTCTAAAAAGCCAGTATTTGGTTATTTAGGAATGGCATATGCCATGGTTGCCATTGGAGTTGTAGGCTTTGTTGTGTGGGCACACCATATGTACACTGTAGGATTGGACACAGATACAAAAGCATATTTCTTAGCTGCAACTATGATTATTGCTGTACCAACTGGAATTAAAGTTTTTTCTTGGATTGCCACAATGTGGGGTGGATCCATTAGTTTTAAAACACCTATGCTATGGGCTATTGGTTTCATTTTTTTATTTACTCTAGGAGGTGTGACAGGCGTTGTTTTAGCTAATGCAGGAGTAGATACTGCACTACATGATACTTATTATGTGGTAGCTCACTTTCATTACGTATTATCTTTAGGAGCTGTTTTTGCTATCTTCGCAGGATTTTACTATTGGTTTAGTAAAATGAGTGGATATGAGTATTCAGAATTTTTAGGAAAACTTCATTTCTGGTTAACTTTTATTGGAGTAAATTTAATTTTCTTTCCTCAACACTTTTTAGGATTAGCTGGAATGCCAAGAAGGTATGCCGACTATCCAGATGCATTTGCAGGATGGAATTATATTTCTTCAATAGGTTCTTATATATCTGTAGTTGGATTAGTTGTATTTTTGATTAACCTTCTTTACGCTTTTGCTAAGAAAAAAAAAGCACAACAAAACCCATGGGGAGAAGGAGCGACTACTCTAGAATGGACTGTGTCTTCACCGCCACCGTTCCATACTTTTGAAGAGCTTCCTAAAGTAAAATAAATTGAACCAAACGCTTTCAAAAAATAGAAACTCTAAACTTAGTTTAGTATTTGATTTAAATTCATTTTTTAATTTAATGAAACCAAGAGTAATGTCTCTTGTTTTGTTCACCTGCATGGTTGGACTATTAATTGCACCAAACAGCGTAGATATTACATCTTCTTTTGTATCATTACTGGCTGTTGCTATCGGCTCTGGAGCAGCAGGTGCTTTAAACATGTGGTACGAGTCAGATCTCGATGCATTAATGAGTAGAACATGTCTTAGACCTATACCAGCGGGTAAAGTTAAAAAAAATCAAGCTTTGTACTTTGGTATTATTTTATCTGTTCTCTCAATCGCTATGCTTTACTACGCAGCAAATTTAATTTCAGCAATTTTACTAGCATTTACTATTGGATTTTATTTTTTTATTTATACAATTTGGTTAAAAAGAAAAACTCCACAAAATATTGTTATAGGTGGAGCGGCTGGAGCTTTACCACCAGTTATTGGCTGGACTATAGCTACTGGAAACATATCTATTGAGCCAATAATTTTATTCTTAATTATCTTTCTTTGGACACCCTCTCATTTTTGGGCTTTAAGTTTATATAAATCAAGTGACTATAAAAAAGCTAAAATTCCAATGTTGCCGGTAATTGCAGGCGTAAAAACAACTAAAATAAACATATTAGTTTACTCACTCACAATGCTACCAATTGTTGTTGCTCCATACTTTTTTAATTTTGCAGGAATATTTTATTTAATAAGTACAGTTTCAATGACACTTTATTATAATTATTTATGTTTAGAATTATTTAAATCTAACGTAACTAAAACTTCTAATAAAATTGCCAGAAAGGTATTTGTATATTCAATTTTTTACTTATTTTTTATTTTCTTAATTCTATTAATTGATAAAATTGCAGGCCTTTCATAATGAATAAAAAAAAAAAGAACATAATTACAGCTGTAGCTTTAGTACTTTTCATGATTTTTTTGTTTGTTTTAACTTTTTATAATATTAGCATTTATAATAGGGAAATATAATGAGTTTTAATAAAAAAAAGTTAACTCCTATAGCGTTAGTATCAATATTTTTTTTAATGTTAGCACTATCATTTGCAGCTGTACCTTTATACGAATTATTTTGCAGAGTTACTGGTTTTGCAGGTACTACTCAAAATGCCTCAAACAAAGAATTACCTAAAATTATAGTAGATCAAAACTATAAAATGCGATTTGATACAAATGTTCACAACACTTCTAGTTGGAAATTTTACCCAGAAAAAAATACGATTGATCTAAAACCTGGCGAAGTACACACAGTGAAATTTAATGTGGAAAACCCAAGCAATGAAGCCTCTTCAGGCTCAGCCTCTTTTAACGTGTCACCCTCATCTTTTGGTCTATATTTAAATAAGATTGGCTGCTTTTGTTTTGAAAAACAAACACTAAAACCTAAAGAAAAGCAGGAATTTGTTTTATCATTTTTCTTGGATCCAAAAGTAGTTGATGATAATAAAACAAAGAATATTTCTGATGTAACACTTTCTTTTACTTTTTTTGCATCAGATTTTTATGAAAAAAGTAAGATTTAAATATGTCAACAGATAAAAAAAAGCACGAGTTTCATTTAGTAGATCCTAGTCCGTGGCCTATATATGTATCTTTTGCCACTTTAGTTTTAGCATTTGGTGCAGTTTATTACTTTCACTCAAAAGCTCTTTGGCTTTTACTGGTTGGTTTTGCTTTAGTAATCTATGGAGCATTTATGTGGTGGAGAGATGTTATTGAAGAAGCAGAACATCAAGGACATCATACAGAAGTCGTACAGATTGGTCATAGATATGGAATGACACTTTTTATTGCATCGGAAGTTATGTTCTTCGTCGCTTGGTTTTGGGCATATTTTAACGCAAGTTTATTTCCTACAGAAGCTGTAGGTGGAACATGGCCACCACCTGATATTGTTACGTTTGATCCATGGGATATCCCGTTAATCAATACTCTGATTTTATTATTATCAGGAACAACAGTGACTTGGGCACACCATGCTATGTTAGAAGATGATAGAAAAGGTTTAGTAAATGGTTTGATCTTTACTGTGTTTCTTGGCTTTATTTTTTCTTGCTTTCAAGCTTATGAATATCACCATGCGACATTTACAATGGATGGTAATATTTATGGTGCAACATTTTATATGGCAACCGGTTTTCATGGTTTTCACGTAATCGTAGGAACTATCTTTTTAGCAGTATGCTTATTTAGATCAATGAAAGGGCACTCGAACTCAGAACATCACTTTGGTTTTGAAGCAGCAGCATGGTATTGGCATTTTGTAGATGTAGTATGGTTATTCCTTTTCGCAGCAATCTATATTTGGGGAAGTTAATATTAAATTGAAAAGACTATTTCTCTTTCAGTTATTTTTAGCATTATTCATTACATTGTTCTGTATCCTTGGAACATGGCAACTTTATCGCTTGCAGTGGAAAATGGAGTTGATAAGCGAGATTACTTTTGGCTTAAATTCAATTCCGATAAAATATTCTAATTCAATTAAGAAAAATTACCAAAGAGTTGTTTCTGATGGTTCATATAATTTTAAAGAGCAAATTTATCTTTACAGTCTAAACCAAAAAGGAAAACCAGGTTTTGATGTAATAACTCCTTTCGAAACTGTTGATAAGGAAATTGTTTTAGTGAATAGAGGATGGATACCTAAAGAACTTAAAGAGCTTCCTGAAATCAACTTTATGCAAGGCAGCACAAAGGTTACTGGACTTCTGAGAAAAATTTATAAAGCTAATATTTTTAAACCCAACAATGACATTAAGGGCAACATTTGGTTTTCAGTTAATATAGATGATATGGAAAAATTTACAGGGAAAAAATTTAGTAATTTTATAATATATTTAGAAGACTTTGATGTGAAAGCTCCTTTACCTAGAAAAATTACAATTGATGTGCCGAATAATCACCTTAAATATGCTATAACTTGGTATTCGATAGCAATATCAATTCTACTTTATTATTTATATTTTAGAAAAAAGAAATGAATTATTTTAGCACTAGAGATAAATCCTTAAAATTTAGTTTTAAAGATATCTTTCTAAGAGGTCTAGCTCCAGGTGGTGGATTATTTTTACCATCAGAAATAAAGCATTACGATAAATCTGAGTTAGATAACTTAAGTCAATTAACATATGAAGATCTTGCTACAGAAATCTTATTTAATTTCTGTTCTAACGATATTGATAAAATAGAACTAAAATCTTTAATTAAAAAAGCATACCAAGGATTTGAGGATAAAGAAGTTGTAAGTATTAAAAAAATTGGAAAAATAAATCTTCTTGAACTTTACCATGGACCTACTTTAGCTTTTAAAGATATTGCAATGCAAGTTATAGGAAATATGTATGATCATTTAAAAGTAGCAAAAGAGAAATCAGTAAATATCTTAGTAGCAACGTCTGGTGATACAGGATCAGCGGCAATAGCAGCACTTAATGACAGAGAAAATATTAATTTATTTGTTCTTCATCCACATAATAAGATTTCTAATGTTCAAAGAAGAATAATGACTACAATTGGTTCTAATAATGTTTATAATTTAGCAATCAAAGGATCTTTTGATGATTGCCAAAAAATTGTAAAAGAACTTTTTAATGAAAATGAATTCAGAGAAAAGATTAACATGTCAGGTGTTAATTCAATTAATTGGGCAAGAATCATTTGCCAAATTGTTTATTATTTCTATTCTTATTTTAAGCTTAATAAAAAAAAAATTAGTTTTTCTGTACCTACTGGAAATTTCGGAGATATATTTGCAGGATATGTTGCAAAAAAAATGGGCTTACCTATTGATAAGCTGATAGTAGCTACAAATGAAAACGATATTCTACAAAGAGTAATTAATAAAGGTGAATACAAGCCTGACAAAGTAAAGCCTACGCTTTCACCAAGTATGGACATTCAAATATCAAGTAATTTTGAGCGATTATTATTTTATATAGTAGGAGAAAATGATTATAAAGTTAAATCTATGATGAATAGTTTAAATGATAAAGGTTTTTTCCAGCTAAATGAAAAAGAGATAAAGGAAATTAAAAAAGACTTTTTAGCTATTAGAATAAGTGACAAAGAAACAGTCAATATAATTAAAGAAGTAAACCAAAAAAAACAATTTGTTATTGATCCACATACAGCAACTGCATTTGGAGCAATCTACAAGACAGAAAACCTAACAGATGTTATAGCACTAGGAACAGCACATCCTTATAAATTTTTTGAAACCGTAAAAGAAGCAACTGGAAAAGATATAAAACCGCCCAAGCAATTAGAAAAATTTGTCGATAAAGATGAAAAATTTGATATATTAGAGAATAATATTTCTGAAGTAAAAAAATACATTTTAAATAAAATATAATGAAAATTAAAGAAGGTGACAAAATACCATCAATAGACTTTTTTCACATTAATGAAAGTGGTGTACCTGAAAAAATTAAAAGCACAAAATTGCTGGAAAATCATAAAGCCATAGTCATTGGGGTGCCAGGTGCATTTACAAAAGTATGTTCAGCCAAACATTTGCCGGGCTATGTTAATAATTACGAAGAAGTTAAAAAAAAAGGTGTTACAAAAATTATTTGTGTGTCTGTTAATGACGCTAATGTAATGAGGGCATGGGGAGATAGCCAAAATGTAGGCGATAAAATATTTATGGCAGCTGATCCATACTGTGAATTTACAAAATCTATTGGAGCTGAAATTGACAGAACAGATAAAGGTCTTGGTATGAGGTCTGCCAGATATACAATGTTAATTGACAATAATGTAATTAAATCAATTAAAGTAGAAGAGGACACAGCTGCTTGTGAAATTTCTGCTGCAGAAAATTTTATAAAAGAAATTTAAGCTTTTATAGCTTGAGTAGCTAGTTTATCTGCTAAATTGTTATATCTATTGGTAGAATGCCCTTTAATCCATTTCCAACTAACTTGATTTCGCTCACATAAATTATCCAATTCTACCCAAAGATCTTTATTTTTAACTGGTTCTTTATTAGAATTTTTCCATCCATTTTCTTTCCATTTTAAAACCCATTCTGTAATACCATTTTTGACATAAGTAGAGTCTGTATAAATTGTAATTTCAGAATCAGTTTTAATCTTTTCTAGTGCCATAATAGCCGCTGATAGTTCCATGCGATTATTTGTTGTATTTTTATTACTTCCAGAAATATTTTTTTGATTATTATTTTCATCAAAAATTACTGCACCCCATCCTCCAGGACCTGGATTACCCGAGCAAGCGCCATCTGTATAAATTTTGTATTTCATTAAAAGAAATAATCCTCATAATTTTTTGAATTCTTGTGAAATTCAAGTCTCTTTAGGTATTCAAGTGGATCCTTAACTTTTACAATTGCTCCTTCAACAGTATTTAGGGCATCAAATACTCTTGTAAGTAAAAATCTTAATGCAGCTCCTTGTGATAAAACTTTAATACTCTCTCTTTCTTCGTCTAAAAGCTTTCTAATTGAGGAATAACCATCAATAAAATTTTTTGCTTTTGTAACATTAAAACTTAAATTATTTTTCTGACCATCAAAGCATAAAGCATTGAAACAGATAGCAATTTCAAAAGAATAAAAATCATTACAGGAAAAATAAAAATCTATTATTCCGTTAAATTTTTCATTATAAAAAAAAATATTGTCACTAAATAAGTCAGCGTGAATAATTCCTTTAGGTAAATTTTTTGGCCAATTTTTTTCAACATCAATTAGGTTTGCTTCAATTAATTTTGGGAGGTTTTTATCTATTTTTACACATCGATCTTTCACCGAGTAAAATAACTTTCTCCATGATATAATCGACAAGTCATTATTTCTCCTAACTTTAAATTCTTTGGTGATTTCATGCATTTTAGCAACTTCTATACCGACTTGTTTACAATCATTAGGTGTTAGAACTTGTTTAGCCTTACCTTCTAGGAATGAGACAATCATTAATTTTTTACCACTATAATCTGAAATAGTCTCATTGTGATTATTAATAATCGGAACAGGACATTTAAAATTATTATGGTTTAGGCCTGTCATTATACTTGAAAAAAAAGGCAAGTCTTTTGGATTAACTCTTTTTTCGTAAATAGTTAAAATATACTTTTTTTCTTCTACTAATAAGTAATAATTTGTATTTTCAATACCTTCTTGTATTCCTTTATAAGATTTTAATTTTCCAATTGAATAATTGGATAAAATTTTATTGATATCTTTTTCTTCAAGTTTTGTGTAAACAGCCATTTAATTAAGTTCTTTAGGTAATTTAAAAATTACTTTTTCTTCCGCAACAACCACTTCTTCTATTGTAACCTCTCTTTCTTTTTTTACTTCACTTAATAAATTTTGTACCAATTCTTCAGGAGCAGATGCCCCAGAGGATATGCCGATTACATCTGAATTTTTAAGATCTTCTATTGGTATCTCCTTTTCAAAATACATTAGCATTGAATTTTTACATCCTGCTTTTTTAGCTACCTCAACTAATCTCACCGAATTAGATGAATTACGACTGCCTATAACAAAAAACATATCACATTTTGGAGCAATATTTTTTACAGCTAATTGTCGATTTGTAGTTGCATAGCAAATATCTTCTTTAATAGGTTGTTTAATATTTGGAAATTTTTCTTTCAAATTTTCAATTATTTCCGCTGTATCATCTACAGATAAGGTAGTTTGAGTAATATAAGCAACTGGTTTTGAAAATTGCTTAACATCTAGCAACGATGCGTCATCTGCTGTTTCTATAAGTTTAATAGAATCTTTAGGTAATTGACCCATTGTACCAATAACTTCTGGATGATTTTTATGGCCAATCAAAATTATATTATAACCTTTTTTAAATAACTGTTCAGACTCTCTATGAACTTTAGAAACTAAAGGACAAGTTGCATCCACAAATGATAATTTTTTTCTCTCTGCCTCCTTTGGAACGCTCTTTGGAACGCCGTGAGCAGAGAAAATTACTGGTCTTGTACTATCCTTTATATCTGAAAGTTCCTCTACAAAAACTGCACCTTTTTTTTTTAAGTCCTCTACCACTTGTTTATTGTGAACGATCTCGTGTCTTACATACACAGGCTTCCCATACTTAGTTAGAGATTTTTCCACTATATCAATAGCTCGTTTTACTCCAGCACAAAAACCTCTTGGGGAAGCTAAATAAATTTTAAGATTTTTTTTCATTTTTTTCCAATAAGTATTCAAGTAATATATGCGGAAACGTAAGAGAGGCCAAACCAATAAATACTACTTTAAGAATAGCCGCGTTTAATAAATAGTATGTATTAAGAATAAATAAGCTTAATAAAAAAATTATTCCAGTGAGCAAAGTAAGAGGTAATGCTTTTTTAGAAAAATTAATTAGTCCATTTTTAAAGTTATTTTTATCTATTTCATTTATAAGAGTAAAAGAATGTCTAATTGAGTGTAAAAAACAAAAATAAATTGTAAAAGCTATTAGAGGTACAAAAGTTAAGTTAAGCAGAATAATTGTACAAGAGTCTAGAAGAGATAAAAAAAAATTTTTACTGATTATAAAATTACTTAATAAGCTTAAAGCAATTAGCCCTAATAAAAGATTATTATTGATATATATTACATCCACATTTAAGATTTCAAATATGTATTTAGTTTCATTAAAATGAAAGTAAAAAGGAGCCAATACTACTAATAAACCTTTAGATAGTAAAAAGAGGTTAGAAAATTTTTTAATAGGTCTATTTTTAAATACAGAGTCTTCTTTTCCAAAATGATAAGAAGCCACTACAAGAAAAAGAAGTAGAGTAAACATCGGTAAAATTATCCATGATAAAATAATTATTGCTGAAGAAAAAATATAAGTAATGTAGAAAAATTGAATCTTCTTAATATTAAAAAATTTTAAAATATCTTTCCCTTTTTGATTGTCTAGTGCACCATGTGAAATACCGATTGTAGCAATCAAAAAAAAGCAGAAAAGAGGAATGATCTCAAAATCTAGATTTAGGTTGGATAAGTAAAAAATTAAACTAATAAAAAAAATTACTAAAGTATGATTTCTATTTAAATTAATATTATTCATTTTTAAACAAAGCTTTTAAAAAAAGCCATTTTGGCATTTTTAAAATTATAGATATATCATCAAAAAAATTACTTTTATTTGATAAAAATTTTATAACAGTATTTGTGGAACCTTTGAACATTTTTAAAAAAATATTTGGCATTTTTTCAGGATTATTTTTTAAAACTTTTAAAAATATATTATCTAAAAATTCGTATTTTTTTCCTAATTGATAAGGTTTTTTGTTTTTTATATTATCTAAATTCTCTCTTATATATTTGCTATGTTCCTGAATATTAAGAAAGGTATACCCGGTACTTAATCTTGTCATGCCTCCTATGGAACCAATATTAATTTTATTTTTATTTTTAACTGCAGGATAGAATAGTGGTATTGCTCCTTTTTCAGTAAAATTAACTCGATAATTTTTAATACCCAAATTATTTTTAATATAATTTTCTAATTGCAAATTGTAATTCCTGAAAGAGTCATTTTCTAAATTAGATATCCAAGTTGTTTCAACTAAAGCCTTATTTTTAGAAAAGGGTAGAGTATAAAAAAAATGCACAACGCCCTTTTGTTCGCAATTGAAATCCATTAAATTTAATATTCGGTCATCAAAAATCTCATTATTTGTCTCAATTTCTATTCCTTGAAAGTGCTGCCAAAGTTTTGATTTATCAGGTAATTCGTCATAAACGCTATTAAATATAATTGAACTATCTGTATTTAATTCATCAAGATTCTTAAAAAATTTAATATTTTTATTTAAAGAAAGTTTTAAGTTTATCTTATTATAAAATTTCTCACTATCTATGCTCTGATATGGATACTTCTCATTTCTTAATTCACATGAACCCTCAGAGGTATTAATTGAAAAATTATTCCAACTTTTAATTACACAATCATGAAAATTATGATCATAAACTTTCCAGAAAGACCATGTTTTGTCTCTTTTATAATTTATTCTAGTTTCAACTATAGCCAGAGTTTTATCTAATAACTTGTTATGTAACTCGAGCTCATAAGCCAACGATAAACCTGCACAGCCGCCGCCAATTATTATGTAATCAAATTCTTTCATTTAAATTAATTTCTTGATTTAAAGTAATATGATTTTCGTTATTATAGTAACTAATATTTTTAACAAAGAGTAATCTTAAAAAGTCAAAAATTGATAAAATAGTTTCTAAGATTTTTGACGAAAGTGGGACATAAATTTTTCCTGCATCCCTGTATTTTTCAATATTTTCTTGTTTAAGAATATAATCTCCAATTTTTCTGTATACTCGTCTAGCGACGATAACAGAAAATCTAGATTTGATAGGAATGCTTCTTATTGCAAAGAAAGATTTTTTATAAAACATTTCAGCACTATAGACTGTTTCCTTTATAGATGAAAAACTGAACTCAATATATTCTCGATTTCGATTTTTATCTTCAATTACATCCCTGGCAATGTTTGTTAATTGCATAGCTATACCTAAATCTATAGCTCCTTTTAAAGATTCTTTATTTTTAACTTTTAAAATTTTTGACATCATCAACCCCACTGTTCCAGCAACTCGATAGGAGTATACCAATAAATCTTTTTTTGATTTTATTTTAACGCTCTCGAACAAATCTGTTTCAACACCATCAAATAAATCAAATATTATTTTTTTTGAAATATTTTCTTCTTCGATGACTTGCCACATTGATTTTATAATAAGATTTTCTAAATTTCTATTAGTAAAATCATTTTTAAATTTTAAAAAATTTTTTTTTTTAATTTCTAGGTTATCTGAATCATCCACAATATCATCTAAGGTTCTACAAAAATTATATAAGGCAGAACATTTTGAGTATATTTCTTTTGATAGAAAAAAACTTGCCCAATAAAAGGACTTAGCATGTGACTTTAATAAATCATTATTCATTAAATAATTTATCCAATACTTTAGCAGAAGATAAAACACCAGGCATTCCAGCACCAGGATGTGTACCAGCTCCTACAAAGTATAAATTTTTAAATATTTCTGACTGATTGTGAAATCTAAAATATGCTGATTGAGAAAATTTTGGTTGAATTGAAAAACCTGATCCATGAAGAGTTGCTAAGTCGATTTCAAAATAATCAGGTGTTAAATAAAAATCACTTACTACATTGTCTTTTATTCCCGGTAAAACAGTTTTATCCATTTTATCTAAAACTAAGTCCTTAAATTTATCTCCTTCATCAATCCATTTTATTTTTGATAAATTATTAGGTACTGGTACAAGAACATAAAAAGCATCTTGGCCATCGGGTGCCATATTTGAGTCTGTAGCGGAAGGCCTGTGTAAGTAATAGCTTATATCTTCCGAGAGTGTTTTTTTTTCAAATATCTTATCTAAATGCTTCTCATAAGATTTTCCAAAATAAATCGTATGGTGAGCTACATTATTATATTTTTTTTTAGAGCCAAAATAATACACAAACAATCCCATTGAATAATCCATTCTTTTCATTTTTTGTTTAAATAAGAAATTATAATTTTCTTTTGATTTAATTAAATTGTTATAAACATTTGGTGGATCTGAGTTGCATATTATATAGTCACAATTTATTGTTTTTGAGTTATTTATTTTTACACCATTAACTTTTTTATTTTCAGTTAATATTTCAGTTACCTCTGCATCTTTAATTATCTTAATATTTTCTTCATTCATTAATTTTTCCAAAGCTTTTACAACATTTCCAGTACCTCCCAGAGAGTAATGAATGCCCCATTTTTTTTCCAAATATAAAATTAAAGTGTAAATAGAAGTTGTGCTAAAAGGATTTCCTCCAACCAAAAGAGGATGCATGCTAAATACTCTTCTTAATTTTTCATTAGATATATAATTCGAAACTAGGCTATATACAGATTTATAACTTTTTAATTTTAATAAAGATGGAATTTGCTTCATCATAAAAACTAAATTATTAAATGGTTTATCAGATAAATCTGTAAATCCTTTATCAAATATTTTTTCTGTAAAATTAACAAGTTTTTTGTATCCTTGGTAATCTACAGAGCTGAATTTTTTAATTTGTTCTTCCATAGATTTATCATTCCCATTGTAATCAAATGTTTCTCCATCGTTAAACACAAATCGATACCACAAATCTAATGGTATAATTTTTACATAATCGGAAATTTTTTTATCAAATAAAGCAAATAATTCTTCAAAAAGGTAGGGAGCAGTAATAACAGTTGGACCACCGTCAAAAGTAAATTCACCTTTTTTGAAAACTCTAGCACGACCTCCCAGATCAGGATGTTTTTCTATCAAAGTGACTTTGTAGCCTTTAGCTTTTAATCTTAAGGATGCCGCTAAGCCACCAAAACCAGAACCAATAACTATTATTTTTTTTGCCATTATTATTTATGGCCTATTCTAACTGGATTTTTTCTTTAGAGCTAATTTTGTTTCCTCTATACTGGACATATAAATTTTGTTCAGTTTACTTTTATCTAATGAATTTTTTAATAGTTTTTCAACTGATTCTATAGCAATTTTAACCGAAGTATTTTTGATATCTCTTAAAGCTTGATTTTTTAATTGTTTAATTCGCTCTTCAGCATTTTTTTTTCTATTCTCCATTAGATTATGAAAATCGTGATTAGTTTTGATAATGTTCTTTTCCGCTTCTTCACTAGCTTTAGCAACCATTGATTTTACTTCAGCCTTTGAGTCACTTATTTTTTTTTCATACTCTGTTAATATATTTTTAGCATCTTCCTTAAGTTTACTAGCTTCATCAATTTGATTTTCAATGTTTAAGATATTTTCATCAAGAGTTGTTTTAATTTTTTGTGGTATTTGAAAGTACATTAGCAATCCAACAAATAGAAAAAAGGATATCATTACCCAAAATGTTGCATCTATTGTCATAAATATTTAGCTATATTATTTTTTGAAACATCTTCCACTACAGCTTTTATGCTGCTTTCGTTCAATTTATCACCTGATATATTTTCAATAATATTTGAAGTTAAATCTTTTGAAATATTTTGAATATCGGAAATAGAGTTCTTTTTAAGTTCAGAAATCTCTTTTTGAGCTTTATTTATTTCAATTTCTATTTCCATTTCCATCGCGCCTTTTTTCTCTCGAATATCTTTATCTAATTTATTCTTAGACTCCAGATGTATTTTGATCACTTCTTTTTTTGAGGTTTCTAAAATTTTTTCGTACTCTTTAAATTTTAATTCTGACAAATCTTTAAATTTATTTGCAGAATCTACATCATCTTTAATTTGATTTTCTCGATCATCAAGATTACTTTTTATTTTTGGTAGATAAAATTTATCAATTGAAATATATAAAATTCCAAAAACTAAAATTAGCCAGAATGCTTGAGATGCCCAATACGTTGGATCCAGCTGAGGCATTCCCGCCTCAGCTGCAAACAAATTAGTTTGTATAGCTAAGATAGCTATTATTAAACTTATGTAACGCTTCATATTTATTTAATTAAAATGCAAATAAAATAATTAAGGCTACTACTAGTCCAAATAATCCTGTTGCTTCAGCCAAAGCAAATCCCAAAAGTAAATTAGGGAACTGTTTTTGTGCTGCAGACGGATTTCTCATAGCTCCAGAAAGGTAGTTACCGAAAATAATTCCGATACCTACACCCGCTCCAGCTAGTGCGATTGCAGCAAGGCCTGCTCCAATCATTTTTGCCGCTTCTAACTCCATTTTTCCTCCTTTATTAATTAATGATGTAAATTTAATGCATCATTCAAGTAGATGCAGGTTAATATTGCAAAAACGTAAGCTTGAAGAAATGCAACTAAAATCTCCAAACCAGTTAATGCTACTGAAAAACCAAGTGGTAACCACCCACCTAATATTCCTAAACTAATAACAAAACCACCAAAAACTTTTAACATTGTGTGACCCGCCATCATATTTGCAAATAATCTTACTGACAAACTTACTGGTCTGCTTAAATAAGAAATAATTTCAATTATAGTTATTAATGGAAGCAAAACAGAGGGAACACCACTAGGTACAAAGATACTTAAATATTTAAAGCCGTGTTTTGCAAAGCCAATAATTGTTACAGCAATAAAAATAAATAAAGCTAATATTAAGGTTACAATTATATGGCTCGTAACTGTGAATGAGTAAGGAAGCATGCCAACCATATTGCAAAATAATACAAACATAAACAAACTAAAGATAAAAGGAAAATAAGGTTTTGCTTTTGTACCAGCGGTGTCACTTATCATTTTTGCAACAAAACTGTAAAATATTTCTGCAATAAGTTGAATTTTGTCTGGAATAATTTTTTTTTCTTTAGTACCTAAAGATAAAAAAAGTAAAATAATAGATACACTGATTACCATGAACAAGCTTGCGTTTGTAAAAGATAGGTCAATGCCAGCAATCTTAATTTCTGGTCCAATTTTATAAACACTGAACTGTTGCATCGGATTTCCCGCCATAAATTCCTTTATCTATTCTCTTTTTGCATACGATTGGCAGTTCTGATTACGTTTAACATGCCTGCAGCTGCACCCAAAAAAAAGAAAATTATTATTAACCATGGTTTAGTATCAAACCAACTATCTAAAATAAACCCAATAATTGTCCCAATTGCAACAGCAGCCACAAGTTCGGTGCCTAATTTAAAAGCGCTACCCATAAATGAGCCTCTTTTATCATTTTCAGACAGATCTTGTTTTTTTATTTTTGATTTTGCAATTTTTAGGCGAGTTTTGAAGTCTTCGGGAATTGTCATTATTAAAATACCTTAAGCAACCAATTCTTCAGCTTTTTGTAAGTCAACCGATACTAATTGGCTAACTCCTTGCTCAGCCATAGTAACTCCATATAATCTGTGCATTCTTGACATCGTTAATGCATGGTGAGTAATAATGATGAATTTTGTTTTTGTAATTTTTGTAAGTTCATCTAACAAATTACAAAACCTTGTAACATTAGCATCATCTAATGGAGCATCAACTTCATCTAAAACACAGATCGGAGATGGATTCACTAAAAAAACAGCGAAAACTAAAGATAAAGCTGTCAAAGCCTGTTCGCCACCTGATAGTAAGGTTGTTGATTGTAATCTTTTTCCTGGTGGTGACACAAACATTTCTAAACCAGCTTCCAGCGGGTCATCCGAATCTACAAGTTCAATCTTTGCGGTGCCTCCATTAAATAATTTAGTATAAACTTCATTAAATTTTCTATTTACTTTTGTAAAAGCCTCAAGCAAACGCTCTCTTCCTTTTTGATTTAGTTCATCAATACTTGCTTTTAATTTAACAATTGCAGAATAAAGATCAGCTCTATCATCTTCCATTTTCTTAATTTCTGTTTCGTACTTTTTCGTTTCCTCAGTTGCTCTAAGATTGACTGAACCAAGCGACTCTCTTTTTTTTTTTATTTTTTCAACTTTTTGAGATTGTTTTTCAAGAGAAGGTAAATTATCGGATGAAACATCATTTAAATCAGATAGAGGCAATAAAGAAGCTTCATCATTTATATTTAATTCATTTTTAACTGAATGTAATAAATCTTTTTTTCTATTTTCTATACCTTCTATAGTTGCTTCATTTCTAGCTTTATTTTCTTTTAAGTCAGAAAGTTTTAGCTGAATTTCTTTTAAATTTTGATTTATTAGATTGTATTTTTTTTCTGCTGCCATTAATTCATTTTCAATTTCCTCATTTCTTTTTTTTGTATTTTCCAGGTTTTGCAAATTTTGTCCTTTTGAGGTAGCAATACGTTCTGGATTTTTTTGATTATCACTTAATTCTAAAAGCAATTTATTTCTACGATCACTTAATTCTAAGTTCATTTTTTCTGAATTAGATTTTAAGTTTCTCCAATTTTCTAATTCAACATCAATATTTTTAATTCTTTCTTTCCTTTTAATCGAGTCACTTTGTATTGATTTATCTTTTCCATATCTTTCTGCATATACCTCTTGTGAAGAAGTGATTTTTTTTACAAGTTGTTTAAGTTCCCTAAAAGTCTCTTTTGAAAGTTTTTTATCTTCATCAATATCTTTTTCAATTTGATCTAACATCGTATTTAATTGAGATTGTAAGTCTTCAAGTTGAGCTTTTGATGTTTTAAGCTCATTAGTTGAATTAGTTTCTACACTAAGTAATTCATTTTCTGTTTTTAAAAGGCTTTCTTTTTCCTTTGAAATTCTTTTTTCATTTAAGTCTGCGTCTAAAGATATGCTTCTTTCACGCTCAAGATCGGACTCAATTGTCTTTATCGATTTTTCCAGTTTTTCCTGAAGGGATCTAACTCTAGACTCTTCTTCTATAAGATTTGTCATGTCTAAATTCAATTTTTGAAGTTTTGCTGCGCTTTCCATCTTTTTATCCCTTAAAGGAGCTAGCTTCTTATTTTCCTCATCAAGTAAAGTGTTATTATGATTAAAATCAATATTAACTGCGCTTATTTCATCGTCTAACTCACTGAGTTTTTCTACTATTTGTTTTTTATTTTTTTCTATTTCATTGATTTTTAAATAATATAATCCAGCTTCAATTTTTTTAATCTCTCCAGATATTTCTTTATAACGCGTAGCTTCTTCAGCTTGTTTTTTTAAATTATCAAGTTGTTTTTGTTGTTGTTTTTTTAATTCATCAGCTCTTTTTAAATTGTTTTCTGCAGCATTTAATCTTGTTTCAGCCTCTTGTCTTCTTGCATGAATTCCAGATATTCCAGCGGCTTCCTCAAGTATAGATTTTCGTTCTATAGGTTTAGCAGTTACCAATTGGCCAATTCTTCCTTGACTAATGAGCGATGGAGAATGTGCTCCAGTTGATAAGTCAGCGAAAAATGTTTGAACATCTCTGGCTCTTACTTCCTTATCATTAATATAATATTTTGATCCTTTATCTTTTTGTATTTTTCTTTTTACAGAAATCTCATCAAATCCTTTATATTGTGCTGGGCCTTCTTTGTTTTGGTTGTCTAAAAGTAAAGAAACTTCGGAAATATTTTTTGAAGGCCTATTTGAAGTTCCCGAAAAAATAACATCTTCCATTCCAGAACCTCTCATACTTTTTGCAGAGTTTTCTCCCATACACCACCTTAAAGACTCAACAATATTTGATTTACCGCAACCATTTGGACCAACTATTCCCGTCAGTCCATTTTCAATAAGAAGATTTGTTTTTTCTGAAAAAGATTTAAAGCCTGTGATTTCGAGCTGTTTAAATTTCATTTACAGTTTTTTATCTATAGCGCTTTTAAATTGTTTATAATCGACTTTACCTGAATACTTTTTTTCATTGATCATAATTGTTGGCGTTGACTCTATCTTATATTTTTTTTGAGCTTCAATTCTTTGCTCTAAAATTTCATCTTGAACCTGATCATTTTTAAGACAAGCATCCATTTTTTCGTTACTTAAATCAAAATTTAAGCCAACTTTTTTTATTAATTCATTTATTTTCTTTATGTCAGACCCAACTGCCCAAGTAGTCTGCTTTCTATATATTTCAGTCAAGAGATCAAACCTTTTTTTATTACTATCTTGGCATCTAACTACAACCTCCGCATTTAACGCAGCTAAATCTAAAGGAAAAGCATGATGTTCAAACCTTACTAAACCTCTGTCAATATATTCTTCTTTTAATTTTTCATAAATATTTGTGTGAAAGCTAGCACAATGAGGACAAGTTAAAGAGGAGAATACTTTTATTGTCACTTTAGCTTCAGGACTACCAATTGATAATACTTTACTTTCTGCTTGAACAGAGAAGACAAAAAATATTAAAAAAATTATTTTATAAAAAAATTTATTTATTTCTATCATTAAATGCCTTTAAAAAACTATTCAGAGAACTCTTAAGCTCTTCATTATCAACTTTACTCATTTTCTCTTTTATTTTTGATAAGTCTTTTATTTTTGGAAAAACTTTATCATTAACGTTTATTTTGTCCTGTATAATTTTTAAAGTAACGTGACTAATACAATTATAGCCAAAAAAACTATTTATCTTATCTAATATTTCAGTTTTTTCATACTCAACTTCCATTTCTTTTCCATGAATTACATTAAGAACTAGCGTTCCATTTCTCATTTCTTTTCCCATTTTAACAGTAATAGGGTAGCAGGCATCAGAAATTTTTTTACTTACCATTTTAGTCCAGTTATCAACTATATTAGAATAATTATACCCACCTTTTCTTAGATGCTTTTTTAAAGTTTTTGGAATCGAGCTTGAAAATGGTCTAAGCCCTTGTATGAAAGTCAGAGTTTTATTATTATTTTTACTATGCATTTAAGTTCAACTTTATCAAAAAAAATTCTAGCTTGGTATGATAATAGCAAACGAAGTCTACCATGGCGTGTGAGCAAAAAATCAACAAAAAAGCTTTATTTTAGGATTTTAAGTGAATTTATGCTGCAACAAACTCAAGTTAAAACAGTTATTCCTTATTTTAATAAGTTTACAAAAAAATTTAACACACTTGAGTCATTATCTGAAAGTAACGAAAAGACTATTCTTAAATTATGGGAAGGGCTAGGTTATTACAGGCGAGCCAGAAATCTTTTAGCTTCCGCTAAAATGCTAGTTAAGCAATATAATTCAAAGCTTCCTAAAACAATCAAAGAAATTAAAAAATTACCAGGTGTTGGGGATTACACGGCTAATGCTTTACAAGGTTTAATTTACGATCAGCCAACGATTGCAGTTGATGGAAACGTTAAAAGAGTATTTGCCCGAAATCTAAACAAAAAAGAAGAAAATATAGATTATAAGAGTCTCATTTTATTAAACAGCAAAAAACTTTTTAATACAAATAGAAACGCTGATTTTGTAGAAGCATTGATGGAATTCGGAGCTTTAATATGTAAACCAAAAGACCCAATTTGT
>JAOHNF010000011.1 GCA_028103285.1 Candidatus Pelagibacter sp. | reverse complement strand
CTTTTTTTCCTAAAATTTTTGTAGATATTTTTCCATATATTTTTCCTTCAACAGAAGTTACTTTATTTTTTTCATTTTTATACGAAAGGCTACAAACAAAAGTTGCGGCTCTATTTTTCTTCTTTTCTAGTTTTTTTAAAATTATTTTCATAGCTTCAAAAAAACCACCGTATTTTTTTGCCAGTCTTGCCGAATAAATTCCAGGCTTATTGTTTAAAGCACTTATACATAAACCTGAGTCATCAGAAATAACTGGATAATTTACAAATTTAGAAAAAAAATTTACTTTAAGCTTTGAATTAGAAGAAAATGTTTTTCCTGTTTCCTTTGGGCTTTTAATTTTTAAACTTAATGGAGACACTTTTCTATATTTTTTTGAAATTAAGTAAGCAATTTCCTTAAATTTACCTTGATTGTGAGTTCCAATTAAAATTTTTTTCATTTCAACCTAGTAATTTTACTATCTCTTACTATATATCATCTCGAATGGTTGAAAATTATAAAAAAATGAAAGATGAGGAAAAAATCACTTCTTCTAAGCAAGAAGAAAAAGGGGAAATTGTAGAAGAAAAACTTAAAGAAGTTGAGGAAAAAATTGATTCTTTTAAAAAAGAAGAAAAAGAGAAAAGTGCAGAAGAGAAACTTAAAGAAGTAGAGGAAAAACAACTTAGATCACTTGCAGAAATAGAAAATCAAAGAAGACGATTTGAAAAGGAAGTAAGAGATGCTTTCGAATTTGGATCATTTAATTTTGCTAAAGAAAGTTTATCTATCCTTGATAACCTTCAAAGAGCCAAATTTGCTATTAAAAATGATGAAAAACTAAAAGATAACGAAGATTTAGATAAATTTATTGAAAATATTACTATTATTGAAAAGGATTTAGTTTCAATATTTGAGAAAAATAATATCAAAAAAATTACGACTAAAAATATAAAATTTGACCCAAATTTTCATCAGGCTATGTCTGAAATTGAAGACGATGGAGCAGAGCCAGGAACGATTCTACAGGAAATACAAGCTGGCTACATGCTGGGTGAAAGACTTTTAAGACCCGCATTAGTAGGTGTTTCTAAAAAAAATAAGGAAAATAGTGATAAAAAAGAAGAAAAATAACCTTGTAGATCAAAAAAAAACCCCCATATAAAAGTCTCAAACAGAAGGATAATATTTAATGAGTAAAGTAATAGGAATAGATTTAGGAACAACAAATTCTTGTGTAGCTATCATGGATGGAGCACAAGCAAAAGTATTAGAAAATAGTGAAGGCACTAGAACAACACCTTCTGTAGTGGCTTTTTTGGAGAACGAAGAAAAATTAATTGGACAACCAGCAAAAAGACAAGCAGTAACTAATGCGCAGGACACGATCTTTGCTGCCAAAAGATTAATTGGTAGATCTTTTGAAGATGAAACTGTTAAAAAAGATATTGGAAAAGTTCCTTTTAAGATTATTAAGTCTGATAATGGTGAAGCATGGGTTGAAGGGAAAGGAAAAAAATTTTCTCCATCGCAAATTTCTGCTTTTATTTTACAAAAAATGAGAGAGACAGCAGAAAAATATTTAGGGCAACCAGTCACTAAAGCAGTAATAACTGTGCCAGCTTATTTTAATGATGCTCAGAGACAAGCAACTAAAGATGCTGGGAAAATTGCTGGACTAGAGGTTTTAAGAATTATCAATGAACCTACGGCAGCAGCGCTTGCCTATGGTCTTGATAAAAAAAATGGTCAAAAAATAGCTGTTTATGATTTGGGAGGTGGAACATTTGACGTTTCAATTCTTGAAATCGGTGATGGGGTATTCGAGGTTAAATCTACAAATGGTGATACACTTTTAGGGGGTGAAGATTTCGATGATGCAATTGTAAATTATCTAATAGATGAATTTAAAAAAGATAATGGAATAGATTTAAGAAATGATAAATTAGCTCTTCAAAGATTAAAGGAAGCAGCTGAAAAAGCTAAAATAGAATTATCCTCTGCAACTCAAACTGAAATAAATCTTCCTTTCATAACTGCAGATAAAAGTGGACCAAAACATGTTAATCTAAAATTTACTAGAGCTAAATTAGAAGCTTTAGTAGCAAATCTTGTGGAGAGAACGTTACAGCCATGTAAGACAGCATTAAAAGATTCCGGTTTTTCAGCTGCAGAAATTAATGAAGTAGTTTTAGTAGGTGGTATGACTAGGATGCCTAAGATTATAGAAACTGTAAAAACTTTCTTTGGCAAAGAACCCAACAAGAGTGTTAATCCCGACGAAGTAGTTGCTATGGGCGCGGCTATTCAAGCAGGAGTACTTCAAGGTGATGTTAAAGATGTATTATTATTAGACGTAACTCCATTATCGCTTGGTATTGAAACTTTAGGAGGAGTATCAACGAAATTAATTGAAAAAAATACAACAATTCCAACTAAAAAAAGTCAAGTTTTTTCAACAGCTGAAGACAATCAACCCGCTGTGTCAATCAGAGTTCTTCAAGGTGAAAGAGAGATGGCTTCAGATAACAAAATTTTAGGTAACTTTGAACTTGTAGGTTTACCTCCCGCACCAAGAGGTACTCCCCAAATTGAAGTAACTTTTGATATAGATGCTAACGGAATTGTAAATGTATCTGCAAAAGATAAAGGGACGGGAAAAGAGCAGAAAATTCAAATTCAAGCTTCTGGTGGACTATCTGAAGAAGAGATTCAGAAAATGGTAAAAGAAGCTGAAGCCAACAAAGAGGCTGATAAAAAGAAAAGAGAGTCCGTAGATGCAAGAAATCAGGCGGATAGTTTAATTTTTTCTACAGAAAAAAGTTTAAAAGAACATGGAGAAAAAATTTCAGCTGAAGAGAAGAAGGCTATTGAAGATGGCATTGTAGATCTCAAAAAATCTTTAGAGGGAACTGACAATGACGATATTAAAAAGAAAACACAAAATTTAATTCAAGTTTCTATGAAATTAGGTGAGGCCGTGTATAAGAGCCAGCAAAAACCTGATGATAATAAGGCAGGAGAAACAAAAGAGTCGAGTCCTAATGATAAAGAAAATGTCGTTGATGCAGATTTTGAAGATGTAAAAGAAAAAGAAAAAGAAGAAGATAAAGAAAAAAGCGCCTAAGAAAATAACTAAGGAGACGTCCTGTGGCTAAAAGAGATTGTTATGATGTCTTAGGTGTTACTAAATCAGCATCTAAAGATGAAATAAAAAAAGCTTACCGAAAACTCGCTCTAAAATTCCATCCAGATAAAACTAAAGGTGACAAGGCATCTGAGGAAAAATTTAAAGAAGCTAGTGAAGCTTACCATATTCTTTCGGATGAGAAGAGAAAAGCAAATTATGATCAGTTTGGTCATGCTGCATTTGAGGGAAGTGGAGGAGGCGGTCAAGGTTTTGGAGGTTTTGATACTTCATCTTTTTCAGATATTTTTGAAGATTTTTTTGGTGACTTTAATGGAGGTTCTTCCTCAAGAAGATCAAGCGATCGTGGAAATGATTTGAGATATGATGTTAGCATTAGTCTAGAGGATGCTTTTAAGGGTGTTGAAAAAAATGTTAAATACACAACTTATAAATCATGTTCATCTTGTTCTGGAAGTGGTGCAGCAAAAGGTTCCAAACCGGTTAAATGTGATTACTGTTCTGGAAGAGGAAAAGTTAGAACTAACCAAGGCTTTTTTACAGTTCAGCAAACATGTCCTCAATGTAGTGGGCATGGTGAAATGATCGGTAAACCATGTAATACCTGTAGTGGTAATGGTAAAGTACAAGCTAATGAGAACGTAACAGTTAAAATTCCAAAAGGTGTTGATGACGGAACAAGAATAAGAGTTTCAGGGAAAGGGGAGGCAGGGTCCAAAGGTGGCTCTAGTGGGGATCTTTATTTATTTATTTCAATTGATAATCATGAAATTTTTAAAAGGTCAGAGGAAAATCTATATTACGAATTACCCATTTCATTTACAGATGCTGCACTTGGAACTTCTGTTGAAGTTCCTTCAATTGATGGTGGAAAGTCAAAAATTAAAATACCGCCAGGAACACAACATGGTAAACAATTTAGATTAAAAGGAAAAGGTATGCCTATTTTAAGAAGAAGTGTTCTTGGAGATTTATATATTAGAATTATAACTCAAGTGCCTGCATCTCTCTCAAAAAGACAAAAAGAAATATTAGAGGAATTTAATGAAATCGAAAGTAATAAGCCCGATCCAATCATTAAAAGCTTTTTTGAAAAAGCAAAGAAATTTTGGAAAAATTCCTAATTTAAATGCAAACTGATCAAATAATGTCTTCAATTTTTTTAATTGTAGTCATGGTTTTAATCTTACCTAGTTTTTTATCTAAAAATAATAAACTAAAAGAATTTTTAAGAAATTTATCTATTTGGGCTATAATTACATTAGTTATTATTGTAATAATTTATTTCATAAAATAATGAAAAAAATAAATTTATCTATTACAGGCTGCATGGGTAGAATGGGTCAACAACTCATAAAGTCATCAAAAAATAGTAAAAATTTCAAATTAGTTTCGTTAACAGAAAATAAGATAATTAATAAAAAAATTGCAGGTATTAAACCTGGCCTAAATAATATTGGCTCGTTTAAAAATACTAATGTAATTATTGATTTTACAATTCCAAAATGTACCCTCGAAATTTTGAAATTTGCGGTCAAGCTTAAAAAAAAAGTGGTAATTGGAACGACAGGGTTTTCAAAAAAAGATGAAAATTTAATTAAAAAATTTTCGAGAAAAATTCCAATTTTAAAAGCTGGTAATATGAGTCTCGGTGTAAACCTACTAATGTATTTGACAGAAATTGCATCTAAATCTCTCGGTAATAATTTTCTCAGTAAAGTATACGAGGTTCATCACAAAAATAAAATAGACTATCCCTCTGGAACTGCTTTAATGTTAGCTAAAGGAATAGCAGATGGGAGAAATAAAAATCTTTATAATTTAATTGGAAAAAAATACTTAAATAAAAAATCTTTTCCCTATTCTCAAAAAATTAATTTTAACTCTATTCGAAAAAGAGACGTTATTGGTGAACATGAGGTAAAATTTTCAAGTGGAAAAGAAGTTATTAAGCTTAATCACGAGTCTTTTGATAGAGCTCTTTATTCAGAAGGTGCTTTGACAGCCGCTATGTGGCTTATGACAAAAAAACCTGGTCTTTATACAATGCGTGATCTTTTAAACTTTAAGTGAACAGTAAAGAAAAATCTAAAATCATCTTAAGGATATTAAACAAGATATATCCTAAAGTACCCATTCCTTTAAATTACAAAAATACTTTTACACTATTGGTATCTGTATTGCTTTCTGCTCAATGCACAGATGTTAATGTTAATAATGTTACTAAAAGTATTTATCCAAAATATAATCAACCAAAACACTTTGTAAAATTAGGTAGAAGAAAAATTGAAAAATTAATAAGCAAGATAGGTATATTTAGAGTGAAAGCTAAAAGCATTTATAATCTGTCAAAAATTTTAGTTAAGGAATACAAAAGCAAAGTTCCTAAAACATATGAAGAACTTGAAGGGCTACCAGGTGTAGGGCATAAAACTGCAAGTGTTGTAATGTCTCAAGCTTTTGGCTACCCAGCTTTCCCAGTAGATACTCACATTCATAGATTAGCTCAAAGGTGGGGATTAACTAATGGTAAAAATGTTATTCAAACTGAAAAAGATTTAAAATACTTTTTTCCTAAAAAATATTGGAATAAATTGCATCTACAAATTATTTGGTATGGCAGAGAATATTGTAAAGCTAGAGAGTGTTACGGAATTACTTGTAAAATTTGTAAAAGCTGTTATCCAAATAGAAAAAAATCAATTGAAACAAAGAAAGCTTAATTAATGAATATTATAGGTTTAGGTAACGCCATTGTTGATGTCATCTGTAAGGTAGATGATGAATTTTTAACAAAAAATAATTTAACAAAAAGTAATATGAAATTAATAAATGAAACAGAATTTAAAAACCTACTAAGTAATCTTAATATCGAAGAAACAGTTTCGGGTGGATCTGTAGCAAACTCAATTGTTGGTTTGTCTCAACTAGGATGTAAAGTAGGATTTATTGGAAAAGTAAATGATGACGATTTAGGTCAAAAATATGAACAAGGGTTAAAGAAGGAAAATGTAAAATATATTTATTCAAAAAAAAAAGAGAATATTCCTACTGGTACTTGTCTTATACTTATCACACCAGATTCTGAAAGAACCATGTGCACATTTCTTGGTACAGCAGGAAAAATAAATAAATCCGATATTAACATTCAGGCTGTTAAAAATAGTGAAATAACATTTCTTGAAGGATATCTTTGGGATGAAGGAGAGCCGAAAGAGGCTTTTAATGAAGCTATTCTAAATTCTAACAAAACAGCAATGTCATTATCAGATAAATTTTGTGTTGAACGTCACAAGAAGAATTTTTTAGAATTGGTTCAGAATAAATTGGATATAACTTTTGCGAATGAACAAGAAATAGTTGAACTTATTGATGCTAAATCTTTTAATGATGTCATATCTTTTGGAAAAAAGTTAAACAAAACCTTAGTCATAACAAGATCGGACAAAGGCAGTATCGCTATTAGTCAAAATGAAGTGTTTGAATGTGAAAGCAAAAAAAATCTTAAGATTGTGGATTTAACTGGAGCAGGAGATTTATTTGCGGCTGGTTTTTTGCATGGTTATATTAATAAAATAACAGTTCGTGAAAGTTTAGAAAAAGGTACTATAATGGCTTCTAAAATAATCCAACAAATTGGAGCTAGATTTAATTAAGTTTTTTTCTCTTAAAACTGCCTTTACCTTTTTTTGGTCTAACAACTCTTTTTCGATATTTTCTAGAAAACAAATCGATCGCAATTTTATTTCTTTTTTTAAAGATAATAACCTTCCTTGTTGTTCATAATAAATTTTTCGTCTCCAAAATAATCATTAATTTTCTTTCGTAGTCTGTAAATATGCGTTTCAACAGTATGTGTATCAGCATCGTTTGAATAATTCCAGGTAGAGGACAATATTTTATTTTTAGAAATAGGTTTCTTGTTGGCTAAAAACAATTCTATTAATTGAATTTCTTTTTCTGTAAGTGCAATAGACTTTTTAATTTTAATTAATAATTTTTTATTTTTATCTAATAAATATTCATTTTTTATTTTGATAGATGAATTTTTATTAAAAGTATTTTTTGAAATAATATTTTCTATACACAAATTAACGTCTCTCAACGTCACTGGTAAATTCAAAATAGCATCAAAACCACCCTGGGCTTCAATGGTATCGGTGGCTAATACTTTAATTAAATTGTTATTTACTAATATATTTTTTGTAAGGATATCATCTGTTACTTCTTGATGAATAATTACTATATTAAAATCTATTTGTTTTTTATCTAAACCATAAAGATTGTCGTATAAATTAAACTTTAAAAACTCTTTAAGTTCAATTAGTGTTGATACAAAACTGTTAGGACCAAGTATTAATACTTTTACACTATGCATATCTTTATAAAAAATAAATATCTTATATTCAAAGACTATAGAATAAAATGTGCTGTAGGTAAAAGAGGAATTGGTAAAAAAACACAAGAAGGTGATTTAATAACACCAATTGGTACTTATAAAATAAATTTTATTTTATATAGGAATGACAGAGTAAAAAAACTACAAACCTCACTTAAAAAGATAGTGATTACAAAAAATATGGGTTGGTGCGATGACACAAATTCAACTAAATATAATAAACTTATCAAGTTACCATTTAATTTTAGTTGTGAGAAACTTTATAAAAAAAGTAATATTTATGACATCATTATAGTTCTTAATTTTAACATGAATCCTGTAAAAAAAAATAAAGGAAGTGCTATATTTATTCATGTAGCAAAAAAAGGTTTCAAAAATACTGAGGGATGTATCGCTTTAAAAAAAATCGATCTGCTTAAAATAATTAAATTTATAAAAAAAACAACTAAGGTTAAAATTATTTAAGATCTATCTCCAAAAATTGAACTGCCTATTCTCACGAAGGTAGCTCCTGAATTTACTGCATTGGCATAATTTGCTGACATACCCATGCTAAGCTCGTTTAATGCTAAAGAAACATTTAATTCATTTATTATATTAAAATATTTTTGTGTGTTTTTATCGTTAGGTGGAATCACCATGAGACCCACTACATCCAAATTTATTTCATTAATACAATAATTGTAAAACGCATCCAGATCATTTGCAGTTATGCCAGATTTTTGAATTTCATTACCGATATTTACTTGTATAAAATATTTAATTTTTTTGTTAAAATTTTTTTGTGCTTTGGAAAGATTATCAGCAAGCTTTTGATTGTCCAAAGAATGAATATATTCAAAAATTTTAACTGCGTCATTAACTTTATTATTTTGAAGCTTACCAATCATATGTAGTTGCAAATTCGTTTTTTTATTTTTGATTACACTCCATTTTACTTTAGCTTCCTGCACTTTATTTTCTCCGAAATGTTCATGTCCATAGTCAATTAACGGTTGAACATGTTCTAAAGTGAATGTTTTGCTTACAGCGATGATTTTTACAGGTTTTGATGGTTTAATTTTTAAAATATTAGATTTTATTTTATTAAATCTTTCAATTATTATGCTCATATATGTTTGCCTTTAAAAAAAAATATTTTTTAATTATCGAAAGTATAAAGGATATTAATTTAACAGATATAAAACAATATAATAAATTTATTATTATTTATAGGAGATTCATTTATGATGAAAATCTAAATGACATAATTAGATTCAGAAAGAGCTGCAAATTAAAATTTATTAAATTTTACATAGCGAATGATATAAAGCTTTCTAAGGCTGTTAATTCTGATGGTATCTACCTTTCATCATATAATAAAAAATTTAGCTCTTTAAGACTAAAAAATAATAAATTCAACATTATTGGGTCGGCACACAATATTAAAGAAATAACCCTAAAAATTAAACAGGGATGTAATTATATTTTAGTATCTAAACTATTTTTAGTGCAATATGATAAAAGTGCTCCTTTTCTAGGTGTTATTAAATTCAATAAAATTTTGAGAAATATCTCATCATTTTTAGTTCCACTTGGTGGTATTAATTTTGAAAATTTAAATTGTTTGAAAAATATAAACTGTAATGCGGTGGCTCTTTTCTCAGAAATAAAAAAAAAGCCGACTAATATAATTAGCCGGCTTTTTTAATTCAATTAATAAGTTAATTAAAACGCAGTTTTAAGACTTATTGTTCTTGTATCGTTATCAGTATTTGCAACGTATCCAGAGTTATCAGTTTTAGCGTCTTGGAAACCGATAGTTAAGCCACCAACAGTGTAAGCAACGTTAATTGCTTTTGTTTCCTGCTCAACATTACCAGCACCATTATTAGCAGTTCTAGCTGATTCTATAACGTTATATGACACAGCTATTTCATCGTTTACAGCATAAGCTACACCGTAAATATTATCTTTGAAGAAATTTTGTTGTGCGTCAGTTCCATCTGTACCTAAGTTTTGGTAACCCTTCTTTTGGAAACCAACTGAAAGTGGTCCTACTGGCAAGTTTACTGCAACTGTTGCACCTCTTTTGTCTTGTGCAAGAGCTACTATAGCATCTTGTTCATAGTAACCTAATGTAACTTTTAATCCACCTAGTGGTGTTCCGCCTACACCTGGTATTGAAGAAACCGGTAAACCAATGTTTATCGATTGTGCATTACCTAGTGATGCATCTGAATCACCTGATGCTCCTTTTTCATTATTTGTTGTTGCGTCAAGTTTTGGGTAGTAAGTATAATCTACTGAAACACCTGATCCCATGATGTCTGAGTTAGCGTAACCCATTCCCATAGATCCTTCCATGCCTGAACCAAAATCTTGCGTGTATGAACCTGAACCTGAACCATTTGCTTCTTCAAATGCTGTTGGCGTAATATCGTCTACTGCATTTGCTGAATCGCCTGTGTTACCTATTCTGAAATTACCGTAGTCATTTGAGAATACGATTTTGTGATCAGCACCTGATTCACTTGCGAAAGTACCGTCTGTACCCATAGTCCACGTTGCAGTTGTTCCGTTAAGAACATCTGTTGAACCAGAAAATGTCATATCTGTATTCAAACCTAATGGGTTACCAGTCGTTGTGCTTGCTTCTGTTTGATAAGTAGTCTGCATAGTACCAGATACTGTCAATTCACCTGCTTGAACAGATGTGAATGAAAATAATCCAGCAACTAGAGCTACGATTGTTTTTAATTGTTTCATTGTTTCTCCATTGTTTGTTGTAAATATAATTATTATATTTGTTTACTTTTTACATTTTAATTTGATTAAACTCCTATTTTTGTAACTTTTTACCCTTCTTTCTTACCTATTGTGATATATCTGCAACACTAATAAAATGGCGGTAATCAAGGCTTTTACTTAATCTTATGTTGTTGGTATATAATGTTCATAGAAATTTCATGAAAAATTTATACAAACACATTTTTATCATCCTGCTAGTACCTTTTTTCCTTAATTCCTGTGGTCTTAAAGATATAAGAAAACCAGTTGATTTAAGAAACGAACCCTTGGATCCAGATAAAAGAGCGAAAAAAAATATAAATGAAGGTAAGGGTATTTCTTTAGGTAGTTTAAGAAGATCTAATACAACTTACGAATTTAGCACTTCAAATCCAATGTGGAGAGCCTCACTAGAAACACTTGATTTTATTCCTTTGGCTACAGTTGATTATTCCGGTGGATTAATCATTACTGACTGGTATTCCGATGGTGTTAGCTCAGACGGAGAGTCTTTAAAAATTACAGTAAGATTTCTTTCAAATGAGATAAGGACAGATAGTTTAAAAATAATAGTTCATAGAAAATATTGTAAAAGTTCAAATAATTGTAACACTTCATTGTTGCCTAAAAATTCTAAAATAAAAGGTGAACTATTGTCTGTTATCCTAAGAAAAGCAGCTCTACTTGAACAAAATAAAAAAAAATAATTTTTAAATATGGAACGTTATAATTTTTTAGCTATTGAAAAAAAATGGCGAGAAAAAAAAACAGCTGTATCTGTAGAAAATAAAAGTTATAAAAAAAATTACTACTGTTTAGAAATGTTCCCTTATCCATCTGGCAAAATTCATATGGGTCATGTTAGAAATTATACGATTGGAGATGTAATTGCTCGATATAAATTTCTAAATGGATTTAATGTTTTGCATCCGATGGGCTGGGACTCTTTTGGTCTACCGGCTGAAAACGCTTCTAGGCTTAATAAATTACATCCTAAAGAATGGACTAATAAAAATATAGCTTCTATGAAAGAACAGCTTAAATTACTTGGTCTTTCGATTAATTGGGATAAAGAATTATCAACATGTGATGAAGATTATTACAAACATCAGCAGTCATTATTTATTGATTTTTATAATAAGGGTTTAGTTTATCGTAAAGAAACTTACGTAAATTGGGATCCTGTAGAAAATTCAGTTTTAGCAAATGAACAAGTTATAGATGGAAAAGGGTGGAGGTCCAATGCCATAGTTCAGAGGAAAAAATTGTCGCAATGGTTTTTTAATATTACAAAATTTTCAAATGTACTTTTAAAGAATCTAGATTCTTTAAAAAATTGGCCAGAGAAAGTAAAATTAATGCAAAAGAATTGGATTGGAAAATCTTTTGGTTGTGAAATTAATTTTTTTACTAAAAATGACGATGAAAAAATTAACGTGTTCACTACTAGACCGGATACCATTTTTGGAGCTAGTTTTATTGCCTTATCCTCTGACCACCCCTTTAGTCAGAAATTTTTAAATGACATTAAATTTAACAAATTTAAAAAAGAGTGCGATAAAACAGGTACTACCGAAGAAGCTTTAGCAAATGCAGAAAAATTAGGATTTAATACTAATTTTTTTGTTGATCACCCTTTTATACTTAAAAAAAAATTACCTGTTTATTTTGCTAACTTTGTTTTAATGGATTATGGAACAGGTGCTATTTTTGGGTGCCCGGCACATGACCAGAGAGATTTTGATTTTGCAAAAAAGTATAATTTAGATATAATTAAAGTAGTATCAAGTGGTAACGATGATTCAAAATTAACTGGGGCTTATACTGGTCCAGGAAAAATTATTAACTCTGACTTTCTAAACGGACTAGATATCTCTAAAGCTAAAGAGAAAATAATTGAAAAAATAGAAAATAAAGGGCTAGGTTCAAGTAAGACACTATTTAGGCTTAAAGATTGGGGTGTGTCTAGGCAGCGATACTGGGGATGTCCGATTCCTATGATATATCTTGAAGATGGAAGTGTTGTTCCTGTTGAAAAAAGTGAATTACCTGTGAGGCTACCAGATGATATAAATCTTAATACGCAAGGCAATCCACTAGAGCAACATTATAAGTGGAAAAATACAATACAAAAATCGACTGGTAAAAAAGCTATAAGAGAGACAGATACATTAGATACTTTTGTAGATTCTTCCTGGTATTTTTTGAGATTTTGCTCTTCAGATAATAAAAAAGAGCCCTTTGATATAGCTAAAGTAAATGATTGGATGCCTGTTGATCAGTATATTGGGGGCGTTGAACACGCTATTTTACATTTACTATACTCACGGTTTTTCATTCAAGCGATTAAATTGTGCAATGATGAATTAAATTTTACTGAACCTTTTAATAATCTTTTTACTCAAGGCATGGTTTGTCACGAGTCCTATAAAAATAAAAATGGAGATTGGTTATATCCAAATGAAGTAGAAAAAGTTAATGGAAAAACTTTATTTAAAAAGGATAAAAGTCTTGTAGAAGTTGGCCCGCCAGAGTCTATGTCTAAATCAAAAAAAAATACAATAGATCCTGAGGTAATGATTGAACAGTACGGAGCAGATGCTGTAAGATGGTTTATTTTATCAGACAGCCCTCCAGAAAAAGATGTTCAATGGTCAAATATCGGTGTTGCATCTGCAAATAAATTTTTACAAAAAATTTGGAATTTAAATTTTGTTATTTCTAAAAGAGAAAAAAGATTAATAAAAAAAAATATAGAAGAAGAATTTAATCAAATAATAAATAATTATATTCATAAGATAGACAATTCTATTAATGATTTTAAATTTAACGTTTCAATTGCTTATTTTTATGAAATTTATAAACAAGTCAGAGACTATTCTGTGAAAGAAATAAGTAATGAGTGTTTGAAAACATGTATGATTAAGATAATGAAATTAATGATACCTTTTACACCTCATTTATCTTATGAATGTCTTGAGTTACATAATTGTATTACAAGCAACAAATGGCCTGAGATAAACAAAAATAACGTAATTAATCAGGTTAAATTAGCAATACAAATTAATGGTAAAACAAGAGATATAATTAGTATTAAAAAAGATTTATTAGAGGTAGATATAAATAAGATTATAATAAAACAATCAAAAGCAAATAAATATATAACTGGATCTAAAATCATAAGAACAATATTTGTTAAAAATAAAATAATTAACTACATAATTGCAAATTAATGAAAAGGGCTCTCATAATAATAATGTTATTTATGCTTACTAGTTGTGGGTTTGAGGCTGTAAATAATAAAAATATTAAAAGTTTTAGTGTTAAAGATTTAGTAACGACAGGAGACAATAGAGTAAGCTATTTAGTAAAGAACAAAATTAATTTACTTCAAAATAAAGAGAGTCAAAGAGAAATTAAAATTAATTTAGACATTAAAAAAGTTAAAAATATAAAAGAAAAAAATATTAAGAATGAGATAACAAAACATGAATTAATCATAATAATTGATATAATTTTTATTGTTTCAGATTATACGAAAACATTTAAACTGCAGCAATCTATAATAGGCGACTATGCAGTAGCTAAAAGTTATTCTGACACTTTAAATAATGAAAAAGAATTAATAAAATTATTGAGTAATCAAATTTCAGAAAATATATTTAGTGAAATCTCATTAAGAATTAATGATTTATAAAAGTTATTTAATTGAAAAAGATATAACGACTTTAAAGAGTAAAATTGTTCTATTTTATGGTGAAAATTTAGGCCTTAAAAATGATTTTAAGAAAAAAATTAAATTAAATAACCAGGAAGCTGAAATTATAAATTATATACAAGATGATGTAGTTAAAAATGAAGATTATTTTTTTAATGAGATTTTAAACATGTCTTTATTTGAAAAAAATAAAATATACTTTATCGATCAAGCAAATGATAAAATACTTAGTCTTATACAGAAAATTGAGAACAAAATAGATAATCAAAAATTATTTATCTTATCGCCAGTACTAGACAAACGATCTAAACTTCGAAATTATTTTGAAACATCACACAATTGTGATGTAGTTGCTTGCTACCCAGATAATGAGCTAACTATCAAAAACATAGTATTAGATCAGTTAAAAGGATTCAAAGGCTTGTCAACTCAAAATTTAAATTTAATTATAGATAATAGTAATCTTAATAGAGATCGACTAAATAACGAATTAAATAAAATTATTTCTTATTTTTCCGAGAAAGAAATAACAGCAGATAAATTAGAAAAAATTCTTGATATTAATATTAATGAAGATTTTAATTTATTGAAAGATGAAGCGTTCAATGGCAATAAAATTAAAACTAATAAATTATTAAGTGAAACTGTAATAGACGAAGAGAAAAATATTTTATACTTAAGCATAATAAATCAAAGACTTAATAAACTTGCAGAAACAAACGAGTTAATTGGAGGCACAAATTTAGAGAATGCAATTTCTTTGTTAAAGCCGCCTATATTTTGGAAAGAGAAGCCAATGTTTTTAATGCAAGCTAAGAAATGGGATTCAAGTAAAATATCTAACGTATTAGCCAAGACTTATAATTTAGAAATTGAGATTAAATCTAACGCTACAGTAAATAAAAATATACTCATGAAAAAGTTGCTCATAGATATATGTACAATTGCTAATTCTTAGTTAGAAGATCAGATATTAGTTGAAATTGCTCTAAGTCTTTATACTCAATAATTATTTTACCAGAATTATTTTTTTTGTTAGTAATGTTTACGTTTAAACCTAATATCTTTTCAATACGCTCCTGGGTTTTAAGAATATTTGCATCATAGTTTTTTTTATTAGAACTTGTACCTTTTTTTTTTTTGACTAGATATTCGACTTTTCTCGCGCTATAATTTTTTGAGACAATTTCTTCTGCAACCATTGATGCATTTATCAAACCTATTAAGGGTCTAGCTTGTCCGGAAGAAAGTGTACCTTCCTCTAGCATTGAAATTACATCATTTGGTAAAGTTAATAATCGTAATGAATTACTAATATGACTTCTGCTTTTTGACATCAGTTTAGAAATACTTTCATGGTCGTAATTAAATTCTACGGATAATCTTTTGTATCCTTTAGCTTCTTCTATTGGGTTTAGATCATCTCTCTGAATATTTTCTACAATTGAAACCTCTAAAGACTCAACATCGGTTAGGTTTAAAACGTGAACGGGTATATCGTGAAGCCCCGCTCTTTGGGCTGCCAACCACCTTCTTTCTCCTGCAATTATCTCGTATTTGCCAGATTCATTTTTTTTTGGCCTTACGGCAATTGGCTGTATAACGCCATTTTTTTTTATAGAGTTTGTTAACTCATTTAATTTATCTTCATTAAACATCGCTCTCGGCTGATACTGATTTCTGCTTAAATCACTAATAGATACTTTATTTAATTCTTTTTTTTCTGCTGTTTTTGCTTCTACGGATTGATCTCCAAATAGTGCTGATAAACCTCTTCCTAGACCCCTTTTTTTTCCTGAATTCATGCACCACCTTCTACATTATTATTTTTGATAAATTCTTCGGCAAGCTTAAAGTATGACTTGCTACCCGCACAATTTTTGTCATATATAACGCAAGGTAAACCATGTGAAGGTGCTTCGGATAGTCTTACGTTTCTTTGAATTACAGTTTGGTAGACTTTACCTTTAAAATATTTTCTTGCTTCGCTGTCTACTTCAGAGGAAAGTTTGTTTCTTTTATCAAACATAGTTAAAAGTATACCTCTAATCTCTAGCGCTGGATTTAAATTTTCTTTAATTCTATCTATTGTTTTTATTAGTTGTGTTATTCCTTCCAAAGCAAAAAATTCAGTTTGTAGAGGGACCAATAATTGATCAGATGCTACAAGAGACATTATTGTTAAAAGACTTAATGATGGCGGGCAATCAATGAATATGTTGTCATATTTTTTTAATAATCCATTTGTCTCATGAGATAATATTTTTTTTAAAATGAAAGCTCTATTTGAATCATTAGCTGTTTCTACTTCTAGTCCAGATAGATTTACGTGTGAACCTATTAAGTCCAAATTTTTTATTTCTGTTTTTTGAATAACTTCGCTTAACTTAATTTTCTTAATTAAAAGATTGTAGACATTAATATTTTCATCATTATTATTTTTTCCTAGACCTGTTGTGGCATTACCCTGCGGGTCTAGATCAATAACTAAATTATTTAGACCCATAATGGACAGTGAGGTAGCAAGATTTATGACGGTTGTTGTTTTTCCTACTCCGCCCTTTTGATTTATCACTGAAATTGTAGTAGTCATTATTTAAAATTAATAATTATTATTTTAGATTCTTTATCTGTTATGCTTTTTTCCAATTTATAAGGGTATTTTTTATTTTTAAAAGCTTTATTTAAGTCTTCCTGCGCACTTTGACCTTTTAAAACTATCAATTTATGTGGATTTTTGATGATTTCACGTGAAACTTGTATAATCTTATCTAATTTTTTAAAGGCACGACAAACTATAATTTCTGAATCCAACACTTCATCATTTATATTGGATAATATGTATGCTTTTATATTAAGTTCTTCCACAATTTTCTTTAAAAATGCTCTTTTAACTGGAGATTTTTCATATAATTTCACGTGAAAGTCATCATTTTTGTTATATATAGCAAGAACAATGCCTGGAAAACCAGCGCCACTTCCTAGATCAGCCAAAGAACCTTTTTTAAAATCGATAAATTTTACTAATTGTGCAGAATCAAGAATATGTCTATGCCAAACATCAGATTCTGTGCTTTTTGATATAAGATTGTGTTTTTGATTTTCTAAAATTAAATGATTGCAAAATAATCTAAGTTTATGTACCGATTCCCCATCAAAATTGAGATTATTCTTAAGAATTTTTACTACCTCCTCCTCCATTAGGCGGAAGCTTTATATTTTAGCTTCTTGATATGAGAAAGAAGTATAATTATAGCAGCTGGAGTAACTCCATCAATACGAATAGCTTGACCTAGTGTAATCGGTTTTACCTCGATAAGCTTACTTTTAATTTCGTTAGATAATCCATCAAGAGATTCATAATTGAGGCTGACAGGAATTTTAACTGCTTCATCTTTTTGGAAAGATCTTATATCTTGAGACTGTCTATTAAGATAACCCATATAATGAGCATCAATTACAACTTGATTTTCCACAGACCTATTATGCGAAGGTATGCTAGGAAATATTTGCCTTATTTTAGCCATATTTATATTTCGTTGCCCAATTATTTCTAGACATGACCTTTTAACTCCATCCATTGCAATTTTAATATCGTATTTCTTCGCCTGATTAGGAGTAAGGTGATTAGTTTGCAATGACCTAGTTAAAGCTAAAATGTTTTTCCTCTTTTCCAAAAATATTTTTTTTCTATTATCTTTTACTAAATTTAAATTAATTCCTATTTCAGTTAATCTTTGATCAGCATTATCAGCTCTTAGTGTTAATCTATATTCTGCTCTAGAAGTAAACATGCGATAAGGTTCAGAAACACCTTTTGTAATTAAATCATCAATCATCACACCAATATAGGATGTTGATCGATCTAAAATAAACTGATCTTTTTTTAAAACTTTTAGAGCTGCATTAACTCCTGCCATTAAGCCTTGTGCTGCAGCTTCTTCATAACCAGTTGTTCCATTAATTTGACCAGCAAGAAACAATGATTTTATTTTTTTAGTCTCCAAAGTAGCATTTAACTCTCTTGGATCGACATAATCGTATTCTATTGCATAGCCAGCTCTTTTCATCTTTACGTCCTCTAAACCCTTGATATTAGCCAACATTTGAAGCTGTACTTCTTCGGGCAGAGAGGTAGAAATACCATTTGGGTAAACAGTATTGTCCTTTAATCCTTCTGGTTCAAGAAAAATTTGATGTTTTTCTTTTTCCTTAAATTTTACAATTTTGTCTTCTATAGCGGGACAATATCTCGGACCAACACCTTTTATATTCCCTGAATACATTGCACTCTTAGATATGTTGTCACTAATGATTTTATGCACGATATTGTTTGTATAAGTCATTCCACATTTAATTTGTTTATTATGAAGTTTATTAGTTAAAAATGAAAAATAATATGGATCTTCATCCGCGGGCTGCATTTCTAATTCATCATAATTAATGGTATCACCATCCAGTCTTGGAGGAGTTCCAGTTTTCAGCCTACCAATTTTCATTTTATATTTAGTTAACTGTTCGCTTAATCCCGTAGATGGTTTCTCGTCAAACCGACCAGCGGGTATTTGGGTTTCTCCGATGTGTATTAAGCCGTTTAAGAATGTACCTGTAGTTAAAACTAGTTCCTTACATCTAATTTCTTTTCCGCTTTGACATAAAAAACCAATGACTTTGTTTTCATGATCATCAAATAAGAATTTTGTTACGGGATCTGCTACAACTGTTAAATTTTTATAATTAAGTAACATCTTTTGCATGTGTTCTTTATAGAGAGCTCTGTCAGATTGAGTTCTTGGCCCTTGAACTGCTGGGCCGCGACTCCTGTTAAGTAATCTAAATTGGATACCTGATTTATCAGCTACAATACCCATGACTCCATCAAGTGCATCTATCTCTCTCACCAGGTGACCTTTACCTAACCCACCAATAGCTGGGTTACATGACATTTCACCTATAGTCTGTATTTTATGTGTAAATAATGCAGTATTAACGCCGATTCTAGCGGATGCTGTTGCTGCTTCACAACCAGCATGTCCTCCACCTATTACTACCACATCATAATCTTGTGTTTTCATGGTATGAATGTATCTGTCTATAATGATTTTACAAGATCTATTTTACTTGCCAATGCAGAAATCTTTAAAGATTGAACCAAGTATTTCTTCAACATCTACTTTTCCAACTATACTTCCAAGATGTCTTGTAGCCATCCTTAGATCCTCAGCTGCTAGTTCGATATCTTTATTCTGATCTTTTTTCATGAAGTTATCTATTTCTTTTAAACATTCATTTAACTTAGCTCGATGTCTCTCCCTTGTAATTAGGATGCTTTTATTAGCTATAAATTTATTAGTTAATTTTTCCTTAAGTCGTTTAATAAAAATATCTATATTTTTATTATTTTTTACAGAAACTAAAATAGTATCAGCATCAAATTTATGGTTTTGATTATCTCCAATATCTGATTTATTTAGAAGTACTATTGAATCCTTATTTATTAAATTTTTAATTTTATTATTTATTGCTTTTGATGAATTGTCGATCATGATAATATTTAAGTCAGCTTCTTTTGATTTATCTAAGGCAAGTGAAATACCTTTCTTCTCTACTTCATTTTTAGACTCTCGAATTCCAGCAGTATCAGCAAGGATAACTGGATATCCATCTATATTAAGAAAAATTTCAATAACATCCCTAGTAGTTCCTTCCTCTGCAGAAACAATGGCTACCTCTCTTTTAGATAACAAATTTAGTAATGATGACTTGCCTGCATTAACTTCTCCTACAATAGATACTCTAAAACCGTCTCTTATTTTTTCGCCAATTTTATTATTTTCTAAAATTTTTTTAATATCCTGATGAATATTTTTAATAGAATTATGAACCTCTTTAAGAACTTCCTCAGGAAGATCATCTTCGGCAAAATCTATTTTAGCCTCTATATATGAAAGAGACTTAATCAATTTTTCTCTTAAATCATTATAATAATTAGAAGCATTGCCTTGGATAAACTTAACTGCTTGTTCTCTTTGTAGTTCAGTTTCAGCATGAATTAAATCACCTATACTCTCGGCTTTTAATAGGTCTATTTTATCATTTTGAAAAGCTATTTTAGTGAATTCTCCAGGTTCGGCTAATCTACAGTTATCTTGTTCTGATAACGCTTTTAAGAGTGCGCTAATAACTGCGTTACTGCCGTGTACTTGAAATTCAGCTAAATCATCTCCTGTATAGCTGTTTGGGCTAGGGAACCATAAAAGTAGAGCTTCTGGGTCTATTACGTTATTATTTTTTGGATCATAAAATTTACAATAATTAACTTCGTTTGATTTAAGGTCTTTTAATTGTGTTAAGTTTTTGCAAACCTGAAGAGTGTTTTTGCCTGAAATTCTAACAATTGCTATTCCAGATGGCCCTCTGCCTGAAGATAAAGCATAAATGTTCATGGCGTTAAATAGACAAGCCTTGATTCGAAATAAACTTACTTATTTTTTTAAGTGTATTATTTCTTGAAACATTTTTTAAAATTATTTCTTTTAATGGTTCTAAAAGTTTATTTTGTTTAAAAAAAATATGCGTTAAATCAATGCCTAAACCAGTAATAATATTTTCAGATTTTCTACTACTTGAAAAATCATCAAGAGCAAGGCTACTTTTTATCGAAATACCTAAACTTGTATAATATTTAAGTACCTCTTTTAATTTTTTAATATCTCTCATAACTAAATTAAAACCTTGGCCTGCTAAAGGATGTATAGTGTGCAAGCCTTCACCTAAAATAAGGGTATCATTTTTATAGTACGTTCTTTTTAAATTGAGTGTTAATGGATAAGATTGAATATTGTTTACATTAATTTTTTTATTAATTTTCAAAAGTTCACTGATTTTTGATTTGATAATAAATTTAATATTTTTTTGTATAAATTTTTTTTTTATGCTCCACACAAAGGAAAATTTATTATTTGCAAAAGGTAATATCGCTAAAGGTCCCTCTTTTAAAAAAAATTGACTAGTGTTTATATTTTTTAAATTATGTTTAACATATCCAGTTATCGAGACTTCTTTATAATCTTTGACTATAGATCTTGAATCAACCACGCTTTGATAAATTTTAGAGTTTGGTCCAAGGCAAAGAGCTTTAAAATCATATCCGTTTAGATCGGACAATTTATTAATATTTTTTTTAATAATTTTAATTTTTTTCTTTTTAATTTCTTTTCGTAAAACCTTTTTGATTTTGTCATTCTCAAAAACATACATAAGTTTATTTTTATCTTCTTTGAAATTTAGAAAGTTTATCTTCTGATCATTTGTCTCATAAAAAAGATTTATCGTCTTGGATGGCCAGAATAGCTTTTTGTTTTGTTTTTTTAAAATTTCACGAAGAAATTGGTAATTTGAAGCTGAAATAGCAGTAGTTCTCTTATCTTTGCCACGTTTGTTTTTTTTTGTAATTAAATGAACATCTAAGCTAGAAAGGTTATTTAATGCTAATGCAGTTATTAAGCCTGAAAGACCATCTCCTACTATGCAGATTCTTTGTTTTTTCATGTTATAAAATTTTTCTCACTTTCATAAAAATGGTAAAAAGTACATAAAACGATTCGATATGAATACAAACTTTTTAAACAGTTTAACAAATTTTATAAAAAAACGAACCTTTGAATTTCTTGGTTTAGTCTTAATTTTTATAAGTATTGGTCTAACTATAGCTTTTATAACATATTCACCTGAAGATCCTTCTTTTGTTTATGGAGATCGAAATTTTGAAATAAAAAATTTTTTTGGAGTGTATGGAAGTAGTGTCGCAGACTTTCTTTTACAAAGTTTTGGTTTAGTTTCATTTTTACTATTAGCCAATTTCTTTTTTTGGGGGATTAATCTAGTTATTAAAAGAGAAATGAAAAAAATAATTCTTAAGTTGTTTTTAGTTATTTCTTATTTAACTTTTGGAACAATATTTATATATTTAACTTTTAATAATTCGTTCTGGCTTATAGATAATGGCAATTCTGGTTTTGTAGGGAAAATTGGATATAATTTAATAAGCACTTGGTTTCCTTGGATTGACAATAGTTACTCAGCTTATGGATTATTAATGTTAACATTGGTTCTTTTTATTTTTTCTTCAGATTTAAATTTTAGAAAAGTTTTAACAGGAATAAATTCTTTAACTGCATCTTTATTTAAAAGGAAAGATAATAAAATTTCAGAAATAAACTTTGCCACAATACCGTTAGAAGAAAAAATAAATGAAAAACCTCAACAAGCTTTTTTGTTTGATAGTAAAGTAAGTGCTCCAAAACAAGCTAGTTTCTCAAGATCTAAATATAAATTACCAATTTTAGATTATCTGGAAAAAAATTTATCTAAATTAAGTTCATCAGATTTAAATAAGAATCGTCCTAATGGAGAATTTATGGAGAAAATTTTACTAGACTTTGGTATTGATGGAAAAATAAAAGCTATAAATAACGGACCAGTTGTAAGCCTGTATGAGTTTGAACCTGCGCCTGGCGTTAAAGTATCAAAAATTATAAACCTATCAGAAGATTTGGCGCGGAATACCAGTTCTACATCCGCACGTGTATCGGTCATTCCTGGAAAAAATACTGTCGGCATAGAGATTCCAAATGAAACAAGAGAAAGTGTTTCACTGAGAGAAATTATTTCTTATGAAAAATTTCAAAAAAAAGATATTAAACTTCCAATAGCTTTAGGTAAAAGTATATCTGGTATGCCGATAGTCGGTGATCTTACATCGATGCCTCATCTTTTAATTGCAGGAACTACTGGCTCTGGAAAATCTGTTTGTATAAACACTATTATTGTATCTTTACTTTACAAACTTAATCCTGACCTTTGTAAGTTCATTTTAATTGATCCAAAAATGTTAGAATTATCTACATATGAAGGGATTCCTCATTTATTAACTCCAGTTATAACGGACGCAAAAAAAGCAACGTCTGCTTTAGCTTGGACAGTTAAAGAAATGAACAGCAGATATAAATTAATGAGTAAGGTAGGAGTAAGAAATATAGATGGCTACAATGTTAAACATAAATTAAAGATGCCTTATATTGTGGTCGTTGTTGACGAGATGTCAGATTTAATGCTCGTTGCTGGCAAAGAAATAGAGAATTATATTCAAAAATTATCACAAATGGCAAGAGCTGCTGGGATTCACATTATCATGGCTACTCAAAGACCGAGTGTCGATGTAATAACGGGTACAATCAAAGCAAATTTTCCAACTAGAATATCCTTCCAAGTCAGTTCTAAGATAGATAGCAGAACTATATTAGGAGAGCAGGGGGCGGAACAATTATTAGGCAAAGGTGATATGTTGTTTATGTCTTCAGCAAATCGAATAGTAAGAATTCACGGTCCGTTTGTTTCAGAGCAAGAAATTGAGAGAGTTGTAAATTCTATGAGAGCACAGGGTGAACCCGATTATATGGATGAGATTACAGCACAAGAAAGTAATGAGGCTTCTTCAGCTTCTAATAAAAATGAAGAAGAGGATGAGCTTTATTCTAAAGCTGTTGATATCATTAAATCTGAAGGGAAAGCGTCAACAAGCTTCTTACAAAGAAAACTTCAAATTGGTTATAATAGAGCTGCCAGAATTATTGATATGATGGAAGAAAAAAGAATTGTTAGTAAAGCAAATCATGTTGGTAAACGTGAAGTTTTATAAAAAATTTTTAATTACTTCATTTTTTTTATTTTCATTTAATCTTTACGCTAATGAAAAAAGTAAAATTTTATCTCAATTAGAAAATTTAAATTCATTAGAGTTTACTTTTAATCAATTTATTAATGAAAAGATTGAAAAAGGTAATTGTTTATTAGAATTTCCTGGAAAATTAAAATGTAATTATTTTGATAATAAACAGAAAGAACTTATCATAAACGA
>JAOHNF010000010.1 GCA_028103285.1 Candidatus Pelagibacter sp. | reverse complement strand
ACTGCCTTAAATCGATCAATTCAGACATAAAAGTAATTATTGTTGAAAATTCAAATAATTTGATTTTAAAAGATAAATTAGAATTAAAGTATTCAAATGTTAAATGTTTTCTTACCAAAGAAAATCTTGGATATGCAAAAGGTAATAATTTTGGACTATCAAAAGTAACATCCAAATATGCTATTATTTTAAATCCAGATGCAAAATTAGAAAATAATACTTTAAAAAATTTTTTAATCACAGCGAATCAAATTAAAGATTTTGCAATAATAGGTCCAGCTAAGCAGAATGAATATAGTAAAATAGATGAAAACATAAAAAAAAATCAAGTTTTTCAAGTAGATTTTCTTAAAGGTTTTGCAATGTTTCTTAATCTTGAGCAGTTTAAAGAAACAGGTTTTTTTGATGAAAACTTTTTTATTTATTTAGAAATTGATTTATGTAAAAGATTAAAAAAAAATGGAAAAAAAATATATTTAGATAAAAGTATTTTAGTTAATCATGTTGGAGGTAGCTCTCATGACAAATCAATTAATTTTGAAATGGAGCTATCAAGAAACTGGCATTGGATGTGGTCAACATTTTATTTTAATAAAAAGCATTATGGTTTTATGAAATCTTTACTTAGAGCAGGCAGAAAATTTTTCTCTTCGTTAATAAAAATTATTTTTTTTAGTTTAACGTTCAATAATGAGAAAAGAAAAATTTATTTTCATCGTTTTTCAGGATTATATAACTCAATAATTGGAAAAAAATCTTGGTATAGACCTAAGGTAAAAAATAATTGATAAAATTAGGTTTTTATATATAAGACCTTTATGTCTATTAAAAAAACAGTTTTAGTTACAGGCGTTGCGGGATTTCTTGGATCACATTTAGCTGAAAAATTAGTTAGTTTAGGACACAAAGTTATAGGAATAGATAATATGCTTGGTGGTTATGAAGATAATGTACCAAAGAATATAGAATTTCATAAAGGTGATTGTTGTGATTTTAAAAAAATTCAATTAATTATAAAAGGTGTAGATGTTGTATATCACTGCGCTGCAACTGCCCATGAAGGTCTTTCTGTATTTTCCCCATTTGAAATTACTAAAAATAATTATCTTGCTTCAGTTTCGATATTTTCTGCAGCAGTGAACGAAAAAGTTGAAAGAATAATTTTTTGTTCTTCAATGGCTAGATATGGTGATCAACAAACTCCTTTTACTGAAGAGATGAAGCCATCACCAGTTGATCCATATGCAATTTCAAAAGTTGCTTCAGAGGAAGTTTTAAAAAATTTATGTGATTTAAATAAAATAGAATGGGTAATAGCAGTACCTCATAACATTATAGGTCCAAGACAAAAATATGATGATCCATTTAGAAATGTAGTTTCAATAATGATTAATAGAATGATGCAGGGTAAGGCACCAATAATTTATGGAGACGGTAACCAAACTAGATGTTTTTCTTATATAGATGATTGTTTAAGTTGCTTGATACCAATGTTAGATCAAAAAGATTTAAACAAGCAAACAATAAACATAGGTCCAGATGAAGAATTTGTAACAATTAATAAAATTGCAGAAATATGTTCAAATTTAACAGGCGTAAACTTAGAGCCGATACATAAGAAAGATAGACCACAAGAAGTAAAACATGCAACATGTTCTGCTAATAAAGCTAGATCATTGTTAAATTATAAAACAACAATATCTTTAAATGATGGTATAGCAAAAACATACGAGTATATTAAAAAAAGAGGAACACGACCTTTTGATTACAACATCGATATTGAGATCAACAATGAACTCACACCTTCAACCTGGAAAAATAAAGAAATTTAATGGCCAGGGAATTCAATTAAACTCTTTGTAAAGTAACCTTTATCTTTTAATAGGTTATTTCCTGGTAAATCAAAAAGATTAATTACAAATATAAAACCCGCAACTTTCCCACCAGAAATTTCAATAAGTTTTGCCGCTGCTGTTGCGGTGCCACCAGTAGCTATCAAATCATCAATAATTAAAATCCTCTCATTTTTTTTTATAGAGTCTTTGTGAACTTCAATTGTAGCTTTTCCATATTCTAGTTCAAAATCTACAGAGTGCGTTTCTGCCGGAAGTTTATTTTTTTTTCTAAGAAGAACAAAAGATTTATCTAATTGATATGCTAGAGTGGAAGCAAAAACGAACCCTCTAGACTCAATTGCTGCAACTTTATCAAATTCAATTTGTTTAGCTAATTCAATAATCTTATCATTGGTATATTTAAAAGCCTTGGAGTTTTTTATTAGAGTAGTAATATCCCTAAATAAAATTCCCTTTTTTGGATAATCTGGTATTGATCTAATATATTTTTTTAAGTCCATAATTAGCTTCAAGTTCTAGCAAAAAAGCATTAATAATTAAATGATGAAAAAAAGAAAACTTGGGATAATTGGCGGAAGCGGCCTTTATGAAATTGAGGGCCTTGAGAAAACAAGGTGGAAAAAAATCAAAACCCCATGGGGAAAACCCTCAGATGAAATTTTAATTGCACAATTTGGTAAAGAAGAAATTTGCTTTCTTCCAAGGCATTCTAGAGGTCATAAAATAAGTCCTACAAACATAAATTTTAGAGCAAATATTGATGCTTTTAAACAACTAGGAGTAACCGATATTATTTCAGTTTCTGCAGTTGGATCATTGAAAGAAAATTTAGAACCAGGAAGATTTGTGATTGTAAATCAATTTATAGATAGAACTTTTTCAAGAATAAAAACTTTTTTTGACGATGAAATTGTTGCACATGTATCAATGGCAAAACCTACAAGCCCAAGTTTATCAACTTGTTGTGAGGCTGCATTAAAAAAACTAAATATAAAAAGTCAAAATGGTGGAACATATCTTGTTATGGAGGGTCCTCAATTTTCATCTCTTGCTGAGTCAAATCTCTATAGAACTTGGGGAGCCGATGTGATTGGTATGACAAATATGCCTGAGGCAAAATTAGCAAGAGAAGCAGAAATAAGATACTGCACTATTGCTATGGTAACTGATTATGATTGTTGGCATCTAGACCACGATGAAGTCGATGTAAATATGGTTATCCAGACTTTGATGAAAAATGCTGCTAATGCACAAAATATGATTAAAGAAGTTATTCAAACATACAAAAAATTTTCCCCAGATAAAGATCCTTCTAATAATTGCTTAGACGTTGCGATAATAACTGATCCTAAAGTCAGAACAAAAAAAACAATAAAAAAATTAAAAAACATTGCCTCTAGAGTTTTAAATAATAAACGATGAAAAAAATAATTTTTTATATTCTTTCTATTTTTTTTCTTTGTTTTTCTGTTCTTATATTTGATTTTATTATGAGTAATACAGTTTTAAGTTATAAACACTGTTTTAATTATGAAGAATATTACTATGAATTAAAAAAAAACTGTCAAGGTAAATATAGATTTAAAAAATCTTTTCCTATAGCTGAAACAATCACAGATGAAATGGGTTTACGTATTGGTAAAAATACCCCACCTAAAGATAGCAGGAAGAAAAATATATTTATTTTTGGAGACTCTTTTACATATGGGGCTGGTCTTGACTATGAAAAAACTTATGCTGGATTGATTGCAAAAGATAAAGATAATTACAATGTTTATAATTTTGGTGTTGGATCTTACAGTCCTTCAGTTCATTTATACAAATTAAAAAAAATTCTTAAACAAAATATCATTCCTGGTAAAATTATTTTGTTTCTTGATCTAACTGATGTTATCGATGAAGCAACTAGATGGCATTATAATGAACTAACTAATGAAGTTAAACTTAGTACAAATTTTGTTTATAAACTATCAAAAGAAAAGGAAAATTTTAGAAAACGAAATTTTAAGATTTTAACAAATATATCTACTTACATTAATTTTAACCTTAGAAATATAAGAGAAAAAAAAAATATTAAAAATGGCAATAAAAGAAAAATTAAAACTAGTATTCAGGGTAGTTTTACTTAAAAGATTTTGGAAAGATAATTCATTTAATAAAGGAATAAATAAAATAGAAAAAGTTTTGTTGCAAATTTCTGATATTGCTAAACAAAATAACTCAGAATTTTATATAGCAATATATCCATGGTCTGAAACATTACAATTTGGACAAGATAAATTTAATTGGTCAGACTACGTAAGAAAAATATGCATAAATATAAGTTGTACGACTATTGATGCCATTCCAAGATTTCAAGAATATAAGAGCAATAATATTAATTGGTCCACTGAACTTTATTTTTTAAATGATGAACATTTAAATGAAAAAGGTGCTTATCTTTTATATAAAACTGTAATGGAATATATCAATTAATTTTAATTAAATTAGTGTTATTATAATTTTAAAATGAAAATAAACAAAATAAACTATAGAACAATCTGGTTTGAAAATGACATTGTAAAAATTATTGACCAAACAAAACTACCTCATCAATTTATAATTAAAGAGTTAAAAACGGTTAAAGATGCAATTAATTCTATTAAAACTATGGAGGTTAGAGGAGCTCCATTAATAGGCGCTACAGCTGCTTATGGTCTTGTTTTATCTATTATAGAAAATAATGATTTATCTTTTTTAAAAAAATCTAGTGCAGATTTAATATCATCTAGACCAACAGCTATAAATTTAAAATGGGCTGTTGACCGCATGATAAAAAAATTGTCAGGTATAAACAGTGATAAGATTCTACAAGCAGCATTAAAAGAAGCTAAAGCGATAACCGAAGAAGATGTAAGCTTCTGTGAAAATATTGGTCTTAATGGTCTTGAAATAATTGAGAAAATTTATGATAAGAAAAAAGATACAGTTAATATCTTAACTCATTGTAATGCTGGATGGCTTGCAACAATAGATTGGGGAACAGCTACGTCACCAATTTACCATGCTCATAAAAAAGGAATTAAAGTTCATGTCTGGGTAGATGAAACTAGGCCGAGAAACCAAGGAGCCAATTTAACCTCATATGAATTAAATGAAGAAGGAATACCTAACACTATTATTGCAGATAATACAGGTGGAATTCTAATGCAAAGAGGTCAAGTAGATATGTGCATTGTAGGCACTGACAGAACTTTATCCAATGGCGATGTTTGTAATAAAATTGGAACTTATTTAAAAGCACTTGCAGCAAAAGATAATAATGTTCCCTTTTATGTAGCTTTGCCAAGCTCTACAATTGATTGGAATATTAAAGATCATAAAAAAATTCCTATAGAAGAAAGAAATTCTGAAGAGCTTTCACATGTTGAAGGGCTAGATAAAGACAATAAATTGCAAAAAGTTTTAATTTATCCACAAAAAAGTAAAGCAATGAACTTAGCATTTGATGTAACACCTGCTAAATATGTAACAGGTTTAATAACTGAAAAAGGTGTTTGTGAAGCATCAGAACAAGGACTGAAAAAATTATTTAAATGAAAAAAATTATATTAGTTTTATTTGGAATTTTTAAAAAAGAAAAATGTTTAGCCAAAGGAGTTACAATTGGTGGTAAACATGTGGATGAGTATATGCCTCAATTCATAAATTTCTTTAAAGATAACTTATTATAGTGAGCAAACTTAAGGCTGACGTAATTAGATATTCAAAGAAACTTAATATAACTAATTTATCAGCTTTAAGATCAGGAAATATTTCAGTTAGAACAAAAGAGAAGGGCGTAGATGGTTTTTATATTACTCCATCTGGAATGAAGTATTTTGCATTAAAAATTAGTGATATTGTTTTTGTTTCCTTAAAAGGAGTCTTTGACAAGAAAAAGGGCAAACCTTCCTCTGAATGGAGGTTTCATCAAGATATTTATGTGAATAAAAAAGAAGCAAAAGCAATTGTTCATGCTCATTCTACATGTGCTACGGCTGTTTCATCACATCAAAAAAGTATTCCAGCTTTTCACTACATGGTTGCAGTGGCTGGTGGAGAGGATTTAAAATGTACTAAATATGCAACTTTTGGAACAAAACAACTATCTAAAAATATTATTAAAGCACTTAAAAATAGATCAGCTTGCTTGATTGCAAATCACGGACAAGTTGCGTTTGGAGATAATTTAGAAAAAGCTTTTGAGCTAGCGCAAGAAATCGAAAATATTTGCCATCAATATATAAATACCCTAAGAATTGGAATACCTAAAATACTTTCTAAAAAAGAAATGAAAATTGTTTTAGGAAAATTTAAAAATTATAAAAAAGGATAATTTTAAATGATTAAAGTAGGAGAGCATATCACTTTAGACTTTCTTGGTGTAAAAAAAAATTATTCACCTGAATTTTATGAGAAAGTAATCTATAAAGTAGCAAAAGCTGCGCAGGTTGAAATTTTAAACGTAGCTTCGCATAAGTTTGAACCACAAGGTTTTACTTTAGTAGCTTTATTATCTGAAAGTCATTTTAGTTTTCATACTTTTCCTGAAAGAGGTGTAATTAGTTTTGATTTTTTTACTTGCGGTAAAGTTAATCCAAAAGTTGCCTTAAAAATTTTAAGAAACGAAATTGAACATGAAAGAATTGTTACCAATGCCTTTGATAGAAGTAGTATTGGATTATACGACGATATTTACAGTACACCAGGTCAAAAGAAATACTATGTTGTTAAAAATGTATTAGAAAAATTTACTTCAAAAGTGGGTCAATTTGTAGAAGTAATGGACATAGAAGAATTTGGTCACGCTTTATTTATAGATCATGAGATTCAAGTAGCTGAAAAAGATGAAAAGATTTACAGCTCTAACTTTTTTAGATCTAGTTATGAGTTAAGTAAAAAAAATAACAACGTTGCTATTATTGGCGGCGGAGACGGAGGTGTTGCAAGAGCATGTTTAGAAAATAATTCAAATTATATTGATTGGTTCGAGCTAGATCCAGAAATTGTAGATGCTTGTTATCGACATTTACCTAAAGTTTGCACCAAAGTTAAAAAAAGTAACAGAATTAATACTTTTTGGGGTGACGCATTTAAAAGTATAAAAGAAATTGAAGATTCAAAATACGATAAAATATTTGTGGATTTAAATGACGATCAATATTGCATTGATTTAGCAAGAAGAAATATGAAAGGTTTAAAAAGAATTTTAAAAAAAGGTGGCGTGATAACAGCACAAGTTGGCAGTAATGATAAAAAACCTAAACAGGTTGAAAACTGGTGTAAAGTTTTAGAGAAAAGCTTCGGTAATGTAAAATTATCAGGTGCATACATTCCAAGTTTTGACTGTAATTGGAATTTTGCTTCATCTATAATGAAGTAATGTTTCGTGTTTCCTGTATCCAGCTAAAATCTAATAATAATATTCATTATAATCTTAAAAGAACAGAAAAATTTATTATTAAAGCAGTTAAACAACAAACTGATTTTATCTTAACACCTGAAGTGTCATCTTTATTTTCATTAAATAAAAAACAATTATTAAAAATTTGTAAACCGATGAATAAAGATATTTACCTATATGGAATAAAAAATTTAGCAAAAAAGTACAAAAAATGGATTTTAGTTGGTTCTTTAATTATTAAAGTTTCAAAAAATAAATTAGTCAATCGTTCTGTTTTAATTAATAAAAATGGAAAAATTAAATCTTATTATGATAAAATTCATATGTACGATGTAATATTAAGTAAAAAAGAAAGATATAATGAGTCAAAAATATTTACTGCTGGAAAAAAAATAAAATCATTTAATTTACCATGGGGTAAAATTGGCTTATCCATTTGTTATGATTTAAGATTTCCAAATTTATACAGACAGTTATCTAAAGCAGGATCTATATTTTTAGCCATTCCCTCGGCTTTTACCGAAACAACAGGTAAAAGACATTGGAACTCTTTATTAAGGGCAAGGGCAATAGAAAATTTTTCATACGTATTAGCCCCTGCACAGGGCGGAACACATTATAACGGAAGAAAAACTTACGGCAATTCAATGATAGTATCTCCAGACGGGAAAATTTTAAAAAAATTAAAAAAAAAAGAAGGTGTTATTACAGCCACAATAAATCCAAAGTTACCTAAAAAATTAAGATTAATTATTCCTAGTTTAAACTCAAAATAATTATTCGTATGATTTTACTTCTTTAATATTTGATCCAAGAGTATTATTTATAGCCAACTTTACTCTAGCTCTCTCATCATTAATTTTATAAACACTTCTAGCAAGATCTATAAACTTTTCACCAAAATCATTATTTTTTTCAGCAGCTCTTTTTCCATCCTCAATGGCCCATAGCTTTAAATTAATTTCTTTTAGTTTATCAACAAGATTTGCAACTTTGTTTTGGTCAGGAACAAATTTTTTCATAGTTTCGTTGAGAGAAGTAAGTTCTTTTTCAATATTTTCTAATTTATCTCTATTGATTATCTTTATTTTTTTGATCTCTAAGATTGTAATTTTATCAATCAATTCGCCAGCTGAAATTTCTGCCAATATTTTGTCCAATTTATTACTCATAATACAATTTTACTTTGTAATTTATTACATATACTCAGAAATAATAATGTCAAATATATTAATAATCAAACATGGTTCACTTGGAGATCTAATCCAGGCTAATGGCGCTATAAAAGACATTAAAAATTTTTACAAAAATAGAAAAGTTTTTTTACTTACTTCTTACCCTTATGCTATTTTTATGTCTGAATGCCCATATATAGATGGAGTAATTATTGATAAACGACTACCAAGATGGAATATATTTTATCTTAATTCTTTAAAAAAAATATTATCAAAATATGATTTTTCCAAAGTATTTGATTTACAAAATTCCAATAGAACTAAATTCTATAAAAGATTTATATTAAAAAAAAATATCGATTGGTCTTCATCAGAAACAACTTTAGAAAAAGGTCAAAAAAAAAGTGATTTTGATAAAGAACCAGTTTTGGATCGAATAGAGTTACAATTGAAAAAGAGTGGAATACAAGCAGAATTTACAAAAAATATTAATCTCGACTGGGCTGTCAAAGATGTATCCAGATTATTAAAACAATATTCAAATCACGAATATATTTTACTATTTCCTTTCTGTTCACAAAAACACCTAAATAAAAAATGGCCATATTTTAAAGAATTAGTTGCAAAACTTAAACAGGATTACAAAAATAAGTATCCAATTTTATTGGCACCTGGACCAAATGAGATAGAAGAAGCAAATTCTTTAAAAGCAAAAGTTGTTACAGAAAATAATAATCCGGTAGATCTTAAAACATTAATTTCATTAATTAGTAATGCAAAATTTATAATAGCAAATGATACTGGACCTGCACATATTGCATCTCATTTAGATAAAAACGGACTAGTTTTATTTGGCAGCCATACTTCAGCGAAAAAAGTAAGTATTGAAAGCTATAATTTTAAAGCTCTAAGCGTCAAACATTTAAAAGAACTTGATGTAGATACTGTATTAAAAGAAATAAAATTTAAATTAAATTAGTTTGATATATTTTTTTATAATTTTATCCCAACAAAAATCTTTTGAAAATTTTAAAGCATTAGCACCAAGTTCTTTATGATGATTATTTTCTAACATTTTTAATAAAGTATCGTACAAAGCATTTAAATCACTTCCATTGCATAAGTAACCTGTTTGCCCATTTTTAATAGCATCTCTTTCTCCACCATAGATTCCACCGATGGAAGGTTTTCCATACGAGGCTGCTTCGATATAAGCTATTCCAAATCCTTCTATTGATTTTTTATAAACTACAGAAGGCATAACAAAAATGTCAGATTGTTCTATAAGTGCAAATTTTTCTTGCTCAGTTGATTTTAAAATTAATTTAATCTCTTTGTCTAAGCCTAATTCTTTTTTAAGTTTTTCAAGATTATTTCTCTCATCTCCATCTCCAATTGAAACGTATTTTAAATTTGGAAACTTTGGCAGTAAATTTTTTATAGTCATTATGATATTTTGATGACTTTTTCTTCCATCTAATCTTGAAACAGTAATTAATCTAGGTGTAGCTTGACCATATATATTTTTTGCAAACTCTTTAGCATCTTCATTAATTGAAACTGGGTAATTACATCCAGGATTTATTACTTTGATTTCATTAACATTTACTCCTAATTTTATTGCAAGTTCTTTGGTAAATTTTGAATTAGCAATAACATAATCTGCTTTATTCAAAGCTTTTATAACTCTTTTATTTAATAATGAACCAATAGGATGATTTATCTCTTTAGAGTGAATTAAGCAGAATGATTTAGCTTTTTTTAAAATTTCTTCATCAATATTTTCAATACTTTTCCAGTGGTCAAAAAAAGATGCTCTTAAATTATTATTTTTTGCGAAATCTTTAACTAAATTTGCTTTTCTATATTTCCTGAAGATTTTTAAGCCAGAAACTCTTTCAATATTAAGCTTTGAGAATTGATCATAGTCTTCAGCATTATCAATATTATCTGCAAAAACTTTTACAGGTCCATGATTTAATAAAGCATTAGATAATCCCTCCATTAGATTTTGCATACCACCAATCTCAGGAGGAAAGTTTCTTGTAGCAACTAAAAACATTATTTAATCCACTTTATGTTACAGCCCATACTAGGTATTTGCTCGTCTGGCCCTTTTTGTGTTTGAGCGATCATCTTCATGGCTACTTTTAAATCACTATCTCCGTTAACAACAGGTTTTAACTCTTTTAATTCTCTGTATCTACCCCTGTATTGAAGTTCTAAATTTTTATTATAACCAAAGAAATCAGGTGTACACACTGCGTTATATTTTTTTGCAATCTCTTGCGTTTCATCTATTACGTAATCTATAGAATCAAAATTATTTTCTTTTGCAAATTTAATCATATTCTCAAATGAATCATCGGGGTAATTTTTTACATCATTAGACATTATAGCAATTGTATTAACTCCATCATTTTTAAGATCGTTGCAATCTTTTGCCAAATCTTTAATTACAGCTTTTACATATGGGCAATGGTTGCAAATAAACATTATAAGCGTAGCTTTTTTTCCATTAATATCACTTAAAGAAACTAGGTTATTATCAATTGATTTTAGATTGAAATCCTTAGCTTTCTTTCCAAAATCACAAACTGGGGTTTTAGTAAGGGACATAATGTATTATAAATTAATTAGTATTACATTACAGCAATATTATGATTTACGATTTTGAAGGACACACACCAAAAATAGATCCAAATAGTTGGGTAGCACCGAATTCTGTTATTATTGGAAGAGTTGAATTAAAAAAGAATTCAAATATTTGGTTTAACACAACTTTAAGAGGAGACCTTGAACCTATTATCATTGGTGAAAATTCAAACATACAAGATGGAAGTGTTATTCACACCGATCCCGGATGTCCAACAATCGTTGGCAACGGAGTAACAATAGGGCACATGGTTATGCTTCATGGCTGTGAGATTGCAGATGATTGTTTAATAGGAATAGGTTCTACAATTTTGAATAAAACTAAAATTGGAAAAAATTGTATCATCGGTGCTAATGCGCTTGTTACAGAAAATAAAGTTATACCTGAAAGATCATTAGTGCTTGGAAGTCCGGGCAAAATAATTAGACAAGTTACTGTCGAAGAAATAGAACACATAAAAGAAAATGCAAGAGGTTATGTTGAAAATTTTAAAAAATATAAGAAATAGTTTATTAATTTTAATTGTGCTTACAGTAAATGTTGAAGCAAAAAATAGTAAAGATGTTTCTAATACTGAAGTGAAAAAAAAAACTCTCTCTCACAAAAAAAAGTACTCTCTAAAATTAGTTAATAGTAAAGACGGTCACCCCGTGCGATCAGGCAATAAATCTTACAGATTTGAAGTAAGATATGGTGATTGCGGTTACAAACCTGGAGAAAGTGATTGTAAAAAAGATAGGCAAAGAACTGAGCTACAAGTCAAAAAATTACAAAAGAGTAAAAAAGACTATTGGTATTCTACATCAATTTATTTACCAGAGGATTATCAATCAGTAGCTCCGGTTAGAACTACTTTTGCTCAACTTTATGAAAAAGGCTGGAAACCTATTTTTATGGTGACAGATAGAAGTGGCGAGTGGTTAGAAATTGGAAGAATGTGGAGCGGTGAGTATGTTGAAATGAAAAAAGGAATTAAGATTAAAGACATGAAAGGTAAGTGGACTGATATTTTAATTAATGCTCGCTTCTCAAGAGAGGAAGATGGTTACTTAAAAGTTTGGATTAATGATAAATTAATAATGAATGCTGAGAATATAAAAAATATTACGCCATATACTAAAGCAGGTGTTGAATTAAATTTTGGTATTTATCAAACGTTTGTTAGTGGATGGAAAAGGGAACATGGAGATAAACCTTATCCAAATATGGTTGTCTATTTTGATGAGGTTAATTACGGCACGACAAAAGAAAAAGTTACAAAAAACCTAGGGAACTAACCAATTCTTTTTATTATTTTCTAAATCAAACAAAGCTCTACGGTGTCCTTTAGCAGCTAAATATAACCACTCAATACTTTTAACCTTACATCTTATAACGCAAAAGTTTTTATAACCTTCTTCACTTTCTTCTTTTGTATAATCAAAGTTATCAAATTTACTATCTAAGCCTGAAGTTGGTTTATCAGACTCTGTCCCTGGTCCATTAGTAACTAAATAACATTTCCTACTAATATGACCTGTTTTTTCCCATGACTCTTTTGTAACATCATCATCAAAGTGTACTTTACATTCAGTTTTTAGTCTAAGTTGAATTTTTTCTTGTTTGCCGTAAAACAAAATTGAACAGTTTGGATTTTTTTTAATTTTTTCTATTTTAGAGGATCTGATATCGCTATGATATTGAACGAAGTTATTTGGTTGATCTACTTTTCTTAAAACAACAACTCGTCCATCTAAGTCCTTGTCATTACCACAGATAAATACTGGAGTTCTAAACTCTGAAGATCTATCTTTAACTGCATTAGTTAACAGATCCCATATTTTTTTTTCAATTTCGTTAAAATCTTCGTAGTAACTTACAACTTCTTGTGTCACAATTTATTTTCTAAATCTTTTGATTAAGCTTGAAGTATCCCATCTTTGACCACCCATTTTTTGAACTTCAGCATAATATTCATCAATTATTTTTGTAATTGGCAGGGGTGAGTTATTTTTCTTAGCTTCATCCATAGCTATTTTTAAATCTTTTCTCATCCAGTCAACAGCAAAGCCATAATCAAATTTACCTTCAATCATTGTTTTATGTCTATTTTCCATTTGCCAAGATTGAGCAGCACCTTTTGATATTACTTCAATAACATCATGCATATTTAACCCAGCATTCATTCCAAAATTAATAGCCTCTGATAAACCCTGAACTAATCCTGCTATACATATTTGGTTAACCATCTTAGTTAACTGACCACTTCCAGAAGGTCCAAGTAATTTTATTTTCTTACTATAACAATCAATAACAGGTTCTGCCTTTTTAAATGGAGCCTCGTCACCACCGACCATTACTGTTAAAGCTCCGCCTTCAGCACCAGCTTGTCCACCAGAGATAGGTGCATCTAAGAAATCAAAACCTTTTGCTTTTGCTTCTTTATAAAGTTCTCTTGCAATATCTGCTGAAGCAGTTGTGTTATCAATATAGATTGCTTCTTTTTTAGCTGACTTAAATAAACCTTTTTCACCTAAAGTCACTTCTCTTAAATCATTATCATTTCCAACACATGTAAAAATAAAATCGCTATCTTTAGCAGCATCCATAGGAGTATCTGCAACATTACCTTTATATTCTTTTGCCCACTTTTCAGCTTTAGCTTTTGTACGATTATAAACAGTTACATCGTGACCTGCTTTTGATATATAACCAGCCATAGGATAACCCATGACACCAAGACCAATGAAAGAAACTTTAAAACTCATAAATGATTAACCTCTCGTTAAATAAAAAAGTAATTATATTTGGTTTTATATTTACATTTTTTTCTAGTTTTGGACAGAGTTTTTTTCTGGGATTGTTTAACGCACCAATTAGAAATGAATTAGGTATAACACATGGTCAATTTGGAAGTATCTATGCATCAGCAACTATATGCTCAAGCTTATTACTTATTTGGGTTGGAAAAAAAATAGATGATTATAGAATTTTAAATTATTCTTTTTTTGTAGTTACATTACTTTTTATTTCCTCATTATTTTTTTCTTTCATCAATAGCGTTTACTTTTTGGCCGTAGGAATTTTTTTAATGCGTTTATCTGGCCAAGGATTAATGAGCCACGCTTCAACCACGACAATCTCAAGATTTTTTGAAAGATCTAGAGGAAAAGCCTTAAGTACAATTTGGTTTGGCCTATCTACAGCAGAATTTGTTTTACCTGTGCTAATGACTTATTTTTTTCTTATTTATTCTTGGAGAACAGTTTGGCAAGGAATAGCAATTTTGATTATATTATTTTTACCTTTAGTGATTTTAAATACAATAAAAAATTTAAACTTAGATTCAAGAGAGATAGATACTAATCCTAAACAAAAAGAATCGAAAATTAAAAGTTGGAGACGAAGAGATGTTCTTAAAGACTATAGATTTTATATTGTCTCACTAAATATGCTAGCGATGCCCTGGTTGGCTACAGGAATATTTGTTTATCAATCTTTTATTTCAGAGTCTAAAATGTGGGCGGTTTACACGATACCTAAAGCATTTATGGTCTATTCAATAATCTCTATTATAACACTCTTTATATCAGGATTCTTGGTCGATAAATTTACAGGACGAAAATTAATTTTATACATGAATTTACCTCTACTACTTGCCATGTTTACTTTGTTTCAATTTAATCATGAAATCTATGCTTATGTTTTCCTGGGTTTAATTGGTGTTTCTAACGGCTTAGCTAATATTTTAGGATCCTCTACTTGGGCAGAAATATATGGAGTTAAATATATTGGAAGCATTAAAGCTTTAACAACTTCATTTATGGTATTTTCTACTGCGTTTGGCACTGCAGTATTTGGTTTATTAATAGACAGAGGTTTTACTATTGAAAATATAGCTTTTGTTGGAGGAGCTTATATCGTTATTTCTCTAACTTTATTAGTTATATTTAGAAAAACAATAGAACCAGTTAAGTTAGCAAATTAAGCTTGATTTATTTAGTTTAATTGAATAAACAACAATCAACATGGCTAGAATTACAGTAGAAGATTGCTTAAAAAAAGTTGATAACCAATACGATTTAGTTTTATTAGCAAAAGAGAGAACGGTTCAATTGAACGCTGGATCTCCAATGCTAGTTGAAGAAGATAATGATAAAAGAACTATTATCTCACTGAGAGAAATTGGCGATGGTAAAGTTGAAATTAAAGACATAGAGGCAAGTGCAATTAAAAGACTTCGAAAAGAGCCTGACGAACAAGAGGTTCAAGAAGATACAGAAGAAGAGACAAACGATGAATTTGAGAATTTATATAAAGGTCAAGTTTCAAAAAGTGGTGTAGCCATATTACCCTCAAAAAGAACTAGAAGAATTCCTGAAGTAAAAAAACCAAGCTTAGCTGATGAAGCCTTATCAGAGTTAAAAGCTGAACAGCCCGAAATTAAAGAAGAAAATTTAGAAACAGAAGATGCTCCGCTTAAATTAAGTGAAGAAGCTCCAGCTATAGAAGAAAATCAAGTAGCTATAGAAGAAGAAAATAAATCAGAATAATTTATGATTAAGACAGTATCAGTCGCACCCATGATGGATTGCACTGATAAACATGAGATATACTTTTTAAGTCTTATTAGTAAAAATATTCATCTATATTCAGAGATGATTGTGGCTAATGCAATCATAAGAGGGGATCGTGATAAGCTTTTATCATTTAAAAAAATTTCTAATCCAGTAACTTTGCAAGTAGGAGGATCAAATCCTGATGAATTAGCCGAAGCTTGTAAAATTTCAGAGAATTATGGTTATAAAGAAATAAATTTAAATTTAGGATGCCCTAGTAAAAAAGTACAAAAAAATAAATTTGGTGCATGTTTAATGGCTGAGCCAGACTTAGTTGCAAAGTGCATAGAAGCCATGGCTAAGTCTACTAAGCTTCCAATAACTATAAAAACTAGAATTGGATATAATGAAGTTGAGAACTTTGAATTTTTAAAATCTTTTATTCAAAGGACTAAAGATGCTGGATCACAAAAATTTATTATACACGCAAGAAAAGCTTTATTAAAAAAGTTAAGTCCTAAAGAAAATTTAAATATACCACCTTTGAAATATGAATTTGTTTATAAAATAAAAGAACACTTTAAAGATGATGAAATAATTATTAATGGAGGAATAAAAACAACTGATGAGATTAAAGATCATCTATCTAAAGTTGATGGAGCTATGATTGGAAGAGCGGTATATCATTCACCATATTTCTTAGCAGAAATTGAAAAAAATATTTTTAATAATGAAAAAGTTCCAACAAGAAGTGAAGTAATGGAAAAATTAATTCCCTATATTCAAGAGCAAACGTTTAAAGGAATTCAGTTAAATCACATTATGAGACATACTGTTGGACTATTCCATGGACAAAATGGATCTCGAACATGGAAGCAATATCTTTCTAAAAATATGTGTATTAGGGACGCAGATCTTCAAAAAGTAAATCACATAATGGACCAGGTTAAAAAAACTAATCCTGTATCTTTAGAAAGATAACTTTGGGTATTCTTTCACAATCAGAAACTCTTTATTTAATTTTTATAATGATTGTTACTGCGATACCAGCAGGTTTTGCAGCAGGATTATTTGGGATAGGCGGAGGGTTAATAACTGTTCCAATTTTATTTTATATTTTTGGGTCAGCAGGTCTAGAACCTACTTATTTAATGCATCTCGCTGTAGGAACTTCATTTGGAATAATTATCCCTACTTCAATAGTTTCAGTTTTAACTCATCATCAACATAAAGCGGTCGATTTTAACATTGTTAAAGGTTACGGAATATTTGTTATTATTGGTGTAATATTAGGAACAGTTTTAGCAGCTGGTTTAAAAACTAAACCTTTAATACTTTTTTTTACTATTGTTGTTTACATACTTGCTTTTTATTTATTATTTTTAAAAGAGAAAGAGTCAGACCTAACAATTAAAATGGGTTTACCTGCTAAAATCATATCTGGCATTTTAACTGGCTTTATTTCAGCTCCAATGGGTATTGGCGGGGCAGTAATGAACGTACCTATTTTAAAATTTTTTGGTTATTCAATAAATAAAGCAATAGGAAGTGCTGCTGCGATAGGTTTTATAATAGCTTTATTCGGTGCGATAGGATTTCTTATTTCTGGCAGCTATCTAAATGCAAACTTACCACTTAGTGTTGGATTTTTAAATATACCAGCGTTTTTAATTTTTTCCCCCATAACAACATTTATGGCAAGACTTGGCGCTAAAGCTAGTCATAGGATAAATAAAAAGAGGATGACTAAATATTTTGGTTTTTTTTTAATTATTATTGGAACTAAGTTTTTATACGAATATTTTAATCTTTAAATTTTTTGATCGTATTCACCAATTTTTCCAGTTTCTTGCAGCAAGCTATCTATAAAATCAAATATACCTTTCTTAATTGAGTCAGAAGTAGGACTTTCCGTTACAATTACTAATGATGGTTTATTCGAAGATGCTCTTATTAAACCCCAAGAACCATCTTCTAAAACAAATCTAATACCATTAACTGTCAACACTTCTGATATTAACTGATTTTCAATTTTAGTATTTTTTGCTTTTAATTTTTGTATTTTTTTTACCATGTTGTCTACAACTTTATATTTTTCTTCATCTTTGCAAAATGGTGCCATAGTTGGTGTTTGATAAGTTTTAGGCAGATCATTAATAATTTCACTCAACTTTCTATTTTGATTAATAATGAGGTGACAAACTTGAATTGCAGAATTAATTCCATCATCATAACCAAAACCTAAAGGTTGATTAAAAAAGAAATGACCACTTTTTTCAAATCCTGCTAATGCTTTTTCTGAATTAACTTTTCTTTTGATGTGAGAGTGACCGGTTTTCCAATAAATAGTTTCACATTGATTATCTAAAAGAACTTTATCTGTTGAATATAGGCCTGTTGATTTTACATCAACAACAAATTTAGAATTTTTATGTTTTGTTGACAAGTTTCTTGCTATTAATAATCCAATTTTATCTGAATATATTTCATTCCCTTTATCATCAATTACTCCACAACGGTCTCCATCCCCATCAAAACCAAAACCTATATCTGCATTATTGTCTTTTACAGCTTTTGCTATTGCATGAAGCATTTTAAGATCTTCTGGGTTTGGATTATATTTTGGAAAAGACCAATCCAAATTACAATCTAGCTCAATAACCTCACAACCAATATTCTTTAAAATTTCAGGAGCAAAAACTCCTGCTGTGCCATTTCCGCAAGCTACTACCACCTTAATTTTTTTATTAATCTTATTTTTTTTGGTTAAATCTTCAGAATAAATCTTTTTAAAATTTTCTATGTTTTTGATTGACCCTTTGCCTCCAACAAATTTCTTTTTCAGAGTTAAATCTTTTAACTCTTTCATTTCTTCAGGAGCATGCGTTAATCCTTTTTTGATACCCATCTTTACCCCCGTCCAACCATTTTCATTATGACTGGCCGTTACCATAGCTATTGCATCAGAGTTTAAATTAAACTGTGCAAAGTAAACAGTAGGTGATAGTGACAAACCTATGTCTTCAACATTACATCCAGTTGAGATTAAACCATTGATCAATGCTTTTTTAATATCTTCACTATAAGACCTATAGTCATGTCCCACTATTATTCTCGGGTTTGTTTTTTTTGTATGACTGATAACTTGAGTTCCTAGGCCTTTTCCAAGGTCGGTGATTCCCTCTAAATCAATATCTTTTTCATAGAGCCATCTAGCGTCATACTCTCTAAAACCGTTTGGATTGATTTTCATAAACTATAAATACTAAAAAATAAGTGATTTTGTTGAAAAATGTTTATTAACAAAACTTTCCACTTGCAAAATTAAATTAATGTTCATATAATGTTCTATTGATTGCGATGTTATTTAGTATACAACCTATAATGTACTACTATATATAGTGTTTTTGTTAATAAATCGATTAAAATAAAGTAAATATGAATAAAAATGTATCATTGGCAATAGAGAAAGCTGTCGGCACTATAAGCCACAAGAACCAAAATGAACAAAAAAATAATGGCCCTAAAAAACCAGATCTATTCTCATTATCTGGTGAAACAGAACTCTTTCAAAACGAAAAAGGTATTACAATCAAGATCGATAGATCAAAAGATGTCAATTTAACTGATTTTGGTAAGGCGACATTAAAAGATAGGTACTTAGGTCAGAATGAAAGTTTTCAAGATCTATTTGCAAGAGTAGCAAGTGTGTATGCAGATGATAATTTACACGCACAAAGAATTTACAATTACATAAGCAACCTATGGTTTATGCCTGCTACACCGGTTTTGTCTAATGGTGGTACAGAAAGAGGTTTGCCAATTTCTTGTTTTTTAAATGAAGCTAACGATAGCTTAAAAGGTATTACAGACTTGTGGGAAGAAAATGTTTGGTTAGCTGCAAGAGGTGGTGGTATTGGAAGTTACTGGGGTAACTTAAGATCAATTGGTGAAAAAATAGGAAAAGTTGGAAAGACCTCAGGAATAATTCCATTTATAAAAGTAATGGACTCTTTAACTCTAGCAATAAGCCAAGGCTCTTTAAGAAGAGGATCTGCAGCATGTTATTTACAAATTGATCACCCTGAAATTGAAGAATTTATAGAAATGCGAAGACCTACAGGTGGAGATGTGAACAGACGCTCTTTAAACTTACATCATGGAGTTCTTGTTTCTGATGATTTTATGAGAGCAGTAGAAACTGACAGTCAATGGGCTCTTAGAAGTCCTAATGATGGATCAGTTCAATCTACTATTCCCGCTAGAAATTTATGGATAAGACTTTTAACTGCTAGAGTTGAAACCGGTGAACCATATGTTGTTTATATTGATACAGTTAATAGACAAATCCCACAACATCACAAGCTTGCTGGATTAAAAGTAAAAACTTCAAATTTGTGTAGCGAAATAACTTTACCTACAGGTATTGATAATGACGGTAAAGAAAGAACAGCTGTATGCTGTTTGTCTTCTTTAAATTTAGATACCTATGATCAATGGAAAGATAACGCTCAATTTGTAGAAGATATAATGAGATTCTTAGATAATGTAATGACCGATTTCATTGACAGAGCTCCAGATGAATTTGCTAATGCCAAATATTCAGCAATGAGAGAACGAAGTGTTGGTTTAGGAGTAATGGGTTTGCACTCTTACTTTCAACAAAAAAGTATCCCTTTTGGATCTGTGATGAGTAAAGTTTGGAACAAAAAAATATTTGCAAATATTCAAGAAAAAGTCGATGCAGCATCAGTTGTTCTTGCAGAGGAAAGAGGTGCTTGTCCAGATGCCGCTGAATATGGAATTAAAGAAAGATTTTCAAATAAAACAGCAATAGCTCCAACCGCTTCAATTTCTATTATTTGCGGTGGATCATCTCCAGGAATAGAACCTATTGCAGCTAATAGTTTTACGCATAAAACTTTGTCAGGATCTTTTAATGTAAGAAACAAATATCTTAAAAAAATTCTTAAGAAATATGAAAAAAATACAGATGATGTCTGGTCTAGTATAACAACAAATCAAGGATCAGTTTCACATTTAGATTTTTTAACCGCAGAAGAAAAAGATATTTTTAAAACTGCTTTTGAAATTGATCAACGTTGGATTATTGAATTAGGTGCAGATAGGACACCACATATTTCTCAAGCACAATCAATTAACGTATTCATTCCTGCAGATATTCATAAAAAAGAACTTCACGATATTCATTTTCAAGCTTGGAAAAAAGGACTTAAAAGCCTTTATTATTGTAGATCTAAATCTATTCAAAGAGCTGAAAATATAAACAAAGGAACATCAACAGATGTGACAAAAAATGTTTATTCTAAAGAGAATGAATCTAATAATAAAGACAACAACTATGAGGAATGTTTATCATGTCAGTAGCAGAAAAAATTAAACCAGAAATTATTCAACCTAAAAAAATGGGCCTACTAGTAGAGAACCCAGTTTATAAACCATTTAGATACCCATGGTGTTACGATGCGTGGTTAACTCAACAGCGAATTCATTGGTTACCAGAAGAAGTTCCATTAGGTGATGACGTAAGAGACTGGCAAAAAAATATTACTCCAGCAGAAAAAAACCTTTTAACACACATATTTAGATTTTTTACTCAAGCTGATGTTGAGGTAAATAATTGCTACCTAAGACATTACACGACTGTTTTTAAACCAACTGAAGTTCTAATGATGATGACTGCTTTTGCTTCGATGGAGACAGTCCATATAGCTGCATATTCACACTTGCTAGATACTATCGGAATGCCAGAAACTGAATACTCTGCTTTCATGAAGTATAAAGAAATGAAAGATAAATATGACTATATGCAAGGGTTTGATGTTAAATCCAAACATAATATAGCAATGACAATGGCTGTTTTTTCTGCTTTTACAGAAGGACTTCAATTATTTGCAAGTTTTGCAATTTTATTAAACTTTCCACGACATAATAAAATGAAAGGCATGGGCCAGATTGTAACTTGGTCTGTCAGAGATGAAACTTTGCACTGCAATTCTATGATTAGATTATTTAAAGATTTTATAAAAGAAGAACCTCAAATCTGGAATGATAAATTGAAAAATGAAATATATGATGCATGTAAAACAATTATATCCCACGAGGATGCTTTTATAGATTTAGCATTTCAAATGGGACCATTAGAAGGTTTAACTGCAAATGAAATCAAGCAGTACATTAGATTTATCGGAAATAGAAGGCTTGAGCAATTAGGTCTTAATCCTATTTACGATGTTAAGAAAAACCCTTTAACATGGCTAGACAACATGTTGAATGGAGTTGAGCACATGAACTTTTTTGAAGGAAGAGCTACTGAATATTCTAAAGCTTCAACAAAAGGTACTTGGGGTGAAGTATTCGCCTAATTCTTGAGCTTGAATTATAAAAGTCATTGGAGAAAAACAGGACTAAAAGGTAAATGGGGAAACATTTATCTTGAAAGAATTTACTTACATAAACCTAAAAATTTTCTAGAGATCGGTGTTTTCTGTGGTGTAACTGCGATAAATACTTGTGATTTATTATACAAAATAAACGGAAATAACTTTACGTATACCGGCATTGATTTATTTGGTGGGGACAAGAGCTCTTCGGTAGATGAAATTGAACCAAAGTTTTTACTTAATCAAAAATTTTCAAATCCATTAAAGAATATTTATTATAATCTAATTTTGAGAGAAAATTTAAATTCCATTAAAAGTGTTCAAAAACTTTTAAAAAAATATAACAATAATACAAAATTAATAGCAGGGGACACAAATTCTGTATTAAAAGAAGCAGATTTAAGAAATATTGATTTTGTTTTTCTTGACGGTGGTCATAGTTATGAAACCGTATACAGCGATCTCACTAACTTATACGAGCTCATGAGAGATAAAAAGAAAGTAATACTCTGTGATGACTATGGTAAAGAAAGTTATATTTCTGAAGTCGAAAAAGCAATTAATGATTTTACAAAACAGAAAAATCTTAAATTAAATTTGATAGAAAATAGATTTGCAGAAATAACTACTTAATATTTAGCAACCTTTAAAAGAAGAGGACATATCTTTTAATAAATTAAAATATAAGTTTTTACCTTTATCTAATTTTGCACCTAAAGGATCTAACGTGCCTATTTTTACATTAGTATCTTTGGCAATTGATTTTATAATTGCTGGATTAAATTGAGGTTCTGAGAAAAGACAATTTACTTTTTCATGTTCAATAACTTCTCTTATTTCAGATAGTTGCTCGGCACCAGGCATAACATCTGTATTAACCGTTAAAGCTCCAAGAACTTGAATACCAAATCGATTCTCGAAATATTGATAAGCGTCATGGAAAACTACAAACCTTAAGTCTTTACCTATATCTTTTTGAATATTTTGAATTAAATTATCAATCTCAGCTAAAGCTTTTTTAGAGTTTGATTTATAGACTGAACTATTCTTTACATCTAACTGAACTAACTGCTTTGTAACTTCTTTAATTATTAGCTTAGCATTTATTGGATCTAACCAAACATGTGGATCGTACTCTCCATGAGCATGGCCTTCGTGACTGTCTTTTTCTTTGTGATCATCATGTTCTTTGTGATCATCATGTTCTTTGTGACCTTCAAAAATATTTTTTTCTCTAAATGCAAGTTTTTTAATTTCTTTTAAATCCATTATTTCAATGGTTTTGGCTTTTTTAGCAATTGTGTTTAAGGGTTTTTCTAGGAAGGTTTCTAAATCTTCACCAACCCATATAACAAGGTCTGCATTTTCCAACATTTTTGCGTGTGAAGGTTTTAAACTAAAACTATGAGGAGAGTTATAACCATCAACTATAACATCAGGCTTTCCAACACCATCCATAATATAACTTAATAAAGAATGTATTGGTTTAATCGAAGTAACTACCTTAACGTCAGCATTTGCTGTTGAAATCAGAACAAAAAATGAAAAAATTAAGGTTAATGAATATGTTTGTATTCTGTTTGTCATAAAAATGTTATAATATAACAGCTTGTTATAATATAACATTAATTACGTCAAGGGTTAATTTATGAATAAAGAAAAAAAAACTTTATTAAAATTAGAGAACGCGGGCTTTTCCAAAAACAACAAGTGGTTGGTTAAAGGCGTATCTCTAGAGGTGAAACAAGGTGAAATTGTTACCTTGATTGGACCTAATGGGTCAGGCAAGTCAACGACAGCAAAAATTGCATTAGGTATTTACAAAGAAATAGAAGGAAAAGTAAATAAATTTACAAATAAGATTGGATATGTTCCTCAAAAAATTTCTATAGACTGGACATTACCAATAAGAGTTATTGACTTTATGTCTTTAACAAAAGAGCCAACTGATGAACAAATAAATATTGCTTTAAACTTAACTGGTGTTGAACACTTAAGAAATAAAAGTTTAGGAAATTTATCTGGCGGCGAATTTCAAAGAGTTCTAATTGCAAGAGCTATCGCAAAGCAACCGGAAGTATTAGTACTAGATGAACCTGTGCAAGGAGTTGATTTTAAAGGAGAAATTGCTTTGTACGAGTTAATTAAAAAAATATCAGAGGAATTAAATTGCGGAATACTTTTAATTTCACACGATTTACATGTAGTGATGTCAGCCACAGACTTTGTGGTATGTTTAAATGGGCATGTTTGTTGCTCTGGAACACCTCAAGTAGTTGCCAAAAATAATGAGTATCAAGAATTATTTGGTGACAGAGCTTCTTCAATTTTATCTTTATATGAACATAAGCATGATCACACACATTCACAAGATGGAACTATTAAAAGAAAAGAGTAATTAAATTATGCTTGATGATTTTTTTATAAGAGCGTTATTAGCTGGTATAGGAATAGCTTTAGTAACAGGACCTATTGGTTGTTTCATTATTTGGAGAAGATTATCTTTTTTTGGAGACACATTATCTCATTCTGCTTTACTTGGAGTTACTATGGCTGTTTTTTTTGACATCAATATTGCTTTCTCAGTATTTGTAGTTTCCTCAGTGATTGCAATTATGTTGTTGAGATTACAAAAAAAAACTAAGTTACCAGGTGACGCTTTATTAGGTTTGTTGGCCCACTCATCATTAGCAGTTGGTCTTGTAGTGATTGGTTTTTTATCTTCGATTAGATTTGATGTAATGGGATTGCTGTTCGGTGATATATTAGCAGTTAATCAGAATGATCTATTATTAATTTGGATAGGCGGAGCTTTAATTCTTTTAATTTTAAAAATAATTTGGAAACCTTTATTTGCCGCAACAGTAAATCATGAATTAGCTGAAGCCGAAGGAATGAAACCTGATACATACAATACAATTTTTACAGTCTTATTAGCTGCAATAATCGCAATTTCAATAAAAATTGTAGGACTGCTTTTAATTACAGGAATGCTTATTATGCCGGCTGCCATGGCAAGGAATATTTCTAATAATCCAACTCAAATGGTTAAGCTATCAATATTTGGAGGTTTGTTATCAGTATTAATCGGGTTATTTTCATCTTTGGAGTTTAATTCTGCTTCAGGACCTTCAATAATTAC
>JAOHNF010000001.1 GCA_028103285.1 Candidatus Pelagibacter sp. | reverse complement strand
CAAAATTACATGAAACTTTTTTTAGAGGAAATATTGATGATATAAAGTTATTTAACGATAAAATTAAGGGTGAATTAACTGTAATAATTTCAGAAAGAGAAACAAAAAATAAAGTATTAGATAAAGAAAAAGTTGTTAACAAAGCAAAAAAATATTTAAAAAAATATAGCCTTAAGGATACTGTAAATTTAATTTTAGAAACTGAAAAAATTAACAAAAAAGAAATTTATAAGTTATGTTTAAATTTAAAAAATGAAAAAAATTCTTAGTATAATATTAATTTTTTTCTTAACTTCTTGCACATCAGTTGGACGATTTGGAGCTGGCGTAGATATTACATTTGACCCAAGAACAATAGGAATGCAAATCGATGACACTATTATGCAAAAAAACTTAACAGCTAGATTGACGCTATCTAATAAAAAATATTTTTTATCAATTCAATCCGAAGTCTTAGATGGCAGAATATTCATGTCAGGAAAAGTCGATGAACCAGAAGAAAAGATCAAGATAACAAAAATGGCCTGGGAAACTAAAGGTGTAAGATCTGTAAAAAATGCTATTACGATAAAAGGACAAAGCAACTTTAAAAGCACTGCAAAAGATATTCTAATTACCAGTCAATTAAGAACAGCATTAATTTTCAACAATCAAACAAAAGCAAGAAATTATACTTTAGAAACAATTAATAAAAATATTTATATTTTTGGAATTGCAATGAATGAAGATGAAAAAAAAGAAGTAATTAATGAAGCCAATAAGATTTATGATGTTGAAAAAATATTTCCCTCAATTTACTTGGCCACAGAGTTAAGTCGAAATAAAATTTAATTAGAATAATCAATTATATCTGAAGAGTAAGCAGCAATTGACGCTAAATTTATAATTTCTGATGTACTGGCTCTTAAAGGAGCAACCTCAATGGGCAGACCTAAACCAATCAACAAAGGTCCAATTAATTTACCACCACCAAATACTTTCATAAGCTTCGTTGAGATGGCTGCACTATGCAATGCAGGCATAATTAAAATATTTGCGTTACCGACAATTTTTGAAAACGGATAAACTTCTTGATAAATAGGATTCAAAGCTACATCAGGTTGCATTTCACCATCAAAATCAAAATCAACCTTTTCTTTTTTTAATAATTCAATTGCATCTCTTACATGTTTTGTATTTTTTGAAATAGGCTTTCCAAAAGTAGAGTGAGATAAAAAAGCAACTTTAGGATCAAAGCCAAACAATCGAGCTACACGTACACATGATTTAGAAACATTAACCAATCTTTTAGAGGAAGGAAAGTCTTGGACATTTGTATCTGCTACAAGAATAGTTTTTCCTTTTGAAACGATCATTGTCATACCAAATATCTCTTCACCTTGTCGAGCCTCCACTACTCTCTTAAGCTTTTCAATTGAAGCTGCATAATGTCTTATATTTCCAGTTACCATTGCATCAGCATCTTTACATGCGATCATAGAAGATCCCCATGCGATACGATCATTTCTAACTAGCCGATGAAGTTGTCTCTCTAATTGGCCTTCTCTTTGTAATCTTTTATATAAATGTTTTACATATCTCTCTCTTTTTTGTTTATCTGTAGAATTAACAATTTCAATTTCATAATTTTCATCTAATCCTATTTTTTTTAATTGTTCTTTAATTCTTTTTTCAGCACCAATTAGTATTGGTTTGCCTAATTTATTCTTTCCAAATTCTATTGCAGCCTTAAGCATATTTTCATCTTCTCCTTCGGCAAATATTACTCTTTTAGGATTTTTTCTAATTTTTGCGTTTATACCCTGCATTAATGACATTGAGGGATCTAAACGATTTGAAAGTTGATCTTTATATAAATCGAAATCTTCAATTTTTTTACGAGCTACACCACTTTCCATAGCAGCTTTAGCTACCGCAGCTGGTATTACACTAATTAACCTAGGGTCAAATGTTGAAGGAATTATATAATTTTTTCCATATCTAGGTCTATCTCCACCGTAAGCTGAAACTACTTCATCAGGCACATTTTCTCTGGCTAAAAGAGCTATTGCATTAGCTGCAGCAACTTTCATTTCTTCATTAATCGCTTTTGCCCTAACATCAAGCGCACCTCTAAAAATGTAAGGGAATCCTATCAAATTATTTACTTGATTAGGATAGTCTGATCTACCCGTAGCTATAATTGCATCATCTCTAACTTGTTGAATAAGTTCGGGTTTAATTTCTGGATCAGGGTTAGCGCAGGCAAAGATTATAGGATTTTTCGCCATTGATTTTATCATTTCTTTATTAACCACATCTTTAGCGGACAATCCTAAAAAAACATCAGATCCTTTAATTGCTTCCTCTAAAGTTCTCAATTTAGTTTCAGTAGCGTGTGCAGATTTGAATTGGTCAATATTTTCTCTGCCTTTGAAAATAACACCTTTACTATCACACATAATTATATTTTCATTTCTAACACCTGAACTTTTAAATAGATTCGCACACGCTTGCGCAGATGCCCCAGCTCCATTAACAACAATTTTCACATCAGATATTTTCTTTTTTGAAACATCTAAAGCATTTATTAGTGCAGCTGTTGTAATGATAGCCGTACCATGTTGATCGTCATGAAAAATAGGAATATCTAAAACTTCTTTTAATTTTTGTTCAATAATAAAACAATCAGGTGCAGCAATATCTTCAAGGTTAATACCTCCAAATGTACCACTTATATTTTTAATAGTTTCTATAATTGCTTTAGAGTCATTACTATCAATTTCAATGTCAATAGAATCTATGTCTGCAAATCTTTTGAATAAAACTGATTTCCCCTCCATAACAGGCTTAGATGCAAGAGAACCCAAATTTCCTAAACCAAGAATTGCAGATCCATTGCTAATAACGGCAACTAAATTTCCTTTACTTGTGTAGTCATAGGCAAGATCAGGATTTTTAGCTATTTCTTTTACTGGAGCTGCCACACCCGGGGAATACGCTAACGAAAGATCTCTTTTTGTAATTAATGGCTTTGAGGAGATAATCTCAATTTTGCCTGACTTTCCCTTTACATGAAATTCAAGAGCTTCTTTATCAGTATAATGATCAATTTCTGTTTTTTTTGGCATTTAGTTAAATGAGTATGTAATATAAAAAATGATAATTCACTAAATATTTATGGCTTAATTAAGATTATATATGAACCTTCTTTCTTCTACTTCCATATTTAGTTTTTTTACTTTAATCAGTAGAATCTTAGGCTATCTCAGGGATATTTTAATAGCGATCTTTCTTGGAGCATCGATATTTGCTGATGCTTTTTTTGTAGCCTTTAGACTGCCTAACACATTTAGAAGATTATTTGCTGAGGGAACTTTTAATGCAGCATTTATTCCAAGCTATACATCTGCAAATATTGAGAACAAAAAAAAGGGAAAAAAGTTTGCTGATGACATACTAGGATCTTTGTTATTAATTTTAATATTAATAATTACAGTTGTAGAAATTTTTACACCTTATTTAGTTTACATCATTGCGCCAGGATTTGCTGAAGATGACATAAAATTTAACCTTGCAGTAGAACTAACAAGAATTACATTTCCTTTCTTATTATTTGTAAGTCTTTCATCTTTTTTTTCAGGTATTTTAAATTCAAACAATAAGTTTGCAGCCGCCGCCGCCGCACCAATTATCTTAAACATTATTTTGATTTTAAGTTTGATTGCTTCATATAAACTAGACCTTAACTTTGCCAAACAGTTGTCATACGGTGTTACTGTAGCTGGAATATTGCAACTTATATTTCTTTTTTTTGTTACTTTAAAATTTTACAAACCGACCTTAACTTTTAATTTCAAGGTAGATAGTAAAGTTAAATTTTTTTTTAAAAAATTGTTGCCAAGTATTTTTTCATCAGGTGTTACACAAATTAATATTTTGATCGGAACAATTATTGCTTCTTTTGAAACAGGAGCTGTTTCTTATCTATATTATGCAGATCGGATTTATCAAATTAATTTAGCGATAGCTGGCATAGCTGTAGGCACAGTTTCACTTCCTCTACTTTCAAAAACATTTAAAGAAAAAAATTTAAAAAAATTATCGAACATTCAAAATAAATCTTTCGAGCTTTCATTATTATTATCTATACCAGCAAGTTTTGGATTAATTCTGGCTTCGGATGAAATAGTTAATGCTTTATTTGGTTATGGCTCTTTTTCCAAAGACGATGTTAAACTTACCTCAGGTGCTCTAAAATACTTTGGTTATGGTGTTCCTGCATTTGCCTTAGTTAAAATATTATCAAACTTTTTCTTCGCTCGCGATAATACAAAAACTCCTTTTTATATTTCAATTATAATAGTTGTAATAAATGTAGTTACTAGCATCAGTTTATTTTCAAGTTTTGGATTTATAATTATTCCAATCGCTACTTCAATGTCTACTTGGATTGGAGTTTTAATTTATATTTATTTGTTAAATCAAAAAAATTTTTTGTTGTTAAAAATGGAGTTGATATCAAACTTTTTTAAAATTTTATTTTCAAGCATAATTATGTCATCAATCTTAGTCCTGGCTTTGGAATACTATGCTAGTTATCTTGATTACTCTTATAATTATAAAGCAATTTATTTAATAACAATTATAGGTTTAGCTGGTATTATTTATTTGTTATCTTGTTACTTATTAGGAATATTAAAAATGAAACATTATAAAACAAATTAAATGAATAAAAAATTAGTATTTTCTGGCGTACAGCCTACAGGTAATTTGCATTTAGGTAATTACCTAGGAGCACTTAAAAATTTTACATCATTGCAAAATGAAATGGAATGTATCTATTGCGTAGTTGATTTACATGCCATTACTGTCTTTCAAAAACCTAACGAACTTTTAAATAACGTTCTTGAGACAGCGGCTAGTTTTTTAGCAACAGGTCTTGACCCAAGTAAAAGTATAATATTTAATCAATCCAGTGTTCCAGGACACTCCGAACTTGCATGGATTTTAAACTGTGTATCAAGAATAGGTTGGTTAAACAGAATGACACAATTTAAAGATAAAGCTGGGTCAGATAAAGAAAAAGCAAGTGTAGGTTTATATATTTACCCGAATTTAATGGCAGCAGATATTCTTCTTTATAAAGCCACACATGTACCGGTTGGAGCTGATCAAAAACAACATTTAGAATTATCTAGAGATGTTGCTCAAAAATTTAATAATGATTTTGAATGTGAAAATTTTTTTCCACTCCCGGAGCCGTTAATATCTAAAAATATTTCAAAAGTTATGAGTTTAAGAGATGGAACAAAAAAAATGAGTAAATCAGAAGTGTCAGATTATTCAAGGATTAATTTAAAAGATAATGCAGATGAAATAAACAAAAAAATAAAAAAAGCTAAATCTGACTCTGAGTCCATTCCTGATAATTTACAATCACTAGAAAAAAAACCTGAAGCACTTAATTTATTAACTATTTATTCTGAGTTATCCAAAATTAAATTAGAAAAAGTTCTTGGTGAAATGGCTGGTAAAGATTATTCTTTTTTAAAAAAAAAGTTAACAGAAATTTTAATTGAAGAATTGACGCCAGTAGGTAAGGAAATTCAAAAGTTATTAGATGATAAAGCTCATTTAAAGGGAGTTTTGAAAAAAGGCAGTGAAAAAGCCAACATAATAGCTGAGGAGAACCTTAAGAATATACGTGATATAGTTGGATTCATATAATATAAATTTTACATGATACAAACTGAAACAACACCAAACCCAGACTCTCTGAAGTTTATTTCTGAAAAAACTATTTCATCAATAGGTACAGAGGAATTCCAAAAAAATAGAATTAATGAAGTATCAAATGCATTTGTAAAAGAACTTTTAGGGTTTGATGGAGTTGAACTTATTTTACTTTCAAAGAATTTTTTATCCGTAAAAAAAACAAAAGACGTTTCTTGGAATGCACTAAAACCGATGGTTATTTCTCATCTAAATGAGTATTTCGAGAAAAATAATGAACCAATTCTTAAAAATAAAAAAATACAACTTGATAAAACTTTAGATAGCAATGAAACAATTGAAAAAATAATTGAAGTTTTAGATACTAAAATAAGACCGGCTGTGGCAAGAGATGGAGGAGATATTAAATTTAAATCTTTTGAGAATGGAATAGTTAAAGTTGAATTACAAGGAAGTTGCTCAGGATGTCCTAGCTCTTTAATGACTTTAAAACAGGGTGTTCAAAATCTTCTTAAGCATTACGTTAAAGAAGTTAACTCTGTAGAAGCTATATAATTATGAAAAAAAAACTTAGTTACAGAGATAAATTAGTAGAACTTTCATACATCTACAACGTTAAAGAAATTCAAGAGTATGTTAAGAATAGAAAAAACCTAACCACAGGTCAATTGGAGTTAATTTTAAAGAAGAATAATATTGCTATACCAAAAGATTTCAAGACTAGTTTCTTAAAAGAAAATTTTTCCAAACCTTTATCTAAATTTAAAAATAATATTGCTGAATTTAAAGTTAATCAAATTAAATCTAAAAATAGATTTCTAAGAAAAACGGAAAACTTTAAACATGACTTACAAAGAAAAATTACGATATTTTTTAAAGATTTATGGAATAATATAGGTAAAGTAGGATTAAATTTTTTGAATATTATTCCTACACTAGGTCAAACATTTTATAAATTTTTTGTTGAAATGCTAACTGATGTATTTAATGGGATTTATAATCAACAAATTAATCCAAAAAACACAAAAACAATATTAATCGGTTTTTTTGTAATTCTAGGAATGACAACACTTATAATTACAAGTGTTACTAATTTTAAGAAAACTAGCCAAGAACAAATAGTTGAAATAAAAAAACCAGAAATTAAAAAAAAAAAAGAATTAAAAAATCCTAAGATGCAGGTTAAAAAAAAAGACAAGAAACTCAAAACTGAAGCTAAAAAAGAAAAAAAACAGCCAGAACTTAAAGAAAAAAAGAACAGTGTTGCAGAGGCAATTCTTCCAGACCTAAATCTTAAAACTCAAACTGTTTTAAATCTTTTTAAGGATGTAGACTACGACTTAAGTAAAGTAAGAAACAACAAACTGGTAAAACCTATTTATTTTACTCAATTCCCAAAAGATTTGGATGAATTGCAAAGTACAAGATTAAAAAAAGAAACCTTTATAAAAATTGTGCTACCGTTAATAGTTGCCGAAAATGAAAGAATTTTAGCTGATCGTAAAAAATTGAAAAGTGTATATAAAAAGAAAAAAACCAGTGATCTAGAAAAACAGTGGTTAAGGCAAAAACTTCTGGAGTACAAAATTAAAAAAGGAAACATGGAGCAGCTAGTTTTACGAATGGACATTATACCCACTTCTATTGCACTAGCTCAGGCAGCAAAAGAAAGTGGCTGGGGAACATCTAGATTTGCTCTAGAAGGAAATGCAATATTTGGTCAGTGGACTTGGAGCGGTCAAGGAATAGAACCACTAGATAGAGCGAGTAATAAAAATCATAAGATTTTGAAATTTCCAATTTTGCGGGCCTCAGTCAAAGCTTACCAAAATAATTTAAATACACATAAAAGTTACGTACAATTTAGAGATAAAAGATCTATTATGAGGAAGGCAAAAAAAGAGATTTCAGGCCTAGAGCTAACTGAAACATTAAAAAATTATGCGCAAACTGGTTCTGAATATATAAAAATTTTAAATCAAATTATTAAGCAGAACAGACTGACAGACTTTGAACCTGTGAGACTTGTAAATTCTATTAAACCAATCGAACTCAATTCTTAGCTTTTTCACTTATAACAAACTGTATTCCCAGCCATCTCCAAAAACCACTTTCATCTCTTAAGGAACAATTTATACGTCCTCGTTCTCCAGTAAACTTTTCATCAATAAAAATTTGAAGAATGTGATTAGATTTAAGAGATATCTTTGACAGTCTCCATTTATCAGCTTCGTTAGAATAACAATTAATTGAATTAAGATTTTTTATATTTTCATAAAATTCTATTTGAACTTTCGGAGGATTTTTATCTAAAAAAAGATATTTCTCTTCAGGTAATATTTTTTTATATTTAAAAGGTAAAGTTTTAGTTAAAGAAGTAAATCTTTTTAATTCACCATATTTTTCATTAATTGGAAACCTGGGTAATTCAAAAAAATTTTTTGTATCATCTATAACACCAGAATGTTGGCCGAAAGCATATTCAAAGCCAAAGGATTTTATAATATTTTTAAAATTAATGCTGTATTCCCCAAATGGATAAGAAAAAAATTTAGAATTTTTTCCTAATTTGTCTTTAAAAATTTTAATCGATGTTTGAATATCAGCTTTAATTATTTCATTGCTTTCATCAACCAAATATTCGTGTGCATGACTATGATTTCCTATTTCAACAAAATCTTCCTCGCTAATTTCTCTTATTTGCTTCCAGCTCATGTAGTTAAAAGATCCAACTTCTCTAGTACTAATAAATAGAATAAAAGGAATTTTCCTTTTTTTTAAAATTGGCCAAGCATTTTGATAGAATGATAAAAAACCATCATCTATAGTTAATAAAATTTTTCTTTGTTTCTTGTTGTTACTGAGCTCTTTTTCGAAATTTTTAGGATTCACAAACTTAATATTATTTTTTTGTATAATTTCCAGGTGTTTCTTAAATTCCAATATTTTGATATTTGTTGATGGATATTTATTTTCCTCGAATCTGTGATACATCAAAGAAATTAATCCAAAATCATCAATATTGTCTATTCCTGTATTTGAATACAAATTGTTTTGAAAGCATAATAAAGTTATAAATAAATACGTGACTAAAAATTTTTTAATTATAAATTGCATAGGTGAAGATGACATTCTTGGTTTAAAAATAGAAGGTAATTTTTTTACACATACTTTTGACTCTAAAACTAGAAATAATGATCAATTAGTGACTAGCATATTAAATCTTGTAAAAAAATACAAAGTAAATTTTAATAATGATTTTTCAATACTAGTAAATTCGGGACCAGGGAGCTTTTCATCTATACGAGTATCACTTGCTGTGGCTAAGGGTATAAGACTATTAAAAAAAGTTAATCTTTTTGGCTATAAAAATTCAGATCTCGGCTTTTTTAGCCTTGCTAACATTGAACTTTTAATAAAAAAAAAATTAATTGATAAAAATTTGTTAAAACCGCTATATTTGAGTTAAGTTATTATATGAATTCAATAGAAGAAAAGTGCAAAAGCAAAGGGGTTAGGTTAACAGATCAAAGAAAAATAATCGCCCAGGTTATGTCTGATTCAAAAGACCATCCAGACGTAGACGAACTTCATAGAAGAATAAGTGGTGTTGATAAAAAAATAAGTATTGCAACAGTCTATAGAACAGTAAAACTTTTTGAAGAAGCTGGTATTGTAGAAAAACATGATTTTAAAGGTGGTAAAGCAAGATATGAACAGTCACCAGATGAACACCATGACCATTTAATCGATATTAATAGTGGTGAAATAATTGAATTCGTCGATAAAGATATTGAAAAACTTCAAAATGAAGTTGCTAAAAAATTAGGCTATAAATTAGTAGATCATAAGTTAGAGCTTTATGGTTCAAAAATAAAGAAATAGTTTGCAAAAAAAAATATTCATTAAAACACTTGGCTGTCAAATGAATGAATATGATAGCGCTCGCATTTCAGATTTAACAAAGAAAATAAATTATAATTTAACTAATAATATTGGTGAGGCAGATTGCTATGTTTTAAATACTTGTCATATAAGAGAAAAAGCTACAGTAAAAGTTTATCATGATATAGGAAGGGTTAAAAAAGAGTTTAGAAATAAAAAAAAGCCGATTGTAATAGTAACAGGGTGTGTAGCGCAAGCAGAAGGAGATGTCTTATTAAAAAATGAAAAATATATTGATGCAGTAATTGGACCACAATCCTATCATGAAATAAATAATACAATTTTAAACTTAGAAAAAAATTTTAAAAAATTCAATTCAACCGAATTTGAAGTAATTGAAAAATTTGATACTTTAAATAATATAAAAAATTCAGATAGTAAAGTTTCATCATTTTTAACTATTCAAGAAGGTTGTGACAAATTTTGTAAATTTTGCGTAGTGCCTTATACAAGGGGCGCGGAATTTTCAAGATCTGTAAATGAATTAGTATTTGAGGCAACTCAATTAGTGGAAAATGGGTCAAAGGAAATCACCCTCTTAGGGCAAAATGTAAATGCTTATAACTTTGAAGAAAAAAAACTTTCAGATTTAATTTTAAAAATCTCAGAAATAAAAGGTTTAAAAAGAATAAGATATACAACTTCACATCCTAGAGATTTTACAGAAGACTTAATTACGGTTCATAAAGATTGTAAAAAGTTAATGCCACTAATACATTTACCAGTTCAAAGTGGATCAAATAAAATACTAGAAAGCATGAATAGAAAACATACTGTAGAAGAATATTTAGAAATTATTGAAAAATTAAAAAAAGTTAACCCTAACATTAAGTTTTCTAGTGATTTTATCTTAGGTTATCCCGGTGAAACTCAAGAAGATTTTGAAAAAACTTTAGAGTTAATGAACAAAGTTAAGTTCATTAGTTCATATTCATTTATATTTAGTGCTAGACCCGGAACACCCTCTTTTAAATTAAAAAAAATTGATGATAACGTGACGAAAGAAAGATTAATTATTTTTCAAGATTTAGCTAAGAAAATTAAAACAGAATATAGAAAGACACTCTTATCAAGAACTATACCAGTTTTATTTGAAAATAAAACGAAGAAGAACAATCAATATTTTGGTCGCGATGAATGTTTTAACTCAATAATTGTTGAAAGTAATGAAAATATAACCGGCAAAATAAAAAATGTTAGTATTATTAAAGTAAGCCAAAATACACTATTTGGTGAAATTAATTCAAAATTAGTTAAAAAGAAATACGCAGCCTAAATATATGTCTGAAATCAGTAAAATAGAGCAAAATTTGATTATTAAAAAGATTGATAATGAAACTAGAAATATTCAAATTATGGACAATGAAATATTAATGTCAATCGTTGGACAATTTGACCAAAACCTAAAATATTTATCAAAATTAACCAACACTAACGTATTCTTCAGAGGAAATTCAATTACATGCAAAGGAAACGCTATAAATATTGTAAAATTTTGTGAAGCAATAAAATTTCTTATAAATAAATATTTATTGACGAATATTATTGAAAAAGAAGATATATTATTATCTGTGAAAAAAAATATTGAATTTAAAGAGTCTAACATTAAATCATTTCAACAATTAATTAAAACACCAAAAAAATCTGTTATTGCAAGATCTGAAAAACAATCTGATTATATTAAAGCCCTTAAAGAAAATGATATAGTGATAGCTTTAGGTCCTGCTGGAACTGGAAAAAGTTTTTTAGCAGTGTCAGTTGCAGTTACTTTGCTTATGGAAAAAAAAATAGAAAGAGTGATTTTATCCCGACCAGCAGTGGAAGCTGGTGAAAAATTAGGTTTCTTACCCGGCGACATGAAGGAAAAAGTAGATCCGTATTTAAGACCTTTATATGACGCTTTATACGAATTATTTGGAGCTGATAAAATAGACAAAAAAATAGAAACTGGAGAAATTGAAATAGCACCATTAGCTTTTATGAGAGGCAGGACCCTAAAGAATTGTTTTGCGATTTTAGATGAAGCACAAAATGCAACAGAAACTCAAATAAAAATGTTTTTGACTAGGATAGGTGAGAATTCTAAATTGGTAGTTAATGGAGACCCCTCACAAGTTGATCTGATTAATAAAGCGCACTCAGGTCTAGTTAAATCTAAAAATATTTTAGAAATTTTAAATGAAATTAAAATAATCGAATTTAATCATAACGATGTTGTTAGACATCCATTAGTATCAAAAATTATTAGGGCTTATCAAACTAAAAGCGCTGATGATAAAGATTAATGTAATTACTAATTATGCAAAGTGGTTTAGTTTCATTAAAAATCCGAATAACTATATTGACAAAAAAATAAAGAAATTAAATAAAAAAAGTAAAAATTATAATAAAAATATTCTTTTTTGCACATTGTTACTGTCTGGTAGTCAAGAAATTAAAAAATTAAATAAAAAATTTAGAAAGAAAAATAAATCAACTGATGTCTTATCTTTTCCGTTTCATAGCAAAAAAAATCTAAAAATTGAAATAAAAAAAAAAAAAGAAATATACCTAGGCGATATAATTGTTAATTTAGATAAAGTGAACGATAAAAAAAATCTAAAAATTTTTAAATTTCAATTTAATAAATTGTGGGTTCATGGACTTACTCATTTATTTGGTCATCATCATAGGAAAGAAGAAGATTTTAAAAAAATGAGCAGAATAGAAAAAAATTTCCTCAAATATATCGAATAATGCTAGAAAAGTATCTCAATAATCGTATTGCTATTTTATACTTAACTCCTTTTTTTATTGGCACATTAACAGTATTTTCTTTCCAACCATTTAATATAACAATACTTAACTTTTTTATTTTACCAATTTTTTTTAGTCTTACTGTTTACATTAACAAAAAGTCAAGAAGCACTTTTAGAAAAAAACCTTATAAAAAAAATTTATTTGTATTTGGAATGCTATTTGGCTTTGGATTTTATTTAAGTGGAATCTCATGGATCACTAATTCTTTAACATTTGATGATAATTTCAAAATTTTGATACCATTTGCATTAATATTACTACCTATGTTCCTTAGCTTATTTTTTGGTTTTACAATTTTATTAGTTGGCCCGTATTTAAACTATAATTTTTCCTCAATTTTAATTTTTTCTGGTGCTATAGCTTTTTCTGATTTTTTAAGAGCAAAATTATTCACTGGATTTCCTTGGAATTTATGGGCTTACAGCCTTTCCTGGTCTACCGAAACACTTCAGATTTTAAATTTAGTTGGACTATTTTCTTTTAACTTAATAGCGATCACAATTTTTACTTTACCAGCAGCCTTATTTTTCGACATCAAAGCAGCAAAAAAATTATCTGTTTGTATTTTTTCTATAATTTTAATTCTAGGTTTACATATTTATGGTAGTTTTGAAATTAATAAGAATAAATTCTTTCTAAACACTATTGAAGAAAAAATTAATGTAAAAATAGTTTCTCCAAATTTTAGATTAGAATATGGCTTAAGTTTAGATCAAATTGAAGATAGGTTAAAAAAACTAATTAGATATAGCGAACCAGAAGATAATAAGAAAACTTTGTTTATATGGCCTGAAGGGGTTTTTAGTGGATATAGTTACAACGAAATTACAATTTTTAAAAATTTAATTAATAATAACTTTAGCAAGAATCATCATATTATTTTTGGTGTAAATAAGTTAGAAAAAAATACAGGCTCACTTTATAATAGTTTAGTTTTGGTAAATAATGAATTTGAAATAATACAAAATTATAATAAGCAGAAACTTGTGCCTTTCGGAGAATTTTTGCCATTTGAAAATTTATTAAATAAACTTGGTTTAAAAAAAATTACAGAAGGACATGGATCTTTTCAAAAAGGCATTAAACAAAATAATATTAAAATAGGTCAGTTAAATATATTACCATTAATTTGTTACGAGGTAATATTTGCTAAACTAATCCAAGATTCTAACAGTGATACTAATTTAATAATTAATGTTTCCGAAGACGGCTGGTTTGGGGACACCATTGGACCCAATCAACATTATGCTAAATCAATTTTTAGGGCTATTGAGAAAGGAACATTTCTCTTAAGATCTGCTAACAAAGGAATAAGTGTTATTTTAGATAATAAAGGAACATCTAAAAAACAACTTAACAGGAATGAAGCTGGAAATATAGAGATGGAAGTACCGTTGATAAAATCTAAAAATAATAAAAATGATTTGATCTTTTTTATTCTTTTAATTACATATTTGCTCAACTTTAGATATAAGTATAAAAAAAATGAAAAATAACAAATATTTATTTACAAGTGAGTCAGTTTCTGAAGGTCACCCAGACAAGGTTTGTGACAGAATATCAGATATGGTGGTCGATTCCTATCTATCAAAAGATCCAGTTTCTAGAGTAGCTTGCGAAACATTAACAACAACTAATAAAGTTATCTTGGCTGGTGAAATAAGAGGGCCAAAAATTGATAAAGAAGAATTAATAACAAAAGTTAGAGACTGCATTAAAGACATTGGTTATGATCAAGAAGGATTTAGTTGGAAAACTGCAAATATAGAAACATTTTTACATGAACAATCTTCAGATATTGCAATGGGAGTAGACTCAAAAGATAACAAAGATGAAGGTGCAGGAGATCAAGGAATAATGTTTGGTTACGCATGTAGCGAAACAGAAGAATTAATGCCAGCACCAATTCACTATTCTCATAAAATTTTAAGATTAATGGCGCAAGATAGAAAAAGTGGAAATTTAAATGGAATAGAACCAGATTCAAAAAGTCAAGTCACAATGCTGTATGAAAAAGAAAAACCTGTCAAAGTCACTTCAGTTGTAATCTCAACCCAACATACAAAAGATTTAAATCAGGAGAAAGTTAGAGATTTAATATTGCCATATATAAAAAAATCAATTCCTGAGAATTTTTTAACAGATCTTAATCCTAAAGAAATTTATATTAATCCAACAGGACAATTTGTTATAGGAGGCCCTGACGGAGATACAGGTCTTACAGGAAGAAAAATTATTGTAGATACTTATGGAGGAGCAGCACCACATGGCGGAGGAGCATTTTCAGGTAAAGATCCGACAAAAGTAGATAGGTCAGCAGCATACGCTTCAAGATATCTGGCAAAAAATGTAGTTGCATCAGGTGCTTCAGAAAAATGTTTGATTCAATTAGCTTATGCAATTGGAGTTTCAAAACCGTTGTCGATTTTTATAAAATTAGCAAATGGTGATGAAGAAAAAGTAGAAAAAATTAAAAAAATTATTGAAGAAAATTTTAATTTATCTCCCAGAGGGATTAGAGAAATGTTAAAATTAAATAACCCTATATATGAAGTAACTTCAGCATATGGCCATTTTGGCAGAAAGCCCACTAATAAAGGTGAATTTAGCTGGGAAAAAACAGATAAAGCTGATTTATTTAAACTGTAATCTTGAAAAAACCATAATTTTTCTCTAATACTTACTTAAATTATTAATACTTCAAAATGGGCACTAGCCCATTTTTTTTTAAGAGCAATAAAAATGTTAAATAGAGGCCTAGATAAACTAGAACTTTTAAGAATAGTCGAAGCGGTAGCTAATGAAAAATCTATCGATAAAGAACTTGTAATTGGTTCAATGGAAAGCGCTATACAAAAGGCAGCACTAACGAAGTTTGGAAATGATAACAACATAGAAGTTATAATTGATAGAGAAAATGGGGATATAAAAATACAAAAAGTTTTGGACATAGTTGAAAATGTGGAGGACACAGCAAGGGAAATTACACTAGAAGAAGCTCAAAAAAACAATCCTGAAAAAAAAGATTTGAAAGTTGGTGATAAAACTTTCGAAGAATTACCGCAAATAGACTTTGGGCGTATAGCTGCACAAAGCGCAAAACAAGTAATTAGCAGTAGAGTAAGAGAAGCAGAAAAAAATAGACAATATGAAGACTTTATAGATAAACAAGATCAAATATTAAGTGGAATAATAAAAAGAATTGAGTATGGAAATGTAATAGTAGACTTAGGAAAAGCTGAAGGTGTTATAAAAAAAGACGAACTTATTCCAAGAGAAATTTTAAAAACTGGAGATAGAGTTAAAGCATATTGTTATGAAGTTAAAAAAGAATTAAAAGGTCACCAAATATTTTTATCAAGGGCTCATCCTCAATTTTTAGCAAAATTATTTTTTCAAGAGGTTCCTGAAATTTACGAAGGCACTATAGAGATCAAAGCTGTTGCTAGAGATCCTGGAAGTAGAGCAAAAATTTGTGTTCATTCTCAAGACTCTTCAATAGATCCAGTTGGTGCTTGCGTAGGAATGAGAGGGAGTAGAGTACAAACAATCGTGAATGAATTGCACGGTGAAAAAATTGATATTATTAAATGGACTGAAGATCTTCCAACATTAATTTCGGAATCTTTGTCGCCAGCCGAGATACAAAGAGTTTTAATTGATCAAGATAACAAAAGAATTGATATTATTTTAACGGAAGAAAATTTAAGTAAGGCAATTGGAAGAAGAGGACAGAATGTTCGTTTAGCCTCTAAACTTACAAATTATGAAATTGACATTTTAACAGATCAAGAAGATTCAGATAGAAGACAAGCAGAATTTAAAGATAGAACTCAAACTTTGATTAAAAATTTAGAAGTTGACGAAACCTTAGGCCAGCTTTTAGTATCAGAAGGTTTTCCAAGTATAGAAGATATATCTCAATCTACCCCAGAAGATATTGCTAAAATTGAAGCAATAGATGAAGAAACAGCTAAAGAATTAATTAACCGATCAAAAGAAACATTAACAAAAGAAAAAGAAGCCGTAGCTCTTAAACTTAAGGAACTTGGTGTAGATGAAAGCTTAATTAACTTAAAAGGAATGACCCAAGGAATGCTTGTTATACTAGGACAAAAAAATATAAAAAAGTTAGTAGATTTTGCCGATTTGTCATCTGATGAATTAATTGGTGGTTTTGATGAGATTAAGGGTAAAAAAATTAGAATAGACGGTTTTCTTGAAGAATTCTCACTGTCTAGAAAAGAAGCTGATGAATTAATTATGTCAGCAAGAGAGATTGCGTACAAGTAATGTTATGGATAAAGAAAACAAAAAAAAGACACTTACTACTTCTTCTGATCTAAAAAAGAAAATTGACACTACCTCTTTAGACATAGCAGGAAAAAAATCATTTGCTGTTAAGAAAAAAGAACCCTTTAGAGGAAATAAAAATACAACTAAAGTCAATCAAAATTATAAACCAACAAGTAATCCAGATCCTAAAAAGAAAAATTTTGCCAGAAAGTTTGTAGAACAGCAAGCAACTAAAGCTTTTATTAAAAAAGATGATAAACCAACAGGAAAAAGCAAATTAAAACTTAAAGGCCCTATAGACAAACGGGATTTCAAATTAACTATTTCCAGAGCTTTAAATGTTGAAGAAATCGAAATTAAACAAAGAAGCTTAGCTTCAGTTAAAAGAGCTAGATTAAAAGAAAAAAAAACTAATCCAGACGGAGAAAAAAAAGAGTTTAAAAAAGTATTACGTAATGTGAAAATACCAGAACAAATATCTATTCAAGAACTATCCAATAGGATGGCAGAAAAATCAAACGATATAATTAAATTTTTGTTCAACATGAAGGTAGTTGCCACAATCAATCATGTAATCGATAAAGATACTGCAGAATACATAGTTAAAGAATTTGGACATTCACCAGTTTTTGAAGATAAGCCTGATTCAGGTATAGAAAAAAAACAGGAAAAATTTGAGGGAGATGTTCAATCTAGACCACCAGTAGTAACTATAATGGGCCATGTAGATCATGGTAAAACTTCTTTATTGGACGCTTTAAGAGATACAAATGTAGTTTCAGGAGAACATGGAGGAATTACACAACATATTGGAGCTTATCAAATAAAAACTAATGACAATAAACTGATTACATTTATCGATACACCAGGTCATGCAGCATTTACAGAAATGCGTGCAAGAGGATCAAAGATAACAGACATAGTAGTCTTAGTTGTGGCAGCGGACGATGGAATAAAACCTCAAACAGTTGAAGCCATAAAACATGCTAAAGCAGCTAAAGTACCTATAATAGTTGCAATAAATAAATGTGACTTGCCTGAAAAAAATATTAGTAAAATTAAAAATGAGATGATGCAATATGAATTAATAGCAGAAGATTTAAGTGGAGAAACACTTTTTGTAGAAGTTTCTGCCTTAAAGAAAATTAATTTGGATAAATTAAAAGAAAGCATTTTATTACAATCAGAGATACTCGACCTTAAAGCATCTTTTTCTGATCAAGCTAGAGGAGTAGTTTTGGAGTCAAAAATTGACAAAGGTAAAGGACCAGTATCAACAATTTTAGTTAGTAATGGCAAACTTAAAAGAGGCGACTTTTTTATATGTGGTGACACATGGGGAAAAATTAGAGCTATGATTAATTACGACGGTAAAATAATAAATGAAGCGCTTCCATCTATGCCTGTTGAAATTTTAGGAATGAATAGTTCTGCTTATGCTGGAGCAGAGTTTTTGGTTACAAAAAGTGAATATGATGCAAAAAAACTATCAGAATTCAAGCAACAAAATTCGAACAGTACAAAAGTTTTAGTAAAAGATAAAACAATGTTGTTTGAGGATAATAAAAATAAAGATGAATTAAATATTATAATTAAATCGGACGTTCAAGGTTCAAGTGAAGCTTTAAAAATGGCTATCAATAAAATTGAACATAAAGAGGTGGAAGCAAAAATAATTCTTTCAGACATAGGAATGATTAATGAAACAGACGTGTCACTTGCAAAGGCATCAAATGCGATATTAATAGGATTTAACGTAAAACCTAATAGAGAAGCAAAAAAACTTGCAGAAGAACAAAAAGTTGATATTAAATATTTTAATATTATTTATGAAGCACTTGACCACGTTTCAAAATCTTTATCTGGCTTACTGGCACCAGATATAAAAGAAACAGTCTTAGGAAGCGCAGAAATACAAAAAGTTTTCGCAGTTTCGAACACTGGAAAAATCGCTGGATCAAAAGTTACAAGCGGGGAAATAAAAAGTAAATCTAAAGCGAGAATTATACGAGATGGTGTAGTAGTTTACACAGGTGAAATAGTGACAATTTTTAGAGAGAAAAATCAAGTTAAAGAAGTAGGTACAGGTTTAGAGTGTGGAATAAGCATAAAAGATTTCATAGATTTTAAAGAAAAAGATGTTATTGAGTCTTTTTTAGCTGAGGAAGTGCAAAGGTCTATTTAATGGGAAAACAAAGTTCTCAACGCCCTTTCAGCCAGAGACAGCTAAGAGTTGGTGAGCTTGTAAAACAAAATTTAGGCGAATTGTTAATAAGAAACGAAGCTAAAATACCTTCTATAAACTCTAAATTGATTACAGTTACTGAAGTTAGAATGACACCAGATCTAAAAACAGCCAGGGTATACGTTATTCCATTAGGTGGCTCCGATACAAAGGAAACAGTTAGGATCTTGACGGAGTACTCACATCTTGTTAGAAAAGCCCTGTCTAAAAGGTTAGATATTAAGTTTCTTCCTAAGCTCACTTTTGTAGAAGATAACTCATTTGAGTATGCTGAAAAGATTGAAAGATTAATAAAGAAAAATAAAGAAAATGATAAAGAAAAAAAACGATACAATTAAATCTTTGGCCATACACGATAAAGATGTGGGCTCTTCTGAAGTGCAGATAGGCTTACTTACTGATAAAATATCAAAATTAGCTGAACATTTTAAAAGTGCAAAGAAAGATAAGCATTCATCTGTAGGCATGACCAAATCAGTTAATAAAAGGAAAAAACTACTTTCGTATTTAAAAAAGAAAAAACCTGAATCATATCAAAAGGTTTTAAAACAATTAAATTTAAGGAAATAATGTTCAAAATACATAAAGAAGAATTAGAAGTTAACGGAAAAAAATTGACTTTAGAGACTGGTAAAATAGCGCGACAGGCTGATGGAGCAATTATAGCAACTTGCGGTGAAACAGTTGTAATAGCAACTGTTGTAGGAGCAAAAAAATTAAGAGATGGACAAGATTTTTTTCCACTTTCAGTAAATTATCAGGAAAAATATTATGCAGCAGGAAAAATTCCTGGTGGATATTTCAAAAGAGAAGCAAGACCAACTGAGTCTGAACAATTAATTTCAAGATTAATTGATAGACCTATACGACCTTTATTTCCCTCAAGCTTTATGAATGAAGTTCAACTACTTCCAACAGTATTATCTTATGATGGAGAAAATCAAGCTGATGTACTTTCAATTATAGCTTGCTCAGCATCATTAGCGATTTCAGGATTACCTTTCGGAGGGCCAATAGCAGCAAGTAGAGTTGGTTACAAAGATGGTAAATATTTATTAAACCCATCACCTGAAGAGTTAGTAGAGTCAGAATTAGATTTAGTTGTAGCTGGAACGAAAGATGCCGTTTTAATGGTCGAGTCAGAAACCTCAGGTCTTTCAGAAAAAATAATGTTAGATGCTGTAAAATTTGGACATAAGAGTTTTGTACCAGTAATAGAAGCAATAGAAAAACTTGTCAAAAAAGCAGGAAAACCAAAATGGGAAGTTGAAGAAGTAGATCATTCAGACGTTAAAAAGAAAATTGCTGGAGCTGTAGAAGCGGATCTTAGAAAAGCTTTTAAGGAAATAGATAAAAAGAAAAGATCAACTGCCATTTCAGAAATAGAAAATAAATGTAAAGAAATGTTTGCTGAAGATGAAAACATAACTGAGAACCAAGCTATGGCTCAATTAAAGTCACTTGAAAAAGATATTGTTAGAACAGCAATTATAAAAGATAAAAAAAGAATTGATGGAAGAGGTCTAGCAGATGTTAGACAAATTAAGTGTGAAGTTGGAGTACTGCCAAGAACACATGGCTCTGCTTTATTTACTAGAGGTGAAACACAAGCATTAGTAGTAACTACTTTAGGTATGTCCGATGACGAGCAAAGAGTAGAAAGCTTGAACGGAATGCAAAGAAACAAATTTATGCTTCATTATAACTTCCCTCCTTTTTCTGTAGGAGAATGTGGAAGAATCGGAACAGGAAGAAGAGAAGTGGGACATGGAAAATTAGCATGGAGAGCAATCAATTCATCTTTACCAAAAGCTGAAGATTTTCCATACACATTAAGAGTAGTTTCTGAAATTACAGAGTCTAACGGTTCATCATCAATGGCAACAGTTTGTGGAACTTCATTAGCTCTTATGGACGCTGGTGTTCCAATCAAAGAACCAGTTGCGGGAATTGCAATGGGCTTAATTAAAGAGGGTGACGACTTTTCAGTATTATCAGATATTTTAGGAGATGAAGACCATCTAGGTGATATGGACTTCAAAGTAGCAGGTACAAAAAATGGTATTACATCACTTCAAATGGATATTAAAATCGAAGGTATTACTTTTGAAATTATGGAGAAAGCCTTGGACCAAGCAAAAGGTGGTAGAGAACATATTTTAGGAGAAATGAATAAAGCTTTAAAAGACTCTAGAAAAGAATTTTCTAAACACACGCCTAAAATGGAAATAATAAAAGTTGATAAAAAAGATATAGCAACTGTTATTGGAAAAGGTGGGGCTACAATTAGAGAGATAGTAGAAACGTCAGGAGCTAAAGTTGATGTTAAAGATACCGGAGAAGTGACTGTTGCCGCTCCAGATGAAGAGTCTAGAAACAAAGCAATAGAGTTTATAAAAAGCTTGGTAGCAAAACCTGAAATGGGAAAAATTTATAAAGGTAAAGTAGTTAAAATTATGGAATTTGGTGCGTTTGTTAACTTTTTAGGAAAACAAGATGGGCTTGTACATATTTCTGAACTCGCAGCTAAAAGAGTTGAAAAAGTTGGAGATGTTGTAAAAGAAGGTGACGAAGTTTCAGTAAAAGTTGTTGGTTTTGATAGAGGTAAAGTCAAACTATCCATGAAACAAGCTAGTGCTTAAGAAATATTTTTAGGGTCAGGCATTCCCACTTTATTATATCCAGCATCAACATAATGTATCTCACCGGTAACACCTGCAGCCAACCCACTTATAAGATATAAAGCTGAGTTTCCAACATCATGAATATCTACATTTCGTTTTAGAAAAGAATGATCTTCATTCCATTTATATAAAAATTTTGCATCACCAATGGCTGATGCTGCTAAAGTTTTAATAGGACCAGCACTTATTGCATTAACACGCATCCCTTTTGCACCTAGATCTCTTGCCAAATATTTAACACTAGCTTCTAGAGCAGATTTACATACACCCATAACATTATAATTTGGAATAGCTTTTGTGGACTCATAAGTTAAGGTCAACAAACTTCCTCCTTCTTTCATAATTTTAGCCGCTTCTTTAGAAACTTCTGTAAAAGAAAAGCAAGAAATAAGCATACTTCTTAAAAAATTCTCTCTACTAGTATCTAAATACTCACCTGATAATTCTGACTTATCTGAAAAAGCTACAGCATGAACAACAAAATCAATTTGACCCCATTGAGATTTAATATCTTGAAAAAGTTTAATTATATCTTCTTTTTTTTCAACATCGCAGCTAAAAGTAACTTTTGAATTTAATTTTTCTGCTAACGGTATCACTCTTTTCTTTAACGCGTCAGCTGGGTATGTAAAAGCAAGTTCCGCACCTGCTTCTGCAAGTTTTTGCGAAATACCCCAAGCAATAGAGCGTTCATTAGCTACGCCCATTATTAAACCTTTTTTACCTTTCATTAAGCTCATAAATTATATTTTTTCAAAAATTAACGCAGCATTAGTTCCACCAAAACCAAAACTATTTGACATGACTGTATTCAAGGTTATTCCCGTTTCCGTCTTAGCAACTATTGGAAACTTTTTAGCTTCTTCATCCACTTCATTTATATTGGCTGAACCTGTTATAAAATTATTTTTCATCATAATTAAACAGTAGATCGCTTCATGTACCGATGCTGCTCCTAAAGGGTGGCCTGATAAAGATTTAGTTGAACTAATTTTTGGAATTTCATTTCCAAAAACTGTCTTAACAGCATTTAATTCTGTGATATCACCCACTGGCGTTGAAGTTCCATGAGTATTTATATAATCAATTTTATTTTTAGCAGTTGCCATAGCCATTTGCATACATCTAGTTGCTCCTTCACCTGATGGTGCAACCATATCGTATCCATCTGAAGTTGCTCCGTAACCGGTTAGTTCTGCGTATATTTTAGCACCTCTAGCTTTTGCGTGTTCGTATTCTTCAAGTACTAGTACTCCACCACCACCAGCGATTACAAATCCATCTCTAGTTTTGTCATAAGCTCTTGATGCTGTTTCAGGGGTATCATTATATTTTGATGATAATGCTGTCATAGCATCAAACATTGCAGTCATTGCCCAATGTATTTCTTCACTCCCACCTGCAAAAACAATGTCCTGTTTCCCCATTTGGATTAGTTCCATTGAATTACCAATACAATGCCCGCTAGTTGCACATGCAGAACTCATTGTATAATTAGTTCCTTTAATTTTAAAAGGAACTGCAAGCGTTGCAGATGCTGTGCTTGCCATAGTTCTTGGAACAATAAATGGCCCCATTAGTTTTGGAGTTTTAGCTCTAGTTTTATCAGCTGCTACAATGACATTTTCAATTGATGGACCACCTGAGCCCATAACAATTCCTGTTTTAAAATTACTTACATCAATTTCTTCTAATCCAGAATCTTCAATCGCTTCTTTCATTGCTATATAATTGTAAGCAGATCCTGATCCCATGAATCTTATTGTTTTTCTATCTATATGATCTTCAAGCTTTATATTTGGTTTACCGTGAACATGACTTTTTAAGTTATGTTCTTTATATTCTTCCGAATATGAAATTCCTGATTTTGAATTTAAGAGTGATTGATGTACTTCTTCTTGGTTGTTACCAAGACAGGATACAATACCAAGACCTGTAATAACTACTCTTCTCATGACTTAAATAGCCCTACTTTTAAATTTTCAGCCTTGTAAATTATTTTATCATCTGCACTTAAAGTACCATTAGCTAACCCTACTGCTGTTCCCTCTTTTTTTAATATTCTTTTTATATTTATTTCGTAAGTTGCCATTTTTACACTTTTTAAAACCTCACCTGTAAATTTTACAGAGTTTACTCCTAACGCTCTTCCTTTTCCAGGTTCTCCAGTCCACCCTAAAAAAAAACCAACCAATTGCCACATTGCGTCTAAACCAAGACATCCTGGCATTACAGGGTCCTTCTTAAAGTGACAATCAAAAAACCATAAATTCTCTTTGATATCAAGTTCAGCTTTTACATAACCTTTTTTAAATTCTCCTGAATTTTGATCGATTTTTGTAATTCTGTCAAACATTAGCATTGGCGGAAGTGGAAGTTTTGCATTTCCTTCACCAAATAAATCACCATTTCCACACGAAATTAACTCATCATAACTAAAACTATTTTTTTGCATAATTAGAAGAAGTTTTACTTGATTTATCAATTTAATCATATATATTTAGTTTAGAATCATTATAAGCTACAATATAAATAATAAGTAAAATGGATAAAAAAAAAGACTTAGCAGAGAAACTTCGTAGCTCAGGTTTAAGACCCACTAAACAAAGACTTAGACTAGCTGAATATTTATTTAATAGATCTAAAACTTTTCATTTCACTGTAGAAAATTTAGATAAAGTTATTAATAAAAAGGGTTCAGAAGAAAAAGTGGCACTTGCAACAATTTATAATACAATTCATTCATTTAAAAAAGCAGGACACCTAAAAGAAATTTTATTAAGAGAAGGTAGAAGTTATTTTGATACTAACACAGATTCTCACCATCATTTTTATGATGAAGCTAATAACGAATTAACGGATATTGAAGTTGACAATATTGAGTTAAAAAAATTTCCCACTCCACCAAAAGGCAAATCTATAAAAGATGTTAATGTAATTATTAACATTGATAATGATAATCAAAATCACTAGTTTATAATCATTCTAAACTACTTGACTTATAGTTTGGAATCATTATAAATGATTCTATAAAACAAAGGAGAAAACATGGCACTTAAAGGATCAAAAACAGAAGATAACTTAAAAGCAGCTTTCGCAGGAGAAAGTCAAGCTAACCGAAGATATCTTTACTTTGCTCAAAAAGCAGACATAGAAGGTTACAATGATGTTGCATCAGTGTTTAGATCAACAGCAGAAGGTGAAACTGGTCATGCTCACGGTCACTTGGAATATTTAGAAGAAGTGGGTGATCCAGCAACTGGTTTACCAATTGGTGAAACAAAAGCTAATCTTGAATCCGCAGTAGCAGGTGAGACACACGAATATACAGATATGTATCCTGGTATGGCTAAGACAGCTAGAGACGAAGGTTTTGAAGAAATAGCAGACTGGTTTGAAACGCTTGCTAAAGCAGAAAAATCACACGCTGGTAAATTTCAAAAAACTTTAGATTTAGTAAAGTAATCCAAAACTAATTTTTGGTGGAGTTAAACTCCACCATAAAATCTATAAAATTATGGCTAAAGAAGGTAGTACAGAAGCGCCAATTAGGCATCCAATAGAATTTAATCATCCAGATTTCTTAGATCCAAAGAAACTTGACGATGAAATGAGAAGAGCATTTGATATTTGTCATGGATGTAGAAGATGCTTCAATCTTTGTGACTCTTTTCCAAAACTTTTCGACTTAATTGATGATTCGGAAAATGAGGATGTAGATAGTCTAAAAAGTGAGCAGTTTAAACCTGTTGTAGACGCATGTACGCTTTGTGATATGTGTTTTATGACCAAATGTCCCTATGTACCACCACATGAATTTAATTTAGATTTTCCGCATTTAATGTTGCGTTATAGAACAGCCCAAAAAAAAAAAAACGAACTACCTAAAATACCCTATCAATTAGCTCAAATAGATAGAAATGGAAAAATAGGAGTTTTATTCTCCAAATTAATTAATTGGATGTCAGATGTTAAAAATAATATATTTAGGAAAATTTTAGAAATATTTATAGATATAGATAAAAGAGTAAAACTACCAAAATATAACACAGAGACATTTTCAAATTATTTTAAAAATAATGTTAAAAAAATAAACTTAGGAAGAAACTCAAAAAGAAAAGCAGTTATCTACTCAACATGTTTCGTGAATTTTAATAAAAAAAATACAGGTGTAGCAGCCTTAAAAGTTTTAAAGAAAAATGGTGTAGAAGTTGAACATGCTTATCCTGGTTGCTGTGGAATGCCCTTTTTGGAACAGGCAGATCTACCAAAAGTTGTTGAACAAGCAAAAAAAGTTTCTATCGATCTACTTAAATGGATAGATAAAGGTTACGAGGTTATAACATTAACAGCTAGTTGCGGTTTAATGCTAAAATTTGAGTGGCCTTTGTTACTTCCTGGCGATAGTAACATAAAAAAATTATCAAAACATGTCTTTGATATAGACGAGTACATTGTAGATATTGCCAACAAAGAGGGTTTAGCAACAGGTTTACAAGAAATTGATGGTGGAGTTACGGTTCATAACGCTTGCCACGCTAGAGCACAAAATATGGGCATTAAAGCAAGAGATATGTTGAAGAATATACCTAATGTAAAATTAGATATTGTTGAAAGATGCGCCGGCCATGGAGGAACTTTTGGAGTAATGAAAGAAACGCATGATCTTGCCAACAAAGTAGGAAGGCCGACAGCAAGACAAATTGATAGTAAGAAAAATAAATATATGGCTTCAGATTGTCCATTAGCTGGTAAACATCTTGATCAACTTTCTAAAGACACAGATATAAAACATGATGAGGCATTACATCCTATAGAAATTATGGCAAAGTCTTATAGATTGTAAATATGAATAAACAAATAAGAGAAGTGACTAAAGAAGATCTAATACCAGCTGACGAGTATGCAAAAAACAGAAAAGCGCATAGGAAAGAAATCGTTTCCTACAAAAAAGATAGAAGAGTTTCATTAGGACCATACGCCAATTTTTATTTTGAGTCTTACGAAACAATGAAAGCTCAAATTCAAGAAATGCTACATATAGAAAAAGGTGGAGATGAACAATTAAAAGATGAATTAGCTGCTTACAACCCGTTAATACCAAAGGGTAAAGAGTTGGTAGCCACATTAATGTTTGAAATTGATAATCCTTTAAGTAGAGCTGAATTTTTAAATAAAGTTGGTGGAATTGAAGAAAAAGTCTTTTTGAAGGTAGGTGATGAAAAAATCAAATCGATCCCAGAACAAGATGTAGATAGAACTTCTGCAGAAGGAAAAGCTTCATCTGTACAATTTATACATTTCGAGTTCACTGATGAGCAAGTTAAAAAATTTAAAGATCCAACAAATGAAATATTTATTGGAGTTGATCATGAAATGTATGCGCACACAGTAAAATTAACTGATAATAATAAAAAAGCTTTATCATTAGATTTTAACTAAAATAAACCCCACAAACTCTCATTTTTAACCCATCCCTTAAATTCACCAGATTTTACTTTACACCAATTTTCTCTGCATTTTTCAATTTTGACTAATCTTCCTATTTTAAGGATTGCAACAGGATTAGAGTAAATTGTTGAGCCCTTAAATATTATTAAATCAGTACCTGTAACAATAGCAGCTTTTTTTTTTGATAATTGAGAAATATGTATCCAGCCTGAATTATTTTCATGATCTCTAATTTTTCTAAAATTCTCAGAATTGTCTTGGATTATTACTGGTAAAAATTTTTTTTTGTAAAATATTTTAATTGGATAATCTTTACCTGGCCCTTGTCTAAGATTTACTTTTTCGTAACGCAGGGTTCTAAAGTATTCATCTTTTGCATATGTCAATTCAAAACAAGTAAAATAAAAAATAAAAAATAAAAAAGTTATTTTTTGCATTTATTTAAACAAGATGGGTTTGGGTTAATTTTAATTATCCTAATAGAAGTTTTTAAAGAATTAAATATAAGAACATTATTATTCAAGTTATCCTTAAGTTCTAATATTGTTTTAAGTATCTCATTGGCTTGTAATGAACCCAATACACCAGCCACAGGAGGAAAAATACCCTCTGACGCACAATTATTTTCTTGATCAGGTTCTACTGGCATAAAACATCTGTAACAAGAGCTTTTTCTTTTAAAGTTAAATTTAAAAAGATGCCCATCAAATTTGCTAATTGCAGCTGAAATCAAAATTTTTTTATTTTTCTTACATTCATCATTTATTAAGTAACGTGTATCAAAATTATCTGTTCCATCACAAATAATTTCATAATTTTGTATAATTTTTTTAATATTCCTTTTTAAGATTTTTTCATTAAATATTTTAATTTTCGCATTTTTATAAATTTTATTTATTTTCAATTTAGCTTGGGTAACTTTAAACTTTCCAATATCAGATAAGTTAAAAAGAGTTTGTCTATTTAAATTACTTAGCTCAACTTTGTCATAATCAACTATTCCAATATTGCAAACACCTGCTGATACAAGATACGTAAGAAGTGGACACCCTAGACCACCTATTCCTATTATTAAAATTTTTGAATTTTTAATTTTTTTTTGTCCTATTAAACCGATCTTTTTTAAAATAATTTGTTTTTCAAATCTTTTAAAATCCTTGAGATTCAATTCCATTATTTATTTAGCACCTGTTGAACCTAATCCACCAGAACCACGTTCAGTTTCTCCAAGTACATCAACTTCTTTTAAATTTGCTTTTATCACAGGACATAAAACCATTTGTGCAATACGTAATCCTTTTTCAACTCTAAAAACCTTCTCACCGTGGTTTATCAAAATAACTTTCAGTTCCCCTCTATAATCAGCATCAATTGTACCGGGAGTATTCAAAACAGATATTTGATTTTTAGCAGCAAGTCCTGATCGGGGACGAATTTGTATTTCAAAATTTTTTGGTATTGCTATAGCTAGACCAGTAGGGATAATCGCAGTTTTTCCAGGCATAATCTGAATTTCTTTTTCTATGTTTGCTGCCAGATCCATACCTGAAGAGTCATTTGTTTCATACTTAGGTAAAAGAATACTTTTAGATAATCTTTTAATTAATATTTCTGTCATCAATTAATAATTTATCCAGTAAAATTTCAGCAATTTTGTTTGCAATAAAACTCTTCTTATTTTTTGGAATAGTTTTTACATTACCTTTTTTATCTATCACTGAAACTTTGTTATAGTTAGAGTTAAAGCCAATATCTTTTTGAGAAACATCATTTGCAAACATAAGATCACAATTTTTTCTTTTCATTTTATCTATAGAGTTTTTTGTTACATTTTCAGTCTCAGCAGAAAAACCAGCTACAATACGAGGTCTATGTTTATTATTTTTAGAGATATATTCAAGAATATCCCTATTTTTAACAAAATTTATTAATTTTAAATTTATATTTTCTTTTTTGATTTTATTTTTCTTTTTTTCGGTTGGTTTAAAATCAGTTACAGCCGCCGCACATACAGCTAAATCAACTGGTAACAATCTTTTTACCTCATTCAACATTTCATCTGCTGAAATAATTTTTTTTATTTTTAGGCCTTTGTGTGAAATAAAATTAGATGGACCAGATATAAGAGTGGTTTGTATTCCTAATCTATTTAACGCTATAGCAATTTCATAACCTTGTTTTCCACTAGACTCATTAGAAATATATCTGACTGGATCAATATATTCTCTTGTTGGGCCAGATGTGACTATAGCTTTCCATTTTTTCTTTATTACTAAATCTCTTTTATTAAAGTAGTTTTTTAAGTATTCGTAAATTTGTCTTGGGCTAGACATTTTTCCATCACCAAATTCGCCACAGGCCATTTCTCCTTTTTCAGGCCCAATGAATTGATAACCAAAGTCTTGTAAAATTTTCAAATTTGTTTGAGTGGCTTTATGAATCCACATTCTGACATTCATTGCAGGTACTAGCAATATATCTTTATCAGATGCTAATAAAACTGTGGTAGCTAAGTCTTCAGCTTTTCCAATAGATAATTTACTCATAAAATTAGCAGTCGTTGGCATGACAATAATTAAGTCAGCCCACCTAGATAATGTAATATGATCTATTTCAGCTTCTGAGTTTTTATCAAATACACTCTCGTAAGTTTTACTTTTTGAGAGGGTAGTTAATGATAATGGAGTTATAAACTCTTTACCACTCTTAGTAAGAATAGTTTTAACTCTAACATTATTTTTCATTAACAATCTAATGAGATCTAACGATTTGTAGGCTGCTATACCACCCCCTACTACAATTAGTATTTTTTTATTTTTTAAAGTCATCTATAGAGATTAAAATACCAATAGACATATAATTACAATACCAAAAAAACTAATAATGATATTATTCCTGAAATTTTTCAGTTTCATTTGCTCTATTTCCAAACTTTTATTATTACTAATACCTAAACTTAACTTCCCTTCAGCCATTAATTTTAGTGCATAATCTGCTCTATCCATTAATTTTGGAAAATCAGGTATTCTTTTAATAATTTCTGCTGAGGTATTTAAAGCTGTATCAATTGTCGATTTCGGACTTTTAATATTTTTTAGCCAATTTTCTAGTACTGGTCTAGAAACTTCCCAAATGTTTGTCTCAGGAAATAATTTTCGTGCAACTCCTTCAACAACTACCATGTTTTTTTGCAATAATAACAAAGAGGGCTGTGTCGGCATATTAAATTTCTCTGTGATCTCAAATAATTGGGCTAATAGATTTCCACCTGAAATATCCTTAATTGTTTGACCAAATATAGGCTCACCCACAGATCTTAAAGCTTGTGCAAATTCTTCCTTAGACGCATCTTGAGGGACTAAACCTGCCTGGAAATGAACCTCCGCAACCTTAATATAATCTCTCTTGATAAATCCGTACAAAATTTCTGCTAAAAACTTCCTATTATTTTTGTCTAATCTTCCCATTATACCAAAATCAACTGGAATGATGTTACCTTTATGGTCTACGAATAAATTTCCCTGATGCATATCACCATGAAAAAAACCATCTTGAACTGCTTGTTTTAAAAAGTGCTGAATTAAATTTTCTGCCAACTTTTTAAGATCGACACCTTTATCTTTAAGCTTGTTATGCTCTCTTATTGAAATACCTTCAACTTTATCTAAAGTTAATATCCTCTTAGTGGTATAATTCCAATAAATCTTTGGAACATTGAAGCCTTGATCCTGTTGAGTATTTTCATACAATTCATTTGCAGCAGCAGCTTCAAATCTTAAATCCATTTCAATATTTGTAATTTCTCGAAGTAGATGAACTACTTCAACTAATTTTAATCGTTTAGCTTTTGTAATAGTATTTTCAATTATGTATGCAAACAACATTAAAGCATCTAACTCCTCATTAAATAGCTTCTCGATGTCAGGTCTTAGGATTTTTACAGCTACTTGTTTTTCTTTGTTTTCATTTTTTATTTTTGCTATATGTACTTGAGCTATTGATGCAGCAGCAATTGGCTCACTAATTTCAATAATGTTATTGAATTGTTTTTCGCCAATTTCTTTTTTTATTATCTTTTTTGCCTCATAAAGTTCAAAGGCGGGAACTTTATCTTGGAGTTTTTCCAAATCTTTTGCCATTTCTTCTCCGATTATATCTGGCCTTGTGGCTAAAAATTGTCCAAGTTTTATAAAAGTGGTCCCCATTCCTTGAAGAGCTGTACAAAGTTTTTCTCCTGGTTTTTTTTGACTATTATGACGATTTGTATTTGAACCAATAGATATAAAGTTAAAAAATAAATTAACAGATAGTGGAATCTCGTGTTCCTGATTAATAGTATCGATAGCACCAGACGTTGATAGCTTTCTCGCTATTTGAAATAATCTAAAAAATCTTTTAAACATTTAAATTTTCCACCCAGAGTGTATTGCTGATACGCCATTAGATAGATTTCGATATTCTACATTAGAAAATCCGTTTTGAACTATTAATTTTACTAACTGATTTTGGTTATAAAATTGATCAATACTAGAAACCAAATACTCGTAAGGCTGCGAGGTTCCAACAATATATTTGCCGATCAGTGGTATAGCTTTTGAGTATTTTTTATAGAAAAAATTCAGCATTTCATTGTCAATTTTTGAAAACTCTAAACACATAAAACGACCACCTGGTTTTAATACTCTAAAAGCTTCACTTAGAGCTTTATTTATATCTGTAACATTTCTTATGCCATAACTAATTGTATAAAAATCAAAAGTGCTATCTTTGACTGGTAATTTTTCAGCTTGCGCATTAAGCCATTTAATATTTTTGTATTTTTGTAAATTTAATTTTCCTTCTTTAAACATTTCAATATTGGGCTCTACACAAATAATATTTGAAGAGTTATTAATTCTCTTTGAAAATAATTTTGCAATGTCACCAGTCCCTGATGCCACATCAATCAGTTTTGAATTTGAAAGAGGGTTCATCCATTCAATAAACTTATTTTTCCACAATCTATGAATACCGAATGACATAATATCATTCATTAGATCGTATTTTTTATACACTTTGGAAAATACTGAATTGACTAATTTTGTTTTATCGAGAATAGTACTTTTCATAACATAATTATATGCCAGAATTACCTGAAGTTGAAGTTGTTAAAAGGTCCTTAACTAACAAAGTTCAAAATTTAATTATAAAAAAGGTAAAAATTAACGATGGTAGATTAAGATATCAAATAGATAAAAATAAAATAAGAAAAATTATTGGAATGAAGCTTAAAAAAATAGAAAGAAGATCAAAATTTTTATTATTTTTTTTTAACAGTAATACCGTAATGCTAGTCCATTTTGGTATGACAGGTAAATTTTTTTTTATAAATCAAAATAAAAAAAAGTTCAAAACTAGTTTTCATTATAATATTGATAAGGCAAAAGATCAAAAGTATGATCGAATAGTTTTTTTTTTTAATAAAAAACAACAACTAATTTATAACGACGTTAGGAAGTTTGGATTTATCAAATTTTTAAATAAAAAGGATTTTAAAAATAATTTTCATCTCAAGAATTTAGGACCAGAACCTTTAGAAAAAACATTTAATTATGCTTATTTTACAAAGTGCATTAGAGGTAAGTCTAGAGTGATTAAGGATATTTTAATGGATCAAAAATTTATATCTGGAATAGGTAATATTTATGCAAATGAAATTCTTTTCCTCAGTAAAGTTAAACCAAATCGTAAAGTTAAAAATCTTAAAGAATTTGAACTTAAAAAAATTATTAAATCTACAAAAAAAATTTTAGAAGCTTCAATTAAATTAGGAGGATCTTCTATAAAGGATTTTTCTAGTAGTAATGGAAAAAAAGGTTCATTTCAGCAACATTTTAACGTTTATGGAAAAAAGGACAGCAAGTGTCCTAGTAATGGCTGTAAGAGTAAAATTGTAAAATCATCAATTGCTAATCGAGCAACTTTTTTTTGCTCTAATTGCCAAAAATAATAAAGTTGACCCTTTTAATCTGCCCATATATACAATTTAAAAACTATGCCTAATACAAAATCAGCAATCAGACGAGTAAGAAGAGTTAAAAAGCAAACTCAAATTAACAGGATAAGAAAGAGTAAGTATAAGAACGCCGTCAAACAGATGGAATTATTGCTTAAATCTAAAGAAAAAGAAAAAGCAAAAAAATATTTTTCAAAATTTCAATCAATTCTAATGCAGGTTGCTAAATCTGGTACAATAAGCAAAAAAACTGCAGCTAGAAAAATATCAAAAATATCAAAGAAGTTTTAGTTTTTATTTATCAATTAAAAGTTGATTAAATTTGTTTCAATAATCTACATTTAGAATAACAAAACCAAAAGTTGATTGAAAGACACGTAAATTGTAAGTCTGATATTAGAATTCTATTTTAACGATAATTGTACAACCTATTTCAATTTATTTTTTTATTATTTAATAAATTTGTTGCTAATTTTTTTAAAAGGGGGTTTATAGAAATTTCTTACAAAATAATTACATGGAAAATAATTTTAAAAAACAAAACGCTTATATTTCAGAAGAAGAAAAAACTTTAGAATGGGATCAAATTCAAATTTCATTCAAAAACATATTTGGTACTGAAGTTTATAATAGCTGGTTACAAAAAATTTCTTTAGTAAAAGAATATAACGATTATTTGGTTCTTGGCGTACCTACTCGTTTTTTTAGAGATTGGATAGTGTCTAGATATTTAGATAAAATTTTAGAACAAGTTCAAACCTTCAAGTTAAGTTTGAATAGAATAGAGTTTAAAATTATTGAGGAAAATAAACAGAATCAAGAATTTATTAAAATTGATGAGCTGAGTAAAGTAACTGAAATAAAAGACTCTATACTTAATTACAATAGATTAAATCCTAATTTAAATTTTGATAGTTTTATTCAAGGAAAAAGTAACGATATTGCATTATCTTATTCTAAGAAAGTTTGCGAACATGTCTCAAGATATAATCCACTTTTTATTTGTGGCGGTGTAGGTTTGGGAAAAACACATTTACTAAACGCTATCGGACTGGAATTGCAAAATAATAATAATGTAATGTTTATTTCAGCAGAGAGATTTATGTATCATTTCATCAAATCTATTAAAAAGAACGATATGGTAAATTTTAAAGATTTTTTTAGAAAATCCTCGGTTTTTATTATCGATGATATTCAATTTATTAGTGGAAAAGAGAGTCTGCAAGAGGAGTTTTTTCATACGTTTAATAGCTTAATGGACAAAGGTTCTCAAATCGTTATTTCTTCTGATAGATCCCCAATGAAACTAGATAGAATACAGGATAGGATTAAATCGAGATTAGCTGGCGGGCTCGTAGTTGATATTGATATTGCTGATTTAGAATTGAAAGTAAAAATTATTCATAAAAAAATTGAAGAAATACAAACTCAATTTAAAGAAAGTATAAATTTAAGTGAAGAAGTAATCAATTATATTGCAACTGAAAGTAAAACAAATATTAGGGAACTCATAGGAGTACTTAATAGAGTTATAGCATTTAGCAGAGTACATAATAAAATTCTAACAATTGCTGATTGCAAAAACATATTAAAAGATATTTTTAATCAAACAAAAATAATTACAATAGATAAAATACAAAATATTGTTTCAAATTATTTTAATATAGCACTAAGTGAAATGCTTTCTCAAAGAAGATCTAGACCTTTAGCTAGACCTAGGCAGGTAGCAATGTATTTAGCAAAAAAAATGACAACAAGATCCTTACCTGAAATTGGTAGAAGATTTGCCAACCGTGATCACACAACTGTTATTCATGCTGTCAAAACTATTACAAGGTTGTCAGAACAAGACGATGAAATGAAAAAGAATATTAATCAAATTAAAAGTCTGCTGTTAGAACAGTAAAAAAATGCAATTTGTCGTAAAAAGAGATATTTTATTAAAATCTTTAAATTTTGTACAAGGGATTGTTGAAAAAAAAAATACACTCCCAATTTTATCTAACGTTCTTCTACAGCTTAAAGATAAAAAATTATTTATAATAGCGACAGATCTAGATATAATTTTTTATGATGAAATTTCTGATGTTCAAATAATAAATGAAGGTAGTACCACAACTTCTGCAACAATACTTTATGATATTTTACGAAAAATCTCTTCTAATTCAGATTTAAATTTTAACTTAACATCAGAAAATAAATTAAGTCTTAAAAGTGATAATTCAGATTTTAACCTTTTATGCCTACCAATAGATAATTTTCCTTCTTTTTCTGATGAGTTTGAAGGCCAAGAAATTATTTTAAATAACAATAAATTTTTAAAAATGCTCAATAAAACAAGAGTCTCAATATCTAATGACGATACAAGACATTATTTAAATGGTGTATTTCTCCATTTAACAGAAGCCCACGGTAGAAATTTTTTAACTGGTGTTGCTACTGATAGCCATAGGTTGTCCTCAAGTAGTCTAGAGATCGAGAAAATATCTGACTTTACATCATTAATTTTACCTAGAAAGACAGTTTATCAACTTTGTTCTTTATTGGCAGAAGACTCAAGCCAATTAAAATTGCAGACAAGTGAAAATAAGATAAAATTTACATTAGGGAAAACAAAATTAATCTCCAAGGTTATTGATGGAAAGTTTCCTGATTATAAAAAAGTAGTTCCTACTAATAATGACAAAACCTTGATTCTTTCAGCAAAAGATTTCATTAATTCAATTGAAAGAGTAGCTAGCGTATCATTAGACAGAAAAGAAGGTGTAAAATTAGTTGTTAATAAAGATAATGTACAATTATCTGTAAATAGCGCTAACTCTGGTGAAGGTAATGAAAAAATTAAAGCGGACTTTAGCTCTGAAAATTTAAGTATAAGTTTTAATTCCAAGTATTTAATAGATATTATTTCAGAAGTCGAAGATGTAAATTTAAAAATGAGCTTAAAAGACTCTATTTCTCCTGTTTTAATCGAGGACGTCTCTGACAAAAATAGCTATTATGTTATTATGCCAATGAAAATCTAAAAATAACGTATTTTATAAATTTTTTTATTTTCTGCTCTAGAACTGTTGATACAGAGTAGTTTTAAGCCATACAAACACCAAGTAGTTTTATATTAACTAAAAAAAATGATATAAGAATTCAATTCTAAAAATAATGCAAAAAAACTCAGAGCTTAAAAACAAAACATCTTATGGCGCGGACTCGATAAAAGTACTTAAAGGACTGGACGCGGTAAGGAAAAGACCTGGAATGTACATTGGAGACACAGACGATGGTTCTGGTCTGCACCACATGGTATTTGAGGTTATTGATAATTCAATTGATGAAGCTTTAGCAGGACATTGTAGAAACATAGAGGTAACTATCAATTTGGATAGTACCGTTACAGTAGAGGATGATGGAAGAGGCATTCCTGTTGATTTACATAAAGAAGAAAAGATGTCAGCCGCAGAAGTTATAATGACCCAATTGCATGCAGGAGGTAAATTTGATCACGATTCATACAAAGTTTCAGGTGGGTTACATGGTGTTGGAGTTTCAGTGGTTAATGCATTATCTGAGAAATTGGAATTAAACATTTTTAGAGATGGGAATGAATATGAAATCAAATTTAAAGATGGGAATTCTTTAAAACCATTAAAAAAAATAGGTAAAACTAAAAAAAAAGGAACAAGGATTAATTTTTTACCTTCTAAAAAAATATTTTCTTCTACAAAATTTAGCGCACTAATTCTTGAAAAAAGAATTCGAGAACTTGCATTTCTAAATAAAGGAATAGCTATTAAATTAGTAGATAATACTTTAAAAAAAACAAAAGAGCATACACATAAGTATGACGGGGGAATCATTGAGTTTGTAAAATATATTAATAATAAAAAAGCTATTTTGGTTAATAAAAATGAGAAAGAGGTATTTAAAAAACCGGTCTACGTAAACGCTACCAAGAATAATGTTATGGTTGAATGCTCTTTTGAGTGGAACGCAGGGTATTCAGAAGATGTTTTACCTTTTACAAATAATATACCACAAAAAGATGGCGGTACACATCTATTGGGTTTTAGAAGTGCATTAACTAGAGTAATAAATAAGTATACAGCTGATCGAAATAGTAAAAAAAATAAAATTACTTTGTCAGGTGAAGACATTAAAGAAGGACTTACAGCAGTTCTTTCGATTAAGATGCCAGATCCCAAATTTTCTTCTCAGACTAAAGATAAACTTGTGTCTTCAGAGATTAGAAATATTGTAGAACACATTATTAGTGAAAAAGTCTCAACATGGTTTGATCAAAACCCCTCAGTTGCCAAAACTGTAATTGAAAAAATAAGTCAAGCAGCAATGGCAAGAGACGTAGCAAGAAAAGCTAGAGATAATGTGAGACGTAAAGGAACTTTTGAACTATCGGGACTACCAGGTAAACTAGCTGATTGTCAAATACAAAAAAGAGAGGGCACTGAATTGTATATTGTTGAGGGAGACTCAGCAGGTGGATCCGCAAAACAAGGAAGAGTAAGAGAATATCAGGCAGTATTACCCTTAAGAGGAAAAATTTTAAATACCTATGTAAATGGAAAATCAAATGGTGAAGATCACAGTATCAAAGCCTTAGCGAAAATGATGTCTTCTAATGAAATTGTAACGCTTATAAATGCGTTGGGAACAGGATCAAAAGATTTTAATATTGAAAATTTACGTTATGACAAAATAGTAATAATGACTGATGCTGATGTTGACGGATCTCACATCAGAACTTTATTGCTCACTTTTTTTAATAATTATCCTTTTAATCAATTAATTGAAAATGGTCATATCTATCTAGCTCAGCCGCCGTTATTTAAGGTAACTAAAGCAAATAAAAGTATTTATATTAAAGATGAAAAGACGCTTGAAGAATATATACTGGAAACAAGTAAAGTAGATAAAAAGATCAAAAAAGGATCGCCAGCTTTCAATAGTTTTATGCAAGAACAAAGAGAAAAATTATCTATACAGCGTTTCAAAGGACTGGGTGAGATGAACCCAGAAGAACTTTGGGAAACAACGTTAAATCCTGACAATAGAACAATGTTAAGAGTTCAATATTCCAAAGGAACCAAAGAAAAATCAAAAGAAGATCAAAAAATGATAAAAATTTTAATGGGAGATGAAGTTGCACCAAGAAAAGAATTCATAACAAATAACGCGTTAAATGTTGCAAATTTAGATATTTAAATTTAAATGGACTTTTCGACTCTTTTTCGAACAAAGGAGAATTTAAATCTAGACAAAAATACTCTTACAGTACTTAGGTATATTGCTATTTTTGGGCAATTTGTTGCCGTAAATATTGTTTTTTACTATCTTAAACTAGAGTTTCCAATTAATGAAAGTTATGTAATAATTTTATTTGGGTTACTTACAAACATTTTTTTACAATTTAGAGTTCAAGTTAATCAACTTAAGGACACTTATGCTTCGTTTTTTCTCTCATATGATTTAGTGCAGTTAAGTATTCTTCTTTATCTAACAGGTGGAATTCTTAATCCATTTTCATTCTTACTAATTATACCAGCTATAGTTTCATCCACGTTTCTTAGTATGGGAACAACTATAATATTAAGTGTAATTACATCGCTTATGTTATTTCTACTTACACATTTTTATTTAGCTTTACCTGGTATGGATGCAAATACATTTAATGTTCCAAACTTTTATAAATTTGGTATTTTAACATCAATTTTAATTGGTTTAGTATTTTTGAGTTATTTTGGAGTTAGATTTTCAGGAGAAACTAAAAAAAGATCTGAAGCATTAAATAAATTGCAGGAAGTAATAGCTAAAGAGTACGAGCTAGAGTCGCTTGGTGGCCAAGCAGCCGCTGCTGCTCACTCTCTTGGCACACCTTTAGCTACAATAAGCGTTGTTGCTAAAGAATTAAAGAAAGAAATAGGAGATAATAAAGAAATCTCAAAAGATATTGATTTACTTATTAGTCAAACAAAAAGATGTAGTGAAATTTTAAAAAAAATTTCAAAAAAACAAATAGAAGAAGATAGTTTTTTAAGTTCTATAAAATTAGAAGATTTACTTGAAGAGATAACTAATTCATTTAAAGAAACTTCATCAAAAAAAATAGATCTACTTATTCAAGAAGATCAAAATAAAATTAGCATTCAAAGGACACCTGAAATAATTTACGGTCTAAGAAATTTTATAGGTAATGCTGTAAAATTTTCTAAAAACAAAGTTAAAGTAAATTTAAAAAGCAATGCAAAAATAATAGAAGTAGAAATAAATGATGATGGCCCTGGAATTCCAGAAGATGTAATTAAAAAAATTGGCGAACCTTATATTAAATCAAAATCTAAAGAACTAAGTTCTAATTCAGGACTGGGGTTGGGAACTTTTTTGGGAAAAACTTTACTAGAAAAACAAGGGGCAAGATTACTATTTATAAGAAATAGTAAATTAGGAGGAGCTTTAGTGACTATAAGTTGGAGTCCAAAAGATTTTACTAACGTTTAAATTCAAATGCATAAGATAGAATTTTGTATGCTAGCTTAGCAACTAAGAAATTATAAGAATTAAACCCTTTAATTGGTGATAATTCATTTACATCTGCACCAACAATATTAGAATTTTTGGCGGCAATTCTAATAATTTTTAAAGTTTCATCCCATAGCAGGCCTCCTGGTTCCGGTGTTCCTGTAGCCGGCATAATACTAGAGTCTAATCCATCAACATCAAATGTTAAGTAAACAGTTTTATTTTCTATCATTTTTTTAAATTTTTTTAAGTCCCACTTTAATTTATCTTTAGCCCAAAAAATATTAATTCTTGATTTATTTTTTTTTAAAAAACGTATTTCACTTTCAGAAATATTTCTAACGCCAAAAGAAATAACAGATATATTTTTATAATCTAAACACCTTTTTATTGCTGATGCATGAGAAAATTTCTCTCCATTATAACTTTCTCTTAAATCCGCGTGCGCGTCAAAGTGCAATAAGCAAATTTTTTTATATTTTTTTACAAATGGAGCGATACATCCTGGTGTAATGGAATGTTCTCCACCGAAAGTTAAAGGAAAAAGTTTTTTGTCTAAAATTTTTTGATTTATTTTAGACATATTATTAAGTGCTTTTTTAATATTTTTATTAATCTTAAATGGTTTTAAAGTTTTAATACCTATTTTTTTATAAGGCTCACAGTTTAATTCTTCATCATAAAGCTCTACCTGGTGAGACGCTTTAATGATTTCTCTAGGTCCATTTCTAGTCCCACCACCATAACTAACAGTTTTCTCTAGACCAAAAGGCACAACTATAACCTTTTCTTTAAAATTGAATTTATTATCAATTCCAAGAAAACCTTTTTTATTTGAAAGATATTTCACTTTTTTATTTAAATATTTTTGAGAAATTTTTTCTATCTCTATTTTTCCAATTTGCTCGATGATAAGCATCACTCGCAATTAAAGGCAACACGCTTGACGCCTCAGCAAACACCATTTGTTCTTTTGTTACATTTACTTTGCCCCATGAACTCGCCTCTTTTAATGTGGAACTACTACAAGCTCCATCACGAGTGTCCGCAACAGTAATTTGAATGGCATATTTGTGCATTTCTACCTTTTTACCTAGTAGCTCTGCACACACAACTGTGTCTTGAATAAAATTTTTTGGAACACCTCCACCAACCATTAACAAACCAGATTGCTTAGAATGTAATTTAATTTCAGTGAGTTCTCTAAACTCTCGAATCGAGTCTATAGTTATATGCTTATTCGGATTTTGCTCTTGATGCATTACTAGACCAAAGCCCGCTGAACTGTCAGTAAAAGCAGGGCAAAAAATTGGAACATTATTGTCATATGCAGTTTCAATAAGAGAACCTTTTTTTTTCCCATTAGTCTTCAAATATTTGCCAAGCTCTTTGATAAATTCTCTAGAAGTGTATGATCTTGGTTCTAAGGTATTAGCTATATCACAAATAGTTTTATCACATGCTTGAAGTTCTTCTTCATCGATATAAGTATCATATATTCTATCAATATAGTTATTTCTTAACTCAGTATCATCTTGAAATTGAGAGCCTTGATAGTGTTTGAAGCCCAAAGCTTCAAAAAAATCCATATCAATAATAGATGCACCAGTTGCAACTACAGCATCAATCATATTATTTTTTACAAGATCGGAATACAAATCCATACATCCACCAGCAGAAGTTGATCCAGCCAATGTTAAAAAAATTGAGCATTCTTTATCAGAAAGCATTTCATTATAAATACTAGCAGCTCTAGCTGTATCTCGAGAAGTGAATGACATTTTGCTCATACCATCGATTATCTTTCTTGCATCAAAAGATTTTATATCAATGTGTTCTACGGGACTGCTAAGAAGTTTTTTTTTGTTATGACCTATGTTAGGATTATTTTTTTTGTCCATTAAGCAACTAAAGAATCAACTTTTTCATTTGATTCTTCGTATAAAGACATAATTGGTTTATCGTTTACTTCAAATATTTCATTAGAGTAAAAACCATTAAAGTTTGTTCTAAAAGTTAAACCATAAGCTCCAAGTTGACCTAATTCTATATAGTCACCTTCTTTTATATTGTTTGGTAACAAGAAAGGGCCCTTCATATAATCTAAGCTATCACACGTTGGGCCAAAAAAACTAAATGATGTTAATTTTTTTGATTGAATTCTACCATCTGTTATCATTTTAGAAGGAAAGATAAAATTAGGAACTCCCGCGTCAAATAAAGATCCATAGGTGCCATCATTTATATATAGATTTTGTTTTTTTCTTAAAACTACTTTTACAATAGTTGAGCCACTTTCAGCTACAATCGATCGGCCAGGCTCACAAATAATTTGTGGTAGTTTATTTAATTTTAAATTTTTTATCCCTTTTTTAATTTCTTCCATATATCTTATTAGCGGTTCAGGTTTCAAGTCAGGGTAAATTGCTGGAAAGCCTCCACCAATATTAATAATGTCAGGAATAATTTTTGTTTTCTTAATGATATTACCTACTTCACGTAGTCCTTTAGAGTATGAAATTTTTTCCATACATTGTGATCCAACATGAAAACTAACTCCTAATTTTTTTGAATATTCTTTGCATAATCTAACAAGCCCCAAGGCTTCTGAAGAAGGAGCTCCAAATTTTCTAGATAAATCTATTTCAGCATATTCATTTGAAATTGCTATTCTTACAAATAATTTTAAGTCTTTTGCTTGATTTGTAGCTTCAAGAATTTTTCTTAATTCATCTTTGTTATCAAGAGAGAAACTTCTGACACCATAATCAAAATAAGCAGACGCAATACTTTCTTTACTTTTAATAGTGTGCATAAAGTGCAAGTTAACTTCAGGATCTATTTTTTTTATTAATTTTATTTCTGTTAAAGAGGCCACATCAAAATCTTTAATACCGTTCGATATAATTTGCTTTAATATTTTTTCGTGAGGATTAGTTTTTACAGCATATAAAATCTTACCAGGAAAATTTTTTTTAAAAAATGTAACTGATTTTTTTATTTCTTCAGGCCGTATACAGTATACGGGATAATCTGGTTTTAATGTGTTAACTAATTCGTTAACTGATTTAAATTTTCGCATTTCATGTGTCCCCCGTTTGTTTACACAAAGATTTTTTAAAAAATTTAATAAAAAAAATCTTATATAATTTGCGTTTAAGGTTTTTTTGACTTTATGTAAAGAAAAAAAAGCCATACTGACCTGTTGTAATTGTATCCACAATACCCATATGTTGAATGTATGAGAGCTCAAAAAAATATACCAGATCAACTAAAACTGTCAGAATTTGAGGATAAATCATTACTTATATTGGATGATGATGATCCTTTAAGAAGTAGGCTCGCTAGAGCTATGGAGAAAAAGGGATTTCAAGTAAAAGAAGCTAAAACAGTAGCTGAAGGATTAAATATAGTAAAAAACACACCTCCAGGCTTTGCTTGTGTAGATCTTCGGCTTGAAGATGGAAATGGTCTTGATGTTATTAAAGAGTTAACTAAGAACAAAAAAGATAGCAGAATAGTAATGTTAACCGGATACGGGAATCTACCTACAGCTGTAGCTGCTGTTAAAGCTGGAGCAATAGATTATATTGCTAAGCCAGTTGATGCAGATGACGTTGAATCAGCTTTACTTGCTTCTCCCGAGTCCAAGGCCAAACCACCAGAAAATCCTATGTCAGCTGATAGAGTTAAGTGGGAACATATACATCGTGTTTTTGAACTTTGTAATAGAAATGTTTCTGAGACAGCAAGAAGACTAAAGATGCACAGAAGAACCTTACAAAGAATACTTTCTAAAAGATCTCCGCGATAAATTTAAATTAACTTTTTAATTTTTTTTATTTGATTTATTGCAAAAGTTGCAATTAAAATTTTAAATAACTCAGCTAATAAAAAAGGTTGTGCGCCTAATTGAAAGATTGATTTATTCCATCCTATTAAACCACCCAACCAAATCATACCTAAAATATAGATAAAGCTAGTCGCAAAAAATAATTTTAAAAAATTTTTTACTATGTTGTTGCAATAAATAAATTTGCCTGAAAAATATACAGCTGCAAGAAAACCTAATAAATAACCCATCGTAGGTCCAGTAAAGTAAATTAACCCAATTCCTTTTTCAGGAGTTCCTGAAAATACAGGTAAGCCGATTATCCCCTCAAATAGATACAATGAAACAGTTGCCACTCCAAGTTTCCAGCCAAAACCAACACCTATCATTAAAATCACCAATGTTTGCATAGTCATTGGTACCGGATAAAAAGGAATTTTTATCTTAGATGAGATGGCTAAAATTATACTTCCTATTAAAGCAACGAACAAATATTTAATTATTTTTGCTTGTTTAAAATTTTCTACAAATTCCATAAATCTAATTTAACTTTTTTTTTAATAAAATCTAGTGTTTTGTTAATTGAACAAAAACATCTTCCAAATCACCATCTTCTGTAGATATATCCTCTATATTAATCCCGTTTTGGTTAAAATAATTAATTATTTCTCCAAAATCAAGTGAACTTTTTTCATAAGTAGCTGAAATAAGATTTTTTGAATTAATTTTAAACTCAATACCCTTCATTGATAATGGTTTATTTATATCTACATCTTTAGTTATAAAATTTATTTTTTTAGTTTGAATTCTGTCAAGAAGTTTCAGTGTGGTGTCTAAAGCTACTAAATTTCCTTTATCAATTATAGCTATACGATTACACATCTCTTGTGCTTCTAAAAGGTAATGTGTAGTTAAAATAATTGTAACACCCTCTTTATTAAGTTCTTTAACATTATCCCAAAGATTATTTCTTAATTCTACATCTACACCAGCCGTCGGTTCATCTAATATTAAAATTGGAGGCTGATGAACCATTGCCTTTGCTATTAGGAGTCTTCTTTTCATACCGCCAGAAAGACTTCTAGAGTAAGCGTTAGCCTTATCTTCTAACGCCACCATTTTAAGAATTAAGTCTGTTATCCTATCTTTTTTTTTTATTCCGTATAAACCCGCTTGTAATTCAAGCAATTTATGCGGACTAAAAAATGCATCTAAGTTTACTTCTTGGGGAACAATTCCTATTGATGCTTTAACTTGTCGTGGGTTTTTATCTAAATTAAATCCCCATACATTAACATTTCCACTTGTTTTAGTTACCGTTCCGCCTAAAATACTTAAAAAAGTTGTCTTACCAGCACCATTAGGTCCAAGTAATCCAAATACTTCACCTTGCTTTACTTCGAAACTTAAATTTGAGAGTGCTTTGTTTTCTTTTTTCGTTTTAGAATCTAAATAAACCTTTGTAAGATTTTCAACAGTTAAAGCATTTTTAGTCATAGTTTTTTTAATTATAGGTAAGAAATCAATGTAATATATATATATGAGTTCATTAAAAAAAACAGATCATTTTTATCTAATAGATGGTTCAGGTTATATTTTTAGAGCATATTACGCTCTGCCACCTTTATCTAGAAAAAGCGATGGTTTACCGACTGGAGCAGTGAGTGGCTTTTGTTCTATGTTGTTTAAACTTTTAGAAGATGCAAGATCCGATGATTCAAAACATAAACCTACACACTTTGCTGTTATATTTGACTCAGCAAGAAAAAATTTTAGAAATGATATTTATAGTGAGTACAAAGCTAATAGAACTGAAGCACCAGATGACTTAGCTCCTCAGTTTGAATATATTAGAAAATCAGTTAAAGCTTTTAATTTACCTTCGATTGAACTGCTTAATTATGAAGCTGACGACCTGATAGCTACCTACGCAAAGAAAATTACTGAAGCTGGAGCCAAAGTGACCATTATTTCTTCTGATAAAGATTTGATGCAGTTAGTCTCTAATAAAGTCAGGTTATTCGATCCAATGAAAAGTCGAGTGATAGGAGAAAAAGAAGTATTAGAAAAATTTGGGGTCAAGCCTGACCAAGTGATCGATGTACAATCGCTTGCTGGAGACTCCTCAGATAATGTCCCAGGGGTTCCAGGAATCGGAATTAAAACTGCAGCACAATTAATTAATAAATATAAAAATTTAGATAAATTACTTAGCAAAGCTTCTGAGATTCCTCAAAACAAAAGAAGAGAAACATTATTAGCTAATAAAGATAAAGCATTGTTAAGCAAACAACTTGTTACACTAAAAAATGATGTACCTGTTAAAAATGATCCCAGCGAATTTTTAATTAAAGATGTAGATAAAGATAAGCTTTATAAATTTTTAAGAGAAATGGAATTTAATAGGATATTGAGTCAGGCAATAAGTTTTTATGGCGATCCAAGTAACAAAGATTCTGGCATAGAAAATAAATTAAGAAAAATTACTAATATAGATAAAAAATCTTATAAAAGTATTGTTAACGAAAAAGAATTAAATAATCTAGTAAAGAGTCTTAATGAAAAATTAGTTATTGCAGTAGACACAGAGACTTCATCGTTAAACCCTCAGGAAGCTGAACTAATAGGTATCTCAATCAGCTATGCTACAAATGCTTCTTTTTATATACCTCTAGGACATAAAAATATTAAAAGTTTAAAAAAAGATTTAGTTTTAGATAAACTCAAAAAAATCCTTGAGGATCCTAGTATTAAAAAAGTATGCCAAAATACAAAATATGATTTTATTATTCTTAAAAATAATGGTGTCGAATTAAATCCTATAGAAGATACTATGTTATTATCTTATACTTTAGATGCGGGAAACAATCGACATAATATGGATACATTGTCTGAAATCCATCTTGGACATAAAACTATTTCTTATAAGGATTTAGTCGGTACCGGAAAAAAGCAATTAAATTTTTCTGACATAGACTTAAAATCTGCCACAGAATATGCAGCTGAGGATGCGGATGTTACTCTCAGATTATATAATATTTTATCAGAGAGAGTTACTGAGGAAAAACTGGATAAAATTTATGAGGTTTTCGAAAAACCGATGATCAAAATTTTATCAAAATTGGAGACCACTGGGATTAAAGTTGATGATAATTATTTAAAAGAACTTTCAAAGAAATTTGAAGAAAGTTTAATTAAAATTGAAAAAGAAATATATAAAATTTCAGGTAAAAAATTTAATATAGGCTCACCTAAGCAGTTAGGTGAAATAATCTATAATGATTTAAAAATCGCAAAATTAAAAAAAACTAAAAAAGGAAGTCTAGCAACAAGTGCTAAAATTCTAGAGGATCTTGCTCTTACTGGCCATAAGTTTCCTAATTTAATTTTAGAATGGAGGCAGGTTTCAAAACTTAAAAGCACATATACTGATGCTTTGCAGGAGCATATTAATAAAAAGACTAAAAGAGTACATACCTCTTTTTTATTAGCCGCCACAAATACCGGCAGATTAGCTTCAAGCGATCCAAATTTACAAAATATACCAATCAAAACACCAGACGGTAGAAAAATAAGAAAAGCATTTATTGCAGAAAAAAATAATCTTTTAATTTCAGCTGATTACAATCAAATAGAAATGCGAATACTTGCTGATATGGCAGACGTAAAAGAATTAAAAAAAGCTTTTAAAAATAACCAAGATATTCACTCACTAACAGCAAGCCAGGTGTTTGATATCCCAATTAATAAAGTAAGCGATGATTATAGACGAAAAGCTAAAGCAATTAATTTTGGTATAATATATGGTATAACACAATATGGATTAGCAAAACAAATATCAGTTTCTCATACTGAAGCTTTAAATTTTATTAATTCATATTTTAAAAAATTTCCAGAAATTAAAGACTATATGCACTCGACTGTAAAAACGTGTAGAAAACAAGGTTACGTCACTAATATTTTTGGTAGAAGAATTCATCTAAGAGGAATCAATGACAAGAACTTTAGTGTAAGAAGTTTTCAAGAAAGAGCTGCTATTAATGCACCAATACAGGGATCTGCTGCTGACATAATTCGATTAGCCATGATTAAAATTGATAAAATTTTAGAAGAAAATCAGAAAGCAAAAATGTTACTTCAAATTCATGATGAATTAATTTTTGAATGTTTAAAAAAAGATGAAGAACAAATTAAAAAAATTATTAAAGAAGCTATGGTTTCTGTTTCTAGCTCTGATCATCATATGTTTTCAATACCACTGGAAGTTAGTATTAATTCGGGCAATAATTGGGGTGAAGCCCATTAATCGCCTAAATTCTGACATTAAGATTAGGAGAATATAGTTATGTCACAAACAATAGCATTAGTTGATGATGATAGAAATATACTTACAGGCATAAGCATGGCGCTTGAGCGTGAGGGATTTAAAGTTCATACTTATATCGATGGAGAGTCTGCTTTAAATGGTTTAACAAGAAATCCGCCCGATTTAGCAGTTCTAGATATTAAAATGCCAAGGATGGATGGTGAAGAATTATTAAAAAAGTTAAAAAAAAAGATGTCTATACCAATAATTTTCCTTACCTCAAAAGATGATGAAGTAGATGAACTCCTTGGGTTAAAATTAGGAGCAGATGATTTTGTAAAAAAATCAGGAGGTTTTTCAACTAAAGTTTTGATTGAAAGAATTAGAGTTCAACTGAGAAAAAAAACGAATGCAGTTGATGATACAAAAAATGTTATAGCACATGGTAAATTAAAGCTTGACCCCTCTCAATTGGAGTGTGAATGGGATAGTAAAGCCTTACCCGATAAACTAACAACTACTGAATTCTTAATAGTAAAAGAATTAGCTAAAAGACCTGGAGTAATAAAGGAAAGAGCTCATTTAATGGAAATTGCCTATAAAGAAAATACAGAAATTGAAGACAGAACAATTGATAGTCATGTAAAAAGAATAAGAAAAAAGTTCAAAAAAGTTGATGAAAAATTTTCAGCGATTGAAACTAGATATGGAAGCGGGTATAGATGGAATGTTAGTTAATGAAACAAAAAAAATCAGCTTCTATATTAAAGAAGTTTCTCTTATTTAATTTTACAGTATTTTCCGTTCTAGGAATATTTACCATTATCTACTTAGAGGCCATTCAACCAAATTTAATAAAAGATAGAACAAATAATCACAAAGTTATAATTAGCAATACAGTTGATCATTTTGAAAGACTAAGTGTAGATTTTACAAAAGAGGGAATAAGAACTTTTTTATTATCAACAAGATTTTTATTTCAAAGTTTAGATAGAGTACGATTTTATGATTTACGTGGAAATTTAATAGGAGATACAAATATTTTAGATCTAGATCAAAGTGTTTTCTCTAGATCGGATTTTATTATTGAAGAAACATTAGATGGCAAATCTATAACACCTAAAATACAAGAAAGTCTCGAAAAAGAGGAGAAAGATAATGTTAAGGAAATAATTTTAAATCAATATATTGATCAGCCAATAACATTAGATAAAATAATTAAAAATGATTTTTTTGTTAGCACCTTAAGTAAGGTAATTATTAATGAAGAAGAAATTGGTTTTATTGTCGTATCCGAACAAGCTAGTGAAATTATTACCGCTGTAAAAGAACGAAAGGCATTTATAGTTAGAACAATGATTGCAGTAGCAATTGTAATTTTAATTTTTTCGCTTTTTTTAAACAAATATATTTTAAAACCTATTGGTTTGTTAGTTAAATTCAGTGACGCAATTAAAAAAAAATCAAATCAGAATATAGATATAAAAAAAGTTTTTATTAGGGATGATGAAATAGGAAAATTAACTGTTTCAATTGACGAGATGACAAAAGAGCTTCAACAAAGGACCAATCGAGCTGAAACATTTTCAAATGATTTAGCTCATGAAATTAGAAATCCTTTGGCATCATTAAAAAGTGCATCCGAACTATTGGATAAAACAATTGAAAAAAGTGAAAGTGAAAAATTACTTAAAATTATAAATCATGATGTAGAAAGAATTGAAAGGTTAATAACTGATTATTCTCAAATGTTAAAAGATGAAGCATCATTATCTAGAGAAAAAATGAGTAAAATAAATTTAATTGATATAATTGATAGTGTTGTAGAAGATTTCAATAATGATCTAATAAATCAAAATAAAAAAATTTTAATAAACATTGTGGACAAGGTAAATTCTAAAAATGGATATTATATTTTTGGAATCAGCAATCGCTTGGAGCAAGTGATTGCCAATTTATTAGACAATTCTATCTCGTTTAGTCAAGATAATCAGACTATCGAAATAGGCTTAGAGGAAACTTCGAACAACATATTAATGATTATAAAAGATGAAGGACCTGGCTTTTCAGAAACTTCTACACAAAAAATATTTAAGAGATTCTATAGTAACAGACCTAAAAGCTTCGGAAAACATTCGGGATTAGGATTAAATATAGTAAAAAATATAGTTGAACTTCATAAAGGTGAGATCTCAGCTTCCAACAGAATTGACAGTAAAGGAGCTCAAGTTGAGGTGTTATTACCCAAATATTCTTAGCATTCTTTCTTGCTAAGATTTAGTTATATTGATATTAACAATCAAAATATGTCTGAAGATTTTAAAGTAAAAGATATTAAGCAAGCAGATTTCGGTAGAAAAGAAATTTCATTAGCTGAAACTGAAATGCCAGGTTTAATGGCCTTACGAGAAGAATATAAAGGAAAGAATCCTCTTAAAGGAGCAAAAATTTTAGGATGCCTTCACATGACTATCCAAACAGCTGTTCTAATTGAAACACTCGTAGAATTAGGCGCAGAAGTCAGATGGTCATCATGTAATATTTTTTCAACTCAAGATCATGCAGCAGCAGCTATTGCAAAAGCTGGAATACCTGTTTTTGCTTGGAAAGGTGAAACGGAAGAAGAGTATTGGTGGTGTGTTAAGCAAACAGTTGAAGGAAAAAAAGATTGGAAAGCTAATATGATATTAGATGATGGTGGAGATTTAACAGCTTTGATGCACAAAGATTATAAAGAATTACTAATAGATGTTAAAGGCGTTTCAGAAGAAACTACAACTGGAGTTTTAGCTTTAAAAAAAATGGAACAGAATAAAGAATTACTTATTCCAGCTATAAATGTAAACGACTCAGTTACAAAATCTAAATTCGATAATTTATACGGATGTAGAGAGAGTTTAGTTGATGGAATTAAAAGAGCCACAGATGTAATGATGTCTGGAAAAGTTGCTATAGTAGCTGGATTTGGTGATGTTGGAAAAGGAAGCGCTGCATCACTTCGTCAAGCTGGTGCGAGAGTTATGGTAACGGAAACAGATCCTATTTGTGCTCTCCAAGCAGCTATGGAAGGTTATGAAGTTGTTGTTATGGAAGAAGCCATTGCAGGTGCTGATATAGTTGTAACTGCAACTGGAAATAAAGATATTGTTACAGCAGATCATATGAGAGATATGAAAGATAGGGCAATACTTTGTAATATCGGTCACTTTGATAATGAAATTCAAGTCGAAGCTTTAAAAAATTACAAATGGGATGAAATTAAACCTCAAGTTCACGAAATTGAATTACCAAGCAAAAAAAGAATAATTCTTTTAGCAGAAGGTAGACTAGTAAATTTAGGTTGCGCAACAGGTCACCCAAGTTTTGTAATGAGCGCTTCTTTTACCAACCAAGTAATAGCTCAAATTGAATTATGGAATAATTCTGCTAAATATGAAAAAAAAGTATACGTATTACCGAAACATTTAGATGAAAAAGTCGCAATGTTGCATTTAGAAAAAGTCGGCGCTAAATTAACAAAAATGTCTAAAGAGCAAGCAGATTATATAAGCGTTAAAACTTCAGGACCTTTTAAACCAGATACTTATCGCTACTAGATAGTAGCTAATGATTGTAAAATCTTTAGATCACCTTAATTTAATTTCAAAGAAAATTTCTAAACATTTATCTAAAAAAGACTTCATATTTTTAATTGGTGAAATTGGTGTTGGTAAAACAACATTTACAAGGAATTTAATCAATAATTTACAAGAAGAAAAAGATTTAAAACCTACAGAAATTTTAAGCCCGACATTTAACTTATTATATGAGTACGATATTAAAGATTTAAAAATAATGCACTATGATCTTTACAGGATTAAAGAAAGCAAAGAGTTAAATCATTTAGGGATATTTTCAGATGATCTCGATGCAATTAAAATTATAGAATGGCCTGATTTAATTAAAACACCTTTAAAAGATAAATTAGAAATTTATTTGAATTATACAGCAAGCGATAATGAAAGAGAAATAAAAATTATCGGATTTGGAAAATGGAAAAATTTTGAAAATGAATTATAAATTAAAAAAAATATCAGGAGATGCTTCTTTTAGAGAATTTTATAGAATAAAAAATAATAATAAAACATCAATTGTTGTATCTGCTAAAAAAGAAAAATATAAAAATCTTATTATTTATAGTATTGTAAATAATATTTTAAATTCTAATAAAATCAGGGCACCAAAGCTTATAAGCAATCATTATAACAACAATATGATAGTGATTTCTGATCTTGGAGATAAATCTTTTTTTGATTTTATCATTTCAAAGAAAAATAAAATCAATGATTACAAATCTTTGATTAAATTAATTTTTAAAATTCAAAAAATCAAACTAAAAAAAAATTATAAACTGGGGAAATTTAAAGTTAAATTCCTAAAATATACTTTAGAAAAACTTCACAAAGAATCAGATTTATTTTTTGACTGGTATTTAAAATATTTTCTAAAAAATAAAAATACGAGTAAAATAAAAAGTTTGCTTAAATAAAGTTTATAAAAAATTAAATTTTAAAAATGATACTTTTGTCCATAGAGATTTTCATGTTTCAAATATTATGATTGATAAAAAAAAATTAGGTGTAATTGATAGTCAGGATGCTATAATTGGAAATTCATTATATGATGTAGCGTCTTTAATTGATGATGTAAGAATAAAATTACCTCAAGATTTACAAGATAAATTATTTAAATTTTATTGGAAGGGATCTAAACATAAAAATGAGAAAAAAGAAAAACTAAAAAATGATTTTGATATTTTATCTGTACAAAGAAATTTAAAAATATTAGGAATATTTGTGCGTCTATGGAAAAGAGATAATAAAGCAAATTATCTAAAGTTTTTGCCTTACACTTGGACTTTAATTGAGAGAAGATTAAAAAATCCAATTTTTAAAAACTTAAATTTATTAATACAGAAGAATTTTCCTATAAAAAAATTGAAAAGGTCAAAAAAAATATGAAAATTAAATATGGAATGATTCTAGCAGCAGGGCTTGGTAAAAGAATGCAACCTTTAACACTTAATAAACCAAAACCTCTTTTAGAAATAAACAGTATAAGTTTACTAGAGAGAGCTATAAATTTACTAATTAATTGCGGAGTTCAAGAAATAAGTATTAATGTTCACTATTTATCAGATCAGATCAAAAACTTTATGAATAAGAAAAAATTTAACACTAAGATTAATATTTCAGATGAAACAGATTTATTATTAGATACAGGTGGTGGAGTATTAGCAGGAACCAGTAATTTTAATGATAACCCGTTCTTTGTTATCAATCCTGATACCCTATGGAATAAAACGTATGAAGAGGAAGTAATAAAACTCGAAGAGATTTATTTAAAAAATAATAAACCTAGCTTGCTGTTAGTCGATAAAAGTCTTTCTCTTGATACATCTTTTGTAGGAGATTTTAACTTAAAAGAAAGAATGATATTTAAAGGGGAAGAAAATCAATTTATTTTTACGGGTCTTCATATAACAAAAAGAAGTTTTCTAAAGTCAAAAAAATTGAAAGTATTCTCAATGAATAAGATATGGGATGATTTAATCGAAGATAAAAATTTATATGGATTGGAAAGTAAGCAGAAATTTTATCATTTAAATACATTTGAAATGTACAATAAAATTTTAAATTTAAAAATTACTGATTAAAAATAATATCTTTAGCTCTAGTCTTGTCTAGATAGTAATATTCATTAACTTTAAAATTATTTCCAAATTCGATTACAAGTGGGTTACCGGTTGGTATTTCTAAATCATTAATCTTTGTATCAGATATGTCGAATAAGTATTTGCATAGGGCTCTTAGAGAATTTCCGTGAGCAGAAATCAAAACATTTTTATTATCTCTTAGATTTTTTTTAATTTCATTTTCATAAAAGGGCACAACTCTGTTATATGTATCTTTGAGTGACTCAGTATAAGGTGACATCCCAATAGGTATGCTACTATTTAACGGACTAAATAAATTTTGATACTCACTTTTTTCCTCCATAGGAGGGGGAGCTAAATCCCAAGACCTTCTATATTTTTTAAACTGATCTTCGCCAATTTTCTTTTTTGTTTCTTCTTTATTTAAACCAGTTAAGGAACCGTAATGTCTCTCGTTAAGTTGCCAGGCTGTATTGAAATTAAGTTCAAGATTATTTCTTTTAAGAATACTTGTAAGAGTCTTAATTGCTCTTTTTAGATATGATGTATAGGAGATGTCTATCTTGATATTTAAGTCTTTTATTATTTGGCCAGATTTTTCAGCTTCTCTTATCCCTATATCAGAAAGATCTACATCTACCCAACCGGTAAATCTATTTTCAGCATTCCATGTACTTTGGCCATGTCTTGTAAGAATTAATTTAGTCATAATAGTTAAATAAGTTATTAAGTACTATATTAAATTTAAAATGAAAAATACTATATTTAAACTACTAGAATACTCATATTACTTTTTATTAATTATTTTATTTGTTTTTTATTTATTTCCAGGAAGTTTAATTGGATATTTTTTATATGGAAATTTGGGTCAACAACCAGATTTGATACCAAATCCAATAGGAACATCTATAAATCATTTAATTTCTTTTACATTTTTAAGTTCTTTAGCTTTTGTTGTGAGAGTGAGAGAAAAAAAATTTATTAATAGTTTTCAATTTGTATTTTTTATTTCAATTTTACTTGAAATGTTTCACCACTTTATTCCAAACAGAGCTTTCGAATACTATGATTTATTTGCTAATTTTATAGGTGTTATTATTGCATATTTATTTATTCAACTTATTTTAAAAATAATAATGAAGTGATATGAGAATATTTAATACTGTTATAATAATTTTATTTGTCTTAAGTATTAAAGTTATAGCAATCGAAATATCGGGAGTTCCAAATGTTACTGATGGAGATACTATTAAAATTTTAAATAAACGAATTAGACTTCATGGAATTGATACTCCTGAAAAGAAACAAACTTGTATTAGAAACTCTAAAGAATATAGCTGTGGAGAAGAAGCAACTAATGCCTTAAAAAGAAAAATTAATGCTGAGTCAGTAACCTGTAAAGTGCAAGACAAACTTGATAGATACAAGAGATATATAGGTGTTTGCTTTCTTAAAGATGTAGATCTAAATAAATGGATGGTTAGAAATGGTCATGCTGTTGCGTATAGGAGATATTCGAAAGACTATATTGAAGATGAAAACTACGCTAAAAAAAAAAGAATTGGATTATGGTCTGGTTACTTTATCCATCCAGAAAAATGGAGAAAGCTTAATTAAATTTTAGTATAAGTTTGTTAGTGATTCTTTTTAGAAAAAATTTACTAGTTTTAATATTTTTTATATTAGCTGGATGTTCCTCAGTTCCTAAAAATACTCAAAACAGTTGTGCAATTTTTGAGGAAAGGTATCTCTGGTATAAACATGCAAAATTATCTTACGAGAAATGGGGTGCACCTATTCATTTACAATTAGCTTTTGTAAAAAAAGAGAGCGATTTTAATTGGCTCGCAAAACCACCACGTAGAAAATTATTTAAAGTTATTCCTTTTAAAAGACCTTCAAGTTCGTTTGGATATTCTCAAGCAGTTGTTGGAACTTGGGAGCAGTATAAAAAAGAAACAAATAGTCCTTTAGCAACTAGAGCAAGGTTTAAAGACTCAGTTGATTTCATTGGATGGTATATTCATAAAACAAATAAAATTTTAAAAATTTCCAAAAAAGATACTTTTAGACAGTACCTTGCTTATTATAAAGGTTGGGGAGATTATAAAAATTATTCAAAAGATAAAAAAGCGGTTATTTATGCTAAGTCAGTCAAAGATACAGCTAATAAATATAGAAAACAACTTACCCTTTGCAAAAAAAATCTTGATAAAAATAAATATATTATTTTTTAAGTTGCTCATTTAAGTCTATTTCTATGGCATCTATTCTTTTTGTATTTTTTCCAAGAATAGTATAAATTGTCGGAATAACATAAAGGGTAAAAAAAGTAGAGAATAACATTCCGCCAAATATAGTGATGCCAACGGTAAGTCTACTTGCTGCACCTGGCCCAGTTCCAATTATTAATGGTAGTACTCCAATTATAGTAGATAAACTTGTCATAAGAATTGGTCTTAATCTTATCGAGGCAGCTTCAAATACAGCAACCTCAATATTCTTTCCTTCTTTTCTTAGCTGATTAGCAAATTCTACAATTAAAATTCCATTTTTGGCTGATAGCCCAATGAGAATAATCAAAGCTATTTGACTGTAAACATTTAACGAAGATCCGACCACCAAGAGACCTAGTAGACCACCGAGTATAGCCATCGGAACTGTTAACATAATTGTTAACGGATGTTTCCAGCTTTCAAATTGAGCGCACATTGCAAGATAAGCTGTTATTAGAGCTAACGCGAAAATTACATACAGTTCTGTATTTGTCTCTTTATATTCTTCACTCTCACCTTTGTAAGCAATTTTAGCTAACGGGGTGTTTTCTTCAACAACGTTAACTAAAAATTTTAAAGCTTCATCTAAAGAATAATCTCCAACAAGTCTTGCTGAAATTGTCACTGCTTTTTGTCTATTGTATCTTGCTAAAAAAGGGGATTGACCTTCTTCATTATATGAAACCAGATTAGAAATTGATACGAGCTTACTATTATTTTTTGATCTCACAAAAACTTTACTAATACTTTCGGGTTCTTGTCTATCTTTAATATCTCCCTGTAAAATAATAGAATATTCTTTTCCATCTTGAGTAAAATTAGTTACTCGTCTGGAACCAAAAATTGTTTCGATAGTTTTACCAATGTCTTCAGTTGATACACCTAAGTCTGCCGCTTTTTTCTGGTCTATTTTTACATTTAATTGAGGTTTGTTTAGATCAAAATCATCTTGTATTGATGTTAACCCTGGATTTTTTCTTGCCTCTCTTTTTATAATATCTTTCCATTCAATAAGTTGATCATAAGTATTACCTAAAATTACAAATTGAACAGGACTCTCAATACCGCCAGTCCTAATTCCTTGAGGCATTATAGGAAAAGCTAGGACTCCAGGAACTTGAGAAATTTTACCAAATGATTCTCTCATTATTTCCACACCATGACGATCTCTTTTTTTCCAAGGTTCAAGAAGAACTATTATAAACCCACTGTTAACTTGTTTAGCTGATTTTCCAAATCCTGGAACCCTCATAATTAGTTTTCTGTATTCTCCATTACCAACATTTGGAAGTAATAATTTTTCAATGTCCTCTGCCCTATCTTTTGTAAAATTGAACCCAGATCCTTGGGGCGCTTTAACAATAACAAAAAATGCACCCCTATCTTCAGGCGCAATTAATTCTTTTTTTATAAAATTAAAAAAGAAAATAGTTAATGCTAAAGTTGCTAATAAAAAAATTGTTATAGTTGTCTTTTTTTTTATCCAGCCAAGTAATGAAATTTTATAAAGTTGAGTCAGATTTTTTAGGAATTTTTCAAATTTCAATACGATCTTTGACTTGTTCATATTTTTTTTTAAAAACTTGCTAGCCAACATTGGGCTTAATGATAAAGCCACAAAACTTGAAATTACTACTGCTGAAGCAAGAGTTATTGCTGTTTGTGTAAATAAGACTCCTGTAATTCCTTTAATAAAAATCAATGGCACAAATACAGCCACCAAGACAACAGTAGTTGCAACAATTGCAAATGAAACTTGCTTTGCCCCTTTATAAGCTGCCACTAAAGGAGTATCACCAAGCTCAATTCTTCTGACTATATTTTCCAGCATAACTATTGCGTCGTCTACTACAATTCCAATAGCCAAAACTAAAGCCATTAGCGTAAAAAGATTTATAGAAAAATCAAAAATATAAATTGCTAAAAAAGTTGAGATTAAAGAAACAGGCAAAGCCACTAGTGGAACTACTAGAGCTCTTATATTTCCCAGAAATAAGTAAATAATAATTGTTACTAAAATTAAAGCGATAGCTAGGGTTTTATAGACTTCTTTAATTGCTGCTTTAATGTAATTACTTCTATTAAATGATACCTCTAAAGTTGTTCCAGGAGGTAAACTCGGTCTTAGTTCTTTTATTTTCTTTATTATTCCATCAGCAACTTTAATAGTATTGGCATCGGATTGCTGATATATTCCTATTCCGACAACTTGTTTTCCATTACCTTTAAATAAAGTTCTTGTAGATTCAGCGCCTAATTCTACTCTAGCAACATCCGATAAAGTTATAATTGATCCATCAGGCGATCTTTTTAAAGGTAAATTTTTATAATTTTCTAAATTATTATAAGCCTTATCTAGTTTTATTGTTAAATCAATATCTTTAGATTCAATTCTACCCGCAGGAAACTCTATGTTTTCTTTTCTTAAAACTGACTCAACTTCTTGTGTAGTTAAATCTCTCGCAGCTAGAGCTATAGGGTCCAACCATACTCTTAAGGATAACTCTCTTTGACCTCCCAAACGAACTCTTCCAACACCCTCAACTGTAGAAAAAGTGTCAGTTAAAAATCTATCTGCATAATCTGTTAATTCTAAATCTGACATTGTTTCAGAACTAAAAGATAACCACATTGTAGTTCGCATACCTGCACTTTGTTTAAATATTTCTGGTTGTTCAGCACCATCAGGCAAATTATCTAATACTCTTGATACAGAACTTCTAACATCGTTAGCTACATCGTCTAGATCAAGATTAGTTTCAAAAGTTAATGTTATTCTTGAACTTTCATCTTCACTAAAAGAATCAATTGTCTCTAAACCAGGCGTACCTCCAACAAAATCCTCAATTTTTTGAGTAATTTGTGTATCAACAATTTCAGCGGAAGCACCTTTATATTCTGTTTGTATCGTTACTATAGGAGGCTGAAGATCTGGAAGTTCGTCTGTTGGAATTTCTTGAAATGTTACAAGACCAAAAATTACAAGCACTAAACTCATTACCGAGGCTACAACAGGTCTTTTAATTGATAGATCAGTTAAGAACATTTATTTTTTTGGTGTAATAATTTTGACTTTAACTTTATTTCTAACCTTAGAAACCCCTTCTGCAATAACTATGTCTCCTTTACTTATTCCAGATAAAACAGACACTTTACCAAAATTTCTTTTTCCAATTTTAATATCTTTTTTTTCTACAGTTTCATTGTTGACTATATAAACAAAAGCAGTATTTCCTTGAATAGTTACAGCACTCTCAGGCACACCAATCTGATTTATTTCATCGTAGATAATTTTAACAGTCATTAGTTGGCCAGGTATTATTTCAAATTTTGAATTATCAACTATTATTCTAGAAAGTATCGATCTTGTAGATGGGTCTATTCTAGAACTAATAGTCTCAATTTTTCCACTAAAGTTTTTTTTAAAAGCTGAACTCGAGACTTCTGCTTTTAGACCGGGTTTTAAAATACCCACATAATTTTCAGGAACTTTAATATCTATTACAATCTTCTTAAGATCATCTAAAGTAATTATTAGACTTTCCGAACCTAGTACACCTTGAGCTATTTCTCTTTTTCCAACCTTTCCAGCAAAATCAGCTTTAAGTTCCTCGCCATCTTTAAGTGTTAAAATAGTCTCGTCTTTTTTAACGAATCTATTTTCAATATTAAGTTTTCCCGCAATTTCGCTTGCTCTTACTCTATAAGTCTTTGAATTTTGCGCAATAGCAGTACCAAATGTCTCAATGCTTTTATAAAAAAGTGACTCTTCAACGGTAGTAACTATAACTCCAGGTGCCGGTCTAACACTAAATTTTTTTTTAAAATGCAGTCCAATAAAATGTCTAGCCGCTATAACCGCAAAAATAGTTATAAAGAAAATTATTAAAAACGTTTTAATTTTAGTAGAGGTCTTCATATTTTTTAATTTAATCCGTATTCTGCCCACGATCCGTCGTAGATAAGTGGTTTTTTACCACTTATAATAGAATTAGCTAGACCTAAAATACACGCTGTTACTCCCGAACCACAAGTAAAAGCCATCTCTTGATCTATTAAAATTTGTCTTTCTTTAAAAATTTTAATTAGCTCTTCTTTTTTTTTAAAAGTTCTACCTTCTTTAATATTGACTAGTTCTAAAAAAGGTAAATTTTTAGATCCTTTTATGCTGCCACTTTTAAGTTCTTTTCTAGGTTCAGGTTGCAAACCTAAGAATCTTTGTTCACCTCTTGCGTCTATTAGCTGAAATTTTTTATTAATTATATTTTTATTAATTTGATCTTTATTTAAAACAAGCTGAAAGTCTTCGTTTGCAGCATAATTAGATTTATAAATTTTCATTATCTCTTTTGTAGTCGAGCGTTTTTCATTTATCCATTTTTTAAAATTTCCATCCAATACTGATACGAGATCAGGGTTATGGCCAAAATATAAAAATGTATACCAAACTCTACATGAACTAAAGACATCAGAGTTATCATAAACAATTATGTGATCAGAATTATTTATACCTATATTTGAAACAATGCTCTTCCATTCTTTTATAGAAGGAAGCATATGGGGCAGGTTAGTGTTTTGATTAGAATTTTTATCTAAGTCAAAAAAAATAGAGTTAGTAATGTGATTTGATTCGTATTCTTCTAAAGCATTTCTTTCTACATTAGGAAGATGCCAACTTGCATCTAGTACTTTTACTTTATCTAAATGTTTATCCAACCATTCTGTTGAAACCAACTGATTCATTATCTATTTTTTTCTATATATTTTTGATGATATTCTTCGGCTTTACAATAGTTGTTTAATTTTGAAATATTTGTTTGTATTTTACCATCTAATTTTTTATTAAATTCATTTAAAACCTCAGAAGCTTCTTGCTTTTGTTTATCTGTCTCATAAAAAATTTCACTTCTATACTGATTTCCAACATCTGGGTATTGCATATCTTTTTGAGTTGGATCGTGCATTTTAAAAAATAGATCCAAAATTTTTTTGAATGAAATTTTACTTTCATCAAATGTTAATCTTACAACTTCGGCATGTCCAGAGTTGCCGGTACAAACTTCTTCATAAGATACGTTCGAATTCACGCCACCGGTGTAACCAACTTCAGTTTCTAATATTCCTGGTTTATTTTTAAAGTTTTCCTCAGGTTTCCAAAAACAGCCAAGAGCAAGTGTACATTTCTGCATAAGTTATTTATGATAAAAAAAATAAGGATATAAAATTGTTAACACAAAATCAAATAGGCGTATTGTACATGGTTGGAAGCGTAATATGCTTTTCCATCATGGATATTTGTGTCAAATGGTTAGATTACTATCCAATTGGACAGGTTTTGTTTTTAAGATTTTTTATTGGTTTTATTCCTATCTTTTTTATCATTCCAAAAAATAAACTTTTTTCTTTTTATAAAACATCGCGTCCAGGACTTCATGCATTTAGAGCTATAAGTGGTGCTTTAGCAATTATTGCATTATTTTTTGGGTTAAGAGAATTACCTTTAGCCGATGTTGTATCTTTAACTTTTGGAGGACCAATATTCGTAACGATAGCATCAATAATTTTTTTATCTGAAAGGGTTGGAATTAAAAGATGGTCAGCAGTTTTTTTAGGATTTTTAGGAATGTTGTTAATTATTCAACCCGCCTTTACAGGCTTAAATTATTATTACATAACTCCAGTAATATTTTGTATATTTTTTGCCTGCGTTGCAATTAGTGTAAGGTCTTTGTCTAAAACAGAACCAAATTATACAATTGCTTTTTATTTTACTTTTTTATGCGCAGCCTTAGGGTTAAGTACAATGTTTTTTACAGACTGGATTATGCCAACGCCATTTGATTTTTTATTATTTTTTATACTCGGTTTATGTGGGAGTGTTGCTAATTTATTGCTTACTCAAAGCTACAGATTAGCAGAAGCTTCTTTAGTAACACCAATTAAATATTTAAGTCTAGTTTTTGCAATTATTTTTGGATTTTTTATATGGAGTGAGGTGCCAAAACTACTAACATTGCTAGGAGCAGGATTAGTAATCATTAGTTCATTGGTTATCTTTATTAGAGAAAATAAATTAAAAAAACAAATTGTTGCTCCCAGAACATGAGTAAAGCTCCAAAATATTGGGCTAAAGCTAAACGAATTTTATCTAAAAGAGATAAAGTGATGAAAGCCCTCATTAATAATTATAAAGATGGCAATCTCGTTACTCGTAATGATGTTTTTTTCTCTCTTTGTAAAAGCATCGTTGGTCAACAAATAAGTGTAGCGGCAGCGAATTCAGTATTTCTAAAATTTAAGAAAAAATGTAAAAATAAAATAAATGTAAAAGTCGTAAGTAAATTGTCTTTTAATAGTTTAAAGAGTTGTGGGTTAAGCAGGCAAAAAGTAAAAGGCATTAAAGATTTAGCCAAGAGAACATTGAACAAAAGTTTTAAGCCAGGTCTTATAAAAAAAATGACCGATGAAGAAGCTATCGAGTATTTATCAGAGCTTAGGCAAATTGGACGTTGGTCGGCTGAGATGATTTTGCTATTTACATTTAATCGATCAAATATTTGGCCACTTCAAGATATAGGATTATTAAGAGCTGTTTCTAATAACTATAAAAAAAAATATTTTCCACCAAAAAGTTTTCTAGAAAAACTATATAAAAAATTTACACCATATTGTTCAGTTGCAACCTGGTATCTTTGGAGATCTATTGATAATGAACCCATTCAATACTAAGAGCCTTCAATAGTCTGGTGATGACGCACTGCGTGACCTTTTAAGACTTCATGTGCTTCTTGATATTCTTTAGAATTGTAAAATAAATTTGCCTCATCGTAAGATGGAAACTCTATAATAACTGTTCTAGGTGATTCTTTGCCTTCATTTGTTGTTGTTTTGCCGCCTCTAATTAGAAATTTTCCCTTATACTTTTCAACAGCGTCTCTAGCTTTTACAGCATATTCTTTTAACTTTTCCTTACTACTGATGCTCTTATAAACACAAACTATATAACCTTTCATTTACAACTCCTTAAAAATAAACTAATTTTTTTCATGGCAGATAAACTTATTATTGATTGGAAGCAGTATAATATAATCGTAGAAAAATTAGCAATTCAAATTTATAAAAGTGGCTTCAAGCCTGATATATTAATAGGAATCATGCGTGGAGGTGCACCAATCATTGATGTTTTGAGCAGAGTTTTTAAACTTAAATGTGCATATTTAGCGGTAGAGTCCTATTCAGGAGAAGGAACTGAAGATCAACAAGGGGAATTGGTATTTTCAAGAGAAATGAGTTCAACTGTCCAAGAAATGAGAGGAAACATTCTTTTGTGTGATGATTTATCTGATACAGGAGTAACACTTAATAAAAGTATAGATTGGTTGAGAAAGTATCCTCCGCTAATTGGCAACATTAAAGAAATTAAAACTGCTGTGCTCTGGAAGAAAAAAATTTCTACATTTGAACCGGATTATTGTGCAGAAAAATTAGATAGCAACCCTTGGATTGTTCAGCCGTTTGAACATTACGAAGAGGTAAGAGTTGAAGATTTAGTTAAAAAACATCAAGGAAGTTAAAGGGCCAGCGTTAACCGGCCCTAAAATATTTAAGCTACGTAAAAACTTAAAACACTAGCTGCAGCAATTACCCAAATCGCCGGAGAAGTTTTAGCAAACTTACCAGTAAAGATTTGAATTAAAGCATAAGCAATAAAAGCTAAAGCAATACCGTTACTAATGCTGTATGTAAGCGGCATAACAATCATAGCAAGAACAGCAGGACCAGACTCTGCTATATCGTCCCATTCAATATCTGTAATATTTCTTACAAATAATATTGCAACATATAGTAAAGCGGCTCCATCAATTTCTTTAGGTAGACTTGTTGCTAGAGGCGCAAAAAATAAGCAAGCTAAAAATAGAACACCAATAACCAATGAAGTCATACCAGTTCTGCCACCAGCTTTAACACCTGCACCAGACTCTACATAACTTGTAACCGTTGTAGTTCCCATCATTGCTCCAGCAACTGTTCCAACACTGTCAGATAACATCGCTTTATCTATATCTTGAACTTTACCTTTTTTATCAACTTTACCAGCAACATTAGCTACAGAAGTTAAGGTTCCAGCCGTATCGAAAAAGTCTATAAACAATAAAGTAAAGACAACAGAAGCCATACCAGCAGAGAGAGCTGCTTTAAGATCAAACTCAAATAAATATGTCATTGGAGGAATTGATCCCACTACACCATTAAATTTAGCTAAACCTGAAGCCCAAGCGATAATACTAAAAAGTAGAATGCCAATTATAATATTACCTCTTATTTTCATTTTTTCTAAAACAACCATGAAAACAAAAGCCAAGCACGCCAAAATTACTAAAGGATTTTTAATATCACCTAGAGTTACAAGTGTAACTGGATGATCTCCTACCACACCCATTATTTCTAAACCAATGATAGCTAAAAATAATCCTATACCGGCACCTATACCAAGCTTAAGACTTCTTGGAATTGAGTTAATTAGCCAAGCTCTTATAGGAGTTAATGAAATAGCTAAAAAGATTACACCTGCTACAAGAACAGCACCTAAGGCTGCTTGAGGAGTGTACCCCATACCCGCTACTACACCGTAAGCGACAAAGGCATTGATACCCATGCCAGGTGCCAATCCTATTGGCCAAGTTTTTCCGTGGAACGCCATTATAAAACATGCCACAGCCGTTGCTAAGATTGTTGCAGTAAACACTGCTCCAAAATCAAAAAAACCTTTTTCTGTTCCAGCGAATTCGCCAGAGAGAATAAAGGGATTTAAAAACATTATGTAAGCCATTGTAAGGAAAGTCGTTACACCAGCGATTACTTCAGTTTTAAAATTTGTTTTGTGTTTTCTATACTCAAAATATTTGTTTAACATTGAAAAACCTCCCGTTATGGGTGAATAACCCATATTTAATCAGAAATCTTATTAAAAATATCCTTTTGCTTAATTTACAACCTACACTCAATATTTCTGTTTATAAGTTTAAGGTATAAAATGAATTTATGTTTATGAGAAATATTAAAGTACTGTTTTTTTTAATCACAGCTTTACTAGCCTTAAGTGCCTGCCAGACAGTCACCACAAAAATAGACAAAACAACTGAACAAGAAAAAAAAGAATTAAGTCAATGGCTTAATAAATCAGAGAGTGATCTTAAGAGTTTCTTTGGTCAACCGGATAAAGTTGAGTTTTTAAAGACAAGAAATAGGAATTATATTTATATTGCAGAAAAATATAAAATTAAATGTGAAAGAAAATTTGAGATAAACCCCAAAAATATGATAGTAGGCTTTAGCAGTAAAAACTGTTTTTAAAGCATGGACATTAAAAATAAATCTCAATTTATTGAGTACTTCTCAAAAGGAATTAAAGATCTAGATCAACTTAAAATTGGAGTTGAACACGAAAGGTTTTTATTTGAAGGGCAAAATAAAAAAAGAATTTCATATCAAATATTAAAAAAACTTTTTGAAAATTTAAAAAATGATGGTTGGCAACCTCTTTTTGAAAAAGAAAATATCATTGGGATGCAAAGAGATAACCAACAAATTACCACTGAACCAGGTCTCCAATGTGAATTGTCAGGGGCTCCACTGGAAAATATTCATCAAGTTTGTAATGAAAGTTCTAAATTTTTAAAAGAAATTGAAAGTGCAAGTAAAGGTTTAGACATTAACACAGTTTCGATTGGGTTTGATCCTTTTAATAATTTAAGTGATGTACCTGAAAGTCCAAAAAAAAGATATAAAATTATGAAAAAGGAAATGCCTAAAGGAGGAAAACAAAGTTTAGAGATGATGTATAGGACGTGCGGTATTCAAATAAATTATGACTATACTTCGGAAAGTAATTTTGAAAAAATATTTAGATTAGGAAATTATTTAACACCGCTTAGTATAGCTCTATATTCAAACTCGCCTTTTGAGTCAGGTAAACCTACGGGCTATTATTCCTATAGAAATAAAGTTTGGCAAAACACAGCGCGAGGTGGGATAATGCCCATTGCTTTTGAAAAAATGACTTTTGAAAAATATTTTGATTACGTAATTGAATATCCAATTCTTTTCGCCATTAGAGATAATTATATAGAACCTAACGGTCAATCTTTTAAAGATTTTATTTTAGGAAACTTTTCCAATCTTAAAGATGAAGCTAATTTAAAAGATTTTGAAACACACCTTGCAACCATTTTTACAGAAGTCAGGCTAAAGCAATACATAGAAGTTAGATCACTCGATGCTTGTGACTGGCAATGTTTGTGTGATGGCCCAGCTTTTTTTTCAGGTTTATTTTATGGCGCACTTGATGAAGCATATGAAATTGCGATGAAATGGAAACAAGAAAATGTTATGAATGCATATTTAGATTCTCCTCAAAAAGGGCTTGAGACAGAACTCGAAGGAAAAAAATTACATGAGTGGGGTGCAATATTCTTAAAGCTAGCCAATCAAGGTTTAATAAAAAGAAAAAAAATAAATTCAAAAGGCAATGATGAAACAATTTATTTAAAGCATGTTCAAAATGTTGTTAAAAATAAAAGAAACAGAGCTCAGTTATTGCTTGATCAATATAAAAAAACACAAAACTTAGATTTTTTTAAAAATGAAAAAGAAAATTTTAGCTATTCAGGGTTCTAGCTTAAAAAAAATTAATATTAAAACTGATACTTCTTATTTTCTTGGCTTAGAAGCTCAAAAAAGAAATTATGAGATTTATTATTATGAACCAAAAAACTTAAGTTTTATAAACGGCAAAGTAATAGCTAGATGCACCAAATTAAAGTTTAAGAACGACTCAAATAAACCAATAAAAATCATTAAGAAGAGTGTCTTGAATTTAATTAAAGCAAAGTTATTGTTAATCAGAAACGAACCACCCTTTAATCAACAATATATAAATACAACATTCATTTTGGAACATATTGTTAAAAAATTAAAAATTGTCAACAACCCTAAAGCTCTGAGAGAAGTTCCGGAAAAACTTTTCTCTCTTCGTTTAACTAAATTTATGCCCTCCACTTTAATTAGTGAAGATTTAGAAGAAATCAGGAAGTTTTTTAGTAAAAATAGAGAAGTTGTTATTAAACCAATTGAAAGTTACGGCGGCAATGACGTTAAGTTATTAAAGAAATTTAATAAAAGACAAATCTCAAAGTTTATTAGGAAATACCATCATTTGATGTTTCAAAAATTCATTCCGCAAATATCTAAAGGAGATAAAAGAATATTCATCATTAATGGTAAAGTTAAAGGGGCAATCTCAAGGTTACCAAAAAAAGGTAGTATTTTATCCAATATGAGTAAAGGAGCTTCAGCTAAAAAAATACTAATTACAAATCAAGAGTTGAAAATTAGTAAAATTGTTGCAAGCGAACTTAAAAGTTTAAATATTTATTTTGCGGGCATAGATTTCATTAAAGGTAAATTAATAGGCGATATTAATGTAACTAGTCCTACAGGTCTAAAAACCTATTATGATCTTACCGGAATAAATCTAGCAGAGTATTTTTTTGATAATATTTGACAAAGTCTAGTCTAAAATTTTTGCCGTCTTTAAAATAAATGAATATTCCTCGGCTAATTCCGTAATAGCATTATCCCTACCGCTCATACCACCGTGACCTGCGGCCTCCATTTTACATTTTAATAGTTGAGCATTGGTATCAGTTTTGATGTCCCTAAGTTTAGCAATATATTTTACAGGTTCTGAATAAAGAACACGATTATCAAACAATGAGGTTGTAATAAGCATGGAAGGATAATCTTTTTTTTCAATATTATTATATGGTGCATAGGAAAGAATATATTTAAAATAATCTTTATTTTTTATAGGATTGCCCCATAATTCCCATTCTGCAGGTGTTAAGGGTAACTTTTCATTAAGCATTGTTGTCATCGTATCAACAAATGGAACGAGAAGTAGCATTGAAAAAAATAAATTTGGAGCCATGTTTGCTACCGCGCCACCAGTAAGACCTCCCGCTGAACCTCCATAAAAACAAATGCCACCTTTATAAGTGTAACGTTGCTCAATTAAATGATTCGCGCAGGCGATATAATCTAGGAAAGTATTTTTTTTTAATTTTTTTTTACCTTCTTCGTGCCACACATCCCCAAGATCACCACCACCTCGAATATGAGCAATTGCAAAGGTAATTCCTCGGTCAACTAAACAAAATCTTGAAGCACTAAAAGATGGAGAAACACTGTGTTTATAAGCTCCATAAGCATAAAGTAAAATTTTAGATTTTCCATCTTGTTTAGATTTTTTTAATCTTACTAAACTAATAGGTATCATTCTTCCGTCATGAGATTCAGCTTTAACTCGTTCGACAACATATTTATTTGGGTCATGTCCTGATGGAATTTCAGTTTCTTTAACTAGTTTTTTTTCTTTAGTTACAATATCGTATTCATAAATTTTTCCTGGCGTAGCCATACTTTCCCAACCAACTCTAATTTTTGTTGTGTTCGTATCTTTTTGCATTAAAGAAGCCCCAGGAACACCTATAGCTTCATCTGAAATTTTTATCTCTTCTTCTTGATTTGTTTTAATATTTCTTACATATAATTTAGGAATAGCGTCAGATTTTTCACCTCTTAAAATATATTCATCAAGAAAATCTAATCCACCAATCACTGTTTCTTTTTTAGCAGGTATAAAAATTTCTAATTTGTCCAACTGGTCAACCTTGCACTTTAAAATTTTATAATCTCTGGCGTCTTCGTTAGTGTGAACATAAAAGAATCCTTTCCATGAGTCGATTGAATATCGAACATCTTTTACTCTTTTTTGAAACAAAACTGGTTTAATTTCATTTATACCAGAAGAAAAGAAATATTCTTCAGTAGTAATATGATCAGATGTCGAAATAATAAAGAATTTTTCATCTGAAGAAAGGCTAATCGAGCAAGTAAAAGTTTCATCTTTTTCCATGAAGATGAGCTTATCTTCTTCTGCTGTAGTTCCCAGAATATGTTTAAATATTTGTCTTGGTCTATGAAATTTATCTAACTTTGCGTAAAAAAAACTTTTACTGTCTAGTGACCAAGTGATCCCACCACTAGTGTTTTCAATAGTATCTCTTTCATTTTTATTAGAATCTAAGTCTCTTAAATAGATCGTGTAATATTCTGAACCTTTTAGATCTAATGAGTAAGCCATATAAGTATCACAATGAGATATACTTACTGATCCGATGCCAAAGTATTCTGATCCATAATTCTCTTTTTCAACATCTCCATCAAAATAAATTTCCTCTGGTTTTGAACCATCAATTAATTTTCTGATATTCTTTCCGTAATTTCCTTTTTTTTCTGTTTTGGACCAATAATAATATTTTTTATCTTTAAATTTTAAGGAGGTGTCGTCTAATTTTATTTTAGATTTTATTTCTGTAAATAAACTTTTTTGAAGATCTTTTGTATCCTTAAAATATTCATCGGTTATATTGTTATTTGCCTTAATATAGTCCTTTACCTCAGGGTTTAGTTTATTTGCGTCTTTTAAAACTTCAAGAATATCGGGCTGATCTACCCAAGCATACTCATCATTTACGATAATATCGTGATACTTTTTCTCACTCTTTATTTTTTTTAGTTCTGGTATATTCATTGTAGGAAATTATATGAATTTGTTCTTATTAGGAATTATCATTTTTGTCATTGTTTATTTATTTTTAAATTGGTTTGCGCGTGCAAGCTCTAAAAAAATTTTGACAAATATAAAAAAATTCACGGTTTACCTATCACTTATACTAGCTGTAATGCTTACTATAGGGGGTAAATATATTTTCTCCCTACCATTTTTGTTTGTTATTTTAAGTGGATTGAAAATTAAAGGTTTAACCGCTCTTCAAGTGCTCCAGTTGTGGAGATTGATCCAATATTTAAAAAACTCAGGTAGATTCTCGCAAGGAAATTTTGGAAAAACCCAAGGTTCATCAAATATTTCAATTGATGAGGCATATAAACTGTTAGGATTAAAAAAAGGTTGTTCTGAGGAAGAAGTTTTAAAGGCAGTAAATCAATTACAAAAAAAAATACATCCCGATATGAATAGAGATGTAAAAACAGAAAGATTAAGTCAATTGGTTAATGAGGCTAAAGAAAAAATTTTAAAATCAGATTTTTCTTAATTTAATAATTCAATTGATTTATTAAAGACTTTTTCAAAAGATATTTTTTCAGCTCCCAAAGTATCATGAGTAGTTGTTTCTTCAGTTTCTCCCTCTGGAACAATAATATTGATATTGTTAGAGTATTTACCATAAGCCTGAACAGGGCTATCCATGAATAAAGCTACACATTTAATGCCTAATGCGGATGCAATGTGCAGCCAGCCAGTATCATTTCCAATATAAAGATCACAGTTTTTAATAATAGGAAGCGTTTCGTTAATTTTTAAATCTTTAAAAGAAATACAATTTTTACCTATTTTAGTATTTAAAATTTCTTTAATTAAATCTTCATCATTTTGGCCAGCCGCTAAGTAGAATTTAGATGGAGTTTTTTTATTAATTTGCACGCACAATTCGATAAAATTTTTGATTTGCCATCGCTTTGTAGGTCCGCTAGCAGAAATACCTAGGCAAATATGTTTTGTGTTTTTAGATAAGTCATTTTGAATTTTTTTACTTTTTTCGTTATCAATCTGTAATTCAGGCTGAGTAGACACTATAACATTTAACTCACCTTCTGTAAAAATTTTAGCTGATGTAACAATATTATCTTTTTTTCTAAATAAAGGATATTGAGAAATGCTTTTAATTCCTGCAAGTTTAGAAATTAATAAATATCTTAAAGATCCATTATAAATAAAAACTTTATCGAATTGACGACGTCTAAGTTCTTTACTCAATATAAAAAACCCAGATAAACCATCGTGCGTTCCATTGGCATTTTTAGTTCTATCTAAAATAATTATTTCGTTAATATGCTTGTCGTCAGCAAGTAATTGATTTGCACGCGAATTTTCCTTTACTAAAATTGATACGGGAGTTTGATATTTTTTAGAAATGGTATGAATATATGGTAAATAAATAACCATATCTCCCATTCCTACTTTTGGTTGTATTACTAAAACTTTCATTTTTATTTTTATTAATATAACTTAGACAAAATAAATTAGGTAAGATTATGATTAAAAAAGGAGTATATGCTGCAGGTTTAAGCGTTATTAATGCAAACGGCAACTTGAATATAGAAGCAACAATAACTCATGCTAGTAACGCTATAAAAAATGGTTTACACGGAGTTTTCTTTTTTGGTTCAACAGGCCAAAGTCAACTTATATCAACTTCTGAAAAAAAAGAACTTATAGCAAAGATAGCTAGCCACAAGCTAAGGAAACAATTTTTTATAGGAACAGGAAATAATTCACTCAACGAAAATATAGATTTAGTGAGATATGCAATGGAATATGAATTTAAAGATTTTCTTATTATGCCTCCAGCTTACTATAAAGGAAATACAGATGCGGGAGTTTTTGAGTTTTATGCAAAATTAATAAGTTCGTTACCTAAAATTAAAATAATATTATACAACTTTGAAAAATTAAGTGACTATAAGTTCTCAGTTGAAGCTGTTACGAAGCTTGTGAAAACATTTCCTGATAATATTATTGGATGTAAAGACTCATCATATAATTTATTTGAAAATTTAAAACTACCTAATTTTTTAATCTTTCCAGGATCAGAAGCAAAACTCTTGAAAGGATTAGAGCTAGGATGTTCTGGTTGTATTTCTGCCGTAACAAATGTAACTCACTCTTTAGCTAGAAAAGTTTTTGATGATTTTGAAAATAAAAAGACACAAACAAAAAATAATCAATTAATAAACGTTAGGGAGACATTTGATCAATATAATCTCATATCTGCCTTGCATAGTTTCCTAGCTAACGGAGATGAAAAATTTAAAAATATCTTGCCACCTTTAATATTATTATCTCAAGCAAAACAAAAAGAGTTGGTTGATAAATTAAATACTCTTAATTTTACTTTTGAAAAAAATTTGGCAGCTTAACATATGATTTTAGCAAGAATATTTACAAAAATATATAAAGAGGGTGGAATTATTTTAATAGACGCAAAAGGTCAAAAATATATTTGCGGCAATCCTAGAAAAAAGAAACCAATAACACTTAAGCTTTTAAAGGAAAATCTCAGGTGGAAACTTTTAGTTGACCCAGAGCTTGAATTTCCTGAGGCCTATATGAGAAACGAAATTTTAATTGAAAACGCCTCTTTAAAAGAATTTTTAATGGATTTAATTAAAAATCTTAGAAGAGGCGAAGTTTCTATGGTTAGTGCAATAACAAATAGAATTTATCAAGTTTATAGATATCTAACTAATTTTAATTTTCCTAGCAAAGCAAAAAAAAACATAGAGCACCACTATGATATTGGTGGTGAACGAGGAGAAAAACTTTACGATATTTTTTTAGATACTGAACATCGACTTTACTCCTGTGCTTATTGGAAAGAAGATACGAAAACATTAGAAGAAGCACAGCAAAATAAAATTGACCATATTGTAAAAAAATTAGATATCAAAGAAGGTCAAAAAATTTTAGAAGTTGGTTGTGGATGGGGAGGAATGGCTTTTGAAATTGCCAAACAAAAAAAATGTGAGGTTACTGGTATATCTTTAAGTAAAAACCAAATTAAATATTGTGAGACAAAAGCAAAACAACTTGGTCTAGATAATCAGGTAAAATTTGAGCTTATGGATTACAGAGAAGCCAAAGGACATTATGATAGAATTTATTCTGTAGGAATGTTTGAGCATGTGGGTAAGAAATTTTATAATACTTTTTTTAAATCAATAAATAGGCTTCTAAAAAATGACGGATTATTCTTGCTACACACAATAGGTGTTGTTGATAGTCCATCACCGCCAAATAAATTTATAAACAAATATATCTTTCCTGGGGGAACGTGTCCTTCTTTTAGTCAAATCATATCACCAATTGAAAAAACAGGATTAATCGTGTCAGATACTGAAACACTTATTAGACATTACGATAAAACTCTAGAAAGTTGGTTGGAGAGATTTCTAGATAAAAAAAATGAAGTTAAGGATTTATTTGATGAAAAATTTGTTAAAATGTGGGAATTCTATATGGCAAGCTGTGCGGCCGCCTTCAGGTATAGAGATCTAGTTGTTTTTCAATTACAAATTGTTAAGAACTTTCAATCAGCGCATCGCACAAGAGACTATATATATTCATAAAAAATGCTATTTAGATAATAGCAGGTATGAAAAAAAAGAAAAAAAAATTTTTTAAAAAAAAGACTAAAAAATCTCCAAAACGTCCTGCTCGAAAATTAAAAAATAAGAGAAGAAAATTTATTAATAAAAAGTCTAAGTTTAAAAAACGAAAAAAAATAATTAAGAAACCTAAACGTAAGTTTAAAATCAAAGTCAAAAAAATAACAAAAATAAAATCGATAAAAAAATCAAATCAGAAAATAAGAGCAATTGTTTTAAGTATTTTACGATTAAATGATAAAATTAAATTTTTAGTAAGATTTAATTTTAATCTAGATCAATCTCTACAAAACTTTTTTAATGGTATTTCAAATAAAGTTTCAGGAATTAAAAAAGTAATCATTGAAGAGAGAGAAAAACAAAAACTGCTAAAAATAAAGCAGATGGAAAATGAAAAAAAAGAAGCTCAAAGAAAATTAATTCAAGAAGGAGAGATTGCCTTAAAGGAAAAAAAAACTGAACTTAAAGAAGAACAAAAGCTTGAGCGAGAAAGAAAAATAGATTTACAAAAATTTATAAGATTAGAACAAGCTGAATTAAGAAAAGAAAGAGCTGAAAAACAAAGAAATTTTTTAGAAAAAATTAGATTAGAGAAAAAAATAGATCAGTTTAGAAAAAGAGAAGAATTAGAGATTAAAAGTCTTGAAAAATATGTTCTAAGCCAACAAAGAGAGTCTTATGAAGAAGTTCAACAACGAATTGATAAAATTAAAGAAAAATACAAATTACTCAGAGAGCAGAAAATTAATGAAGCTATTAGGGAAAGAGTTGCGAGTCTCGGCATAGCAATTGATGATACAGATGACAAAGCAACTTTATTAGAAAAAGAAAGAATTTATAGTGAAGAACGTCAAAAGATTGAATATGCGTTAGAAAGTTTTTTCCGTTCAGCACATAGTTTAACATTTCAATTAAACAAGCGATACATACCTAAATATTTAAGCATTCTTAGATGTCTTGATAAAAGATTTGAAACTGGAGAGATTTATATCAAATGGGATGATAGCCCTGAAGAGGAATGGTTAATTTTAATCTATATAAAAAATAATTCTCCCGATGAAGGAATCATTATTGAAGATAAAACAAATCCTGAAAAAAATATGACTTACGAATTCCAATCAAATGAAATATTTAAAGCTTCAGATGTTATGGTTGATGCTTTAACGAAATTATTAGATGTAGAGAGAAACAAAAGAAAAGTTAATTAATAATTTCTTTTAATTTTTTTAATTGACCTATTTTAAAAATTACCGCATCATCTCTTGAATAACCATAGTCTTTTGCGTTATCTTTAAATCTTTTTGGTGGTTCCATAATTGGTTCAAGCGATAAGACTACAGTTCCCCAGTGCATGCCAATTACCTTTTTACTTTTAAGGTCTTGACCTATCTTAAGAGCTTCCTCCGGATTTGTGTGGTAAACCGATTTATCTTTTACTGGCATCATTGGAAAAAAGTTATAAGCTGCGATGTTAATAAAAGTAATATCGATAGGCCCATATTTTTTCCCTAATTGCTTATAAATATTGCCAGGACCTGTATCACACGCAAACAGTATTTTTTTTCCTTTATATTCAATTAGGAAGTTTCCCCAAAGAGTTTTATTAGTATCCCACAAACTTCTTTTGGACCAATGTACAGCAGGCAATAAGGTTACCTTAATATCTTTATTAACTTGAATTTCATCGTACCAATCAAGCTCATTTACATCTTTAAATCTCTTAAAATATTTTGATAACTTTAAAGGTAATAAAACTTTTGCATTTTTATGAGGAAAGTTTCTGATAGCACTCACATCCAAATGATCGTAATGGTTATGAGTAAGTAGCAATAAATCAGTTTTTGGAACATCTTCTAATTTAATTGCTGGATCAACATACCTTTTCGGGCCAAATATTAAAGGCCCAGTATTTTTCGAAAATAAAGGGTCTGTAATTATTGTTGTATTACCTAGCTTAATAAGAAAAGTAGCGTGTCCTATCCAAGTTATATAATCCTCATCCTTATTCTCCTGAAGATTTTTTAAAACCTCATTTCTTGGAATCACATGATCACTAGGAAAATTAATTTTAATTTTTTTTCGTTCAGCGTTAAATATTTTATAGGACCATTTTACATTACTATCTCTTTTTGGAGAACCTTCAGGATTTCTAAAAGTTCCGTCGGGTAAATGATGATAAGGTTTTTTATCCATAGTTAACAATGTTTGATTAAACAATAGTGAAATTAATATCAAACCAAAATATTTAAACATTTTTTGAGTTATTTATTATCTCTAGTTTTTTTATTGATTTGCTTACCATATTCTTTAATTTTGTTCCATTCTGTTTTAGGAGTAGCAGGCTTATGACTGTCGATTCCATTTTTTTTTTCAGCTTTATACGAAACTACTAACGGAAATATGATAAGTACTAAAACTATTGCACTACAAGCAATAATAAGGGGTAAATCCATACCCCTTATTACCATATTTTAATTATTTTAAAATAATTATTTAACTATCTAAACAATTAGATTTATTTATTCTTTTGTCAAAATCTTTGACTGCATCCTTGCTTACAAACCAAACATAAGAGCTTTCTTGAAGCTGATTTGTATCAGATACCGTGCAACGTTTACCAATTTTCATTTTGGCTATATTGCTGCCGGCACAATTTGTTAACAAAAGCAATAAAGATATAATAGATAATGTTTTCATGTACTAAACCTAATAATAAATTCTGTGCTTTGATTGGCATAAATTAGACTAAAAAAAGAATTTAAACTTTATTGAAAAATAAGATCAATAAGCATATGCTTTTAATATGTCTAATTTTCACACCTATAAAACAAAAGTATATTATGAGGACACAGATGCCGGAGGAATAGTTTACTACGCAAAGTATCTGCACTTTATAGAAAGGGCTAGAACTGAAATGATTTATGGCTGCCTAAAATTAAATCATAATCAACTGAAAATTGATTTTAATGTTATTTTTGTAGTAAGAGAATGTAATGTTAAGTATCATAAACCAGCAAATTTTGAAGACCATATCGAGGTTTGTACTTATGTTTCAAAAAAATCATCAGTAAGATTGAATTTGATTCAAGAAGTTAAAAGAAAAAAAGAAATACTTGTTACCGCAAAAGTTGAACTTGCTGTAATAGGCAGAAATGGGTCGATTAGCAAACTTCCTAGAGATTTACTAGGAAAAATATAAATTTGACCAATAATAGACAAATCTTCGCCCAATTTAATCATTAGAAACATAGCAAGTTTGTAAATTAAACATTACTAAAACTAAAAAAAATTAATTAAAAAGGACTAATGAAATCAAAAACATCTAAGAAAAATAAGAATAAAAATAACAGTAAAAAACTTAAAAAAATTTCTTTATTTGAGCTCCAAAACTCGCCAAAAGCTTTACTTTTTAGAGCTCGAGCATAATCTTTCCCCCGAAACAACAAATAGCTTAATTTTTATTAAGCCATTGTTTTTAAACCAATAATTGTTAAATTAATTTGTGAAACTCAAGAAACAAAATAATAAAGTAGCAATAATAATGGGATCTCAGTCAGATCACACCATAATGAAAGATTGCGAAAAAATTTTAGAAATTCTTAAGGTAAAATATCAAGTTTTGATCGTTAGCGCTCACAGGACACCAAAAAGAATGTTTGATTTTGCACAAACAGCAGAAAAAAAAGGATTTGGAGTTATTGTAGCTGGTGCTGGTGGAGCTGCACATCTAGCAGGTATGGTGGCATCTTTAACAACGCTACCGGTTTTAGGGGTACCAATGGAAACTAAGAAATTAAAAGGTTTAGATAGTTTACTTTCGATGGCCCAGATGCCTAAAGGAGTCCCAATAGGTTGCCTTGCTATTGATGGAGCTTTTAATGCTGGAATACTTGCTGCGTCAATTATCGGCAATTTCGATGAAAAAGTAAAATCTAATTTAGAAAAATGGAGACGTATACAAACGCAATCTATTAAAAAAAAACCTAAATAGTAAATGTCAGACATCACTTTAGGAATTATAGGCTCAGGCCAATTAGGATCAATGATGTGCCAAGCTGCAAAAAAGCTTAATGTAAAAACGGTAGTTATATCTGACGATGAGCAAGGTCCTGCACAAAATTATTGTGACCAATTTATATATTGTGAATATGATGATCAAAATAAGATAAAAGATTTTATTAGCAAGGTAGATGTTGTTACTTTTGAGTTTGAAAATATTCCTGTAGATATATTAAATAGCATAGATAAAGAAAAAAAAGTTTATCCTAAGCCCAATATAAATAAGATTATTCAAAATAGAAAATTAGAGAAAACTTTTGTGAATGATCTTGGCATTAAAACAACAGAATGGGCTTTTATTGAAAAAGTAGAAGATATTTCAAAAAATGAAAGTCTATTACCTGGAATTTTGAAAACAAATATACTCGGCTATGATGGACATGGTCAATTTATTTTAAATTCTTTAGATGATATCAAAAAAGACTGGTGTTTTACTGCTGACTATATTTTAGAAAAAAAAGTTGATCTAAAAAAAGAAATTTCAGTAATTCTTACCAGATTTCAAAATGGAGCTATATCGATTTACGCACCCATTGAAAATATTCACGAGAATCAGATTTTAAAGTATTCTAAAATTCCCGCAGAAATAAATGATAAAATAACGAGTGAGGCTTTAAAAAGTGCACAAAAAATAGCTGAGCAGTTAGATTATGTAGGAACGATCGCAATTGAGTATTTTATAAATAAAAATAATGTTCTTTTAGTAAATGAAATTGCACCACGTCCGCATAACTCAGGTCACCTTACCATAAATGCTTTTAACGTAAGTCAATACTCAGGTCACGTTGCTGCCGTTTGTAATTTAAAAATCATACCACCTGGTATAATTTGTAAGTCCGCTAAAATGATAAATATTCTAGGAAAAGAAATCGAAGAATATAGATCAAAAACTTTTAATGAAAATGAGTTTTTCTTTGATTATGGGAAGAAAGAAATCAAAGATAAAAGAAAAATGGGCCACCTTACAATTTTAAAAAAGTAATTACTTAATTGTAATTCTATGCATAATTCTCTTACAGTTTTTTATTTCACTAGCCATGTGCAAAATACTTAAGTTATCCCAAAGACAAATATCTCCTTTTGACCATTCGTAAGAGAAGATAAACTCCTGCTTATTTACATGCTCTGTTAAATAATTTTTAAGGTAATCAGCATCTTCATCTTTAACATTTTTAATTTTCATTAAATGACCTGGAGAGACGTATAAAGTTTTCTTACCACTGACCGTTTTCACAATAGGATGTTCTGCTTCCATACTTTCAGAAGATTTTATGCCTTGTTCTGCCTCGCGTTCACGTCGCGTTATGGAAATAGGACCTGCGGAAGAGAAAATACCTGTAGCGTCTTTAATTTTATCTTTAATTTCATTTGGAAGTTTTTTATAAGCATTAAATCCCGATGAAAAAATAGTGTTACCTTGTCCATCGGGAATTTCTATTCCCATTAGCATTGTATACCTTGGCCTATCATTTGCTAGATAACTTGTATCTTGATGAAGCCAGCTCGAACCAAAACTTAAATTTTTATCATCAGGCTTTCTTTCAATGACATTAATAAAAGGAAATTTTTCATCTAATCCTTTTAATCTTGGATAAACAACAGGTTGACCAATAGATTTAGCAAAGTTTTGATAAGACTCAGGATCTAAATTTTGTTCTTTTATAAAGATAACTCCAAATTGATTTAAAGCTTTTTTAATTTCTTCCGCTTTATTTTGATCCAATTTTTCAAGATTAATATCATTGATATAAGCACCAACATTATTTTTGCTATTAGTGATTGAAATATTAGTCATTTAATTAACAGGTTTTATTAAAGCAGGATCATTGTTCACAGGATTGTTTACGTCTTTACTAATTTCATGAAATTTTAGCGCAGGAGGTTTAATAGAGTTTAAGATTTCCACAGCATTTTTTTTTATATTTAAATAATTATTGATTTGACTTTGATTGATGATCAAAGGTTCTCTGTGATGAATAGAGCTTACTTTTTCTGTTGCTTCTCTCGTGATTATACAAAATTGATTATTTTGATGAATTGCAGCAAAAAACATTATTTCATTATCCTCTTTAGTAAAATAATAAGGAACTTTTGATTTATCCTCTCTTTTCCACTCATAATATCCATCCGCAGGCACAACACATCTTGATGTTTGTATTAAATTCTTAAATGTAACTTTCTCCATTAAAGTTTCTTTTCTTGCATTTATAAGCGGAGAAAACTTCTCTACTTTTTTTGACCAGCTTGGAGAATATCCAAATTCAGACAGCTCTAATGCTTTGCCATTTGTGTAAGAACGAATTATTGGAAGCTTCTGTGAAGGGTGAGCATTGTAATTATCTGTGTCCTCAACTTTAATATTGGTTTTAACAAGATCTACAGTTTTGCTTACCGGCTTTGAAATTTTGTAACGTCCACACATTAATTTTTTTTCTTCTCTTTTTTAAGCTTTCTTCTTTGTTTCAAAGTTAACTTAGCTTTTTTCATTATACTTGAATCTTTAAAGCTTTTTCCTGAATAACGCTTAGACATTTTTATTTCCTTTTTTTATTATCTTTAAAATACCTTTGGTATTCCTTTTTTGTCTTCTTCTTTTCATTTTAAGTCCAAAGCTCTTTCTTTTCTTTCTTTTTTTCACTTCTGATCATAACAAAACCTTGCTAAGGTTCAACCGAGGGTATAAAGACCCATTAATAGTTAGATTTTACTTAAAAAACTAAATTCAGATGGAAAATTTTTTATCACTAAAACTTGAGCAGATCCTTATGGATTCTATTGCTAAGATTAATTTTAAGACTCCCACACCTATTCAAGCAGAGGCTATTCCTGTTGCACTAGAGGGAAAAGATATTCTTGGTACAGCCCAGACAGGAACTGGAAAAACAGCGGCATTTGGTATTCCGCTTGTAAATTTTCTTTTGAAAACAAAAAAAGATACAGCTTTAGTAATGACACCAACAAGAGAGCTAGCAACTCAAGTTATGCAAACAATGACCAATTTAATAGGAAGAGGAAATATAAGAACAGCTTTATTAATTGGCGGCGACTCCATGCAAAAACAACTTAAACAAATGAAAAGAAATCCAAGGCTAATAGTTGGAACACCTGGAAGAATTAATGACCACTTAGAAAGAAGAACTTTAGATCTTAGAAACACTACTTTTTTAGTATTAGACGAAAGTGATCGTATGCTAGACATGGGTTTTACTCCTCAAATTAATCAAGTATTAAGAACTGTTCCAAAAAAACATCAAACACTATTATTTTCTGCGACACTTCCGGGAAACATCATAAGGTTAGCCGAAAAGTATTTAAATAAGCCAGCAAGAATTTCAGTCGGCTCTACCTCAACTCCAATTGCAAAAATTAAACAAGAGGTTGTTCGAGTCAAAGACGGTGATAAATACAATCAATTAATCAAAGAAATTTATAATCGCAAAGGATCAATTTTAATTTTTGTTAAGACCAGAAGAAATGCGGAAAAAATGGTTAAGCGATTAAAATATGATGATCACGATGCAGATGCAATACATGGAAACCTTAGACAAAACAAAAGAGATAAAGTTATTAAAGCTTTTAGAAATAATCATTTTAGAATTTTGGTAGGAACTGATGTTGCGAGTAGAGGATTAGATATACCTGCAATTAAGCATGTAATTAATTTTGATCTACCACAAGTTCCTGAAGACTTTATACACAGAATTGGTAGAACGGCTAGAGCAGGAGCAGAAGGTTCGGCATTAAGTTTTGTAGGAGGAGAAGACAGATCAAAGTGGAATGCCATTCAACGCTTAATAGATCCAAATTTTAGAGCAGAACCTGGAAGTGAAGCAACAGGTAGAAGAAAGAGAGGAGGACGTTCTTTTGATAGACGCGGTAGTAGAGGTGGATCAAGATTTAAAAAAAGAGATGATCGAAGTGACAGAGGAAGCAGAGACGATAGATCAGCTTCAAGATTTAAAAAAAGAGATGATCGAAGTGACAGAGGAAGCAGAGACGATAGACCAGCTTCAAGATTTAAAAAAAGAGATGATCGAAGTGACAGAGGAAGCAGAGACGATAGACCAGCTTCAAGATTTAAAAAAAGAGATGATCGAAGTGACAGAGGAAGCAGAGACGATAGACCAGCTTCAAGATCTAAAAATAAATTTACTAATAAAAAAAGTTCTTTTAAGAAAAAAAGTTTTAGAGATTAATTTTACTCCGTAATTAATTGATTTTGCTCACCTAAAAAATCAACTTTTAAACTTAGTTTATCACCATTTTGTAAAAACTTAGGCGCAGACATTTCCATCGCAGTTCCTGCTGGAGTGCCCGTTGTGATGATGGTACCTGGATATAAAGTCATAAATTGGCTGATGTGTGATATTAAAAAATCAAAACTAAATATCATTCTCTTTGTGTTACCATTTTGTCTTCTTTCTCCATTTACATCTAATGAAAGATTTATATTATTAATATCTTTAATTTCGTTTTTGGTTACAAGATAGGGCCCACATGGACCAGCAATTGACTTACCTTTAACCCATTGACCACCTCTTTCCTTTTGCCAAGAACGTTCTGAAATATCGTTTACGATACAATAACCAAACACATGATCTTGCGCTTTCTCAATAGGAATATTATTACCTTCTTTGCCAATAACTAAAGCTACTTCAACTTCATAATCCATTTTGTTTGCAGCTTTAGGTTTTACAATTGAGTCATTTGGACCTTGGATACATCCAGAGCTTTTGTTAAAGAGTATAGGTTCGGTGGGTAGTTTTGAATTAGTTCCTTCAGCGTGTGCCTTATAATTCAAACCGATAGCCAAAAAATCTATAGGATTTGATATACAGCTTCCTATTCTTTGCTTATTGTCGATTTCTTTAAGTTTAGATAAATCTATTTCCTGTAATTTTTTTAAAGTATTTTCATTCAAAGTTTTTGGATTTAAATCTTTAATATAGTCAGACAAATCTCTTAGTTTTTTATCATTATCTAATACAGCTACTATTTCTTTATTCGGTTCACCAATTCTTAGTAATTTCATTAATTAATTTTAGATAAGAATTATCTATTTTACAAATTTTTTAATTCTCTCTTCTGTAGTTGTATCAGGTCCAGAATACGGAGTTTCATAAGAATTTGTTCTTGTTAAAACGTCAATTCCCTTGGTAAAAATAAAAATAAAAAATACTATGAATAAAACAGAAAAAATTTTTGCAGGATTATAGTTACCTTCAACAAAAACACTTTTTTGTTCTTTTCTAGCTTTGTGAAAAAATTTAAAAGTAATATAGGTTGCAAAAATTAAACCTAGGTGGGCTAAGACCATCGAGGCCCAACCGTATACAAAAGAAGTTAAACTAAAGACATACAAACTAAATACCGTTGACCAAACAAATGAAAGTACAATTAAGATTTGTAACCTTACCGTTTTTGGCAAACTTCTAATATCATTTTTAGAATCATCAAACATGATATTGGCTGACTCAATTGCAAAATTTTTTAATTTATTTAACATAATCTTTTTATAAACTTATAATTTAAAAAGTAAATTGTTACAATTGTTGTGCTAGAATTCTTACTTTTTCCATATGTTTTTCGAAGATTTGTTTTGTCATACCAGGCAAGACTTCATAGAAACGTAAGTATTTAACTTTCATTCCACACAGTCCATTAAATACCATTTTTTTTATTCGTCTTGGAATTTGTTGAATGATTGCAGATACAAAAAAACTTGGCCCTCCATAAGTCATGCTTATAATTGCAGTTTTATTTTTTAATACATTAGGTACAGGGTAACCCCAGTTACCAATAATTTTTCGATAACTAAAACTCCAAGGTGGAGTAAAAATATTGGCTATAAAATTTTCTGTTGCAGAATTCATTATGTAGTTGTGACAAGGACTCATTATCAACATAACATCTGCTTGTTCTAATCTTTTTCTATAATCTAAAATTTGTTCATCAGGTTTGCCACCATCCCAAAATTTCAATCGCTTATCCTCATAGATATTTAAAAGATCTATCTTGTGACTATTTTTTTTTGCCTCTTCAATAAAAGTGTCTCTAACTGCTGCGTTAAAACTTGAACCTGACTTATAATTATTGTGACCGAAGACGATGAAGATTTTTTTTGGCATAGACTATGTATCTATATTATTTGTCTTATCTTTCCAGAAAAAAATACCACTACCAATTCCAATAGATACGGCTGAAACAATCCAAGCATATTCCTGTTCACTATATAAAACAAGACCTCCAAATACGATTATAACTACTCCTAAGGTTTTATTATTCATTGACAAATTTATTACTTATATTAAAGTTATATTCAATTCCATATCACATGGAAAAAGAGGATAATTCTTCTTTAATAAGTGACAGCATTCGACATGCTGAACCTATAGAGGTTGCAAAGTCGGTAGAAAACAAAAGGAGTTGCTATGGATAATAGATTTAGCAAACTGTATAAAAATTCTGCCACTTTAAAAGCTGAGCAGAAACTCTCAATGCAGTTAAGTAAAAGTAAAAAAGCCGTAGATGTTAATGGTAATGGCACATCAGGTATTAGAATATCTGAAGGAGTCAACAAAGGTAAAGTTCTCGGTCATAACAAAGTAGAGAAAAAAAAGCTTTAAAATTTCTATAGAGCGGGCTTTTATAAGTCCGCTCAAGTATATAGTGTCATCATTAAATGGAAAAACAAAACTTCTTTGATCTAAATTTTGATCAATTAAAAAATTTCTTAATTGAAAAAGTAGAAATTGATAGCAACAAAGCAAAGATGCGTGCACAGCAAATGTTTAATGCTGTATATAAAAAAAATATTAAAAGCTTAAACGAACTTACAACTTTTGGATTAGAGCTCAGAGAAAAGATTAAAAGTCTTGTCAGTTTAGATAAACCAAAAATTATAGACGTTCAAAAATCTAAAGATGGAACGATTAAATTCCTTTTAGAGCTAAAAGATAAACGAAATGTTGAAACAGTTTTAATTCCAGATAAAACTCAAAGCAGATATACTATTTGTCTTTCTGTTTCGGTAGGTTGTTATTTATCATGCGAGTTCTGTGCAACAGCACAAATCTCAAAAAAATTAGTTAGAAATTTAACCCCTGGAGAGATTACTTCTCAGATTATTTTATGTAAGGATTATATTGATGACTGGTCTACACAGAAAAAAATTACTAATCAAGTATTGATGGGAGAAGGCTCTCCATTTTTAAATTTAGATAACGTTAAAGTTGCTATAGATAATTTTAAAAATAAAGATGGCTTAGAATATGGTCGAACTCGAATTACTATAAGTACCGTAGGTGTAAGCACTAAAAAAGATAATATAAACGCAATTGAATGGGCAGCTAAAGAATTAGACGTTTACTTAGCTTGGAGTTTACATAGTTCTATTCCTAAACACAGATCAAAAATTATGCCAATTAACGAAAAGTATTCTATTGATTCTTTAATTCCACAGCTAAAAAAATATTATGATCAAACTAAACTACCTATTTTTATTGAGTGGATTTGTCTCGAGGAGAATATGACCGATGAACACGCAAAAGAACTTATTAAGATAATGAAAAAAATTCCATCCAAATTAAATTTAATTGAATTTAACCCACTTGCGAATAAAGATTTTAAACCTGCATCGCAAGAAAAAATAGATAAGTTTTCAAAAATTATACAAGATAATGGTTTTCTTTCTTTATTTAGAAGAAGTCGAGGGCGAGATATAAATGCTTCTTGCGGTTCACTTGCAAACAAGAAAGCAGTGGGTAATGGATAATTTACATATTTTTTTAGGCGCTACTGTTGCTGATGCAGCAGCAAGGCCTTTGCACTGGGTATATGATCCCAAAAAATTAAAAAAATATATTAAAGGAAAAAAAGAAATAGTTTTTTTAAAAAAAAATCAAAGTCCTTTTTACTCCATTAAAACAGGCAATGTGTCAGGCTATAATGATGTAGGGCAAGTTATGTTTAAAACTTTAGTTTCCACTAAGAAGAAGTCAGAAATTCTTAAAAACTTTAAAAAAAATATTATAAAAAACTTTGGCCCGGGCTCTGCTTATTGGAGAAATTTAAAACTTCGTAAGAAATATAAAAAGATTAAGTGGAAAAAGCCTATGAATGGACCCTGGATTCATCAAAACATTTTAGAGACCATAAGAAATTTAAAAGCTAAAAAAATAGTAACAGGAGGTACGAAAGTAAACGAGTCAGATGGTTATTGTGCGGCATTACCATATTACCTTTATAGTAATTCTGAAAAGGAATTAAAAAGAATTATAAAAAGTGTAGCTAATTCAAAAATAAATGAGACCTATGCTCTTGCTAAATTAAAACTTATTGATTTAGCAAATAAAGGAGATAAAAATCCCATTCAAACCTTTGTTAAAAAATATGGAAAAAAAAGATATTTTAAGGAAGTAATTTTAAACATTAAAAAGATTCTAAGGTTAAAAAAACATAATCACATCAAAGTTGTAAAAAAGTTTGGTAAGGCCTGTAGTTACCCAGGTACATTTATGGGTTCAATTCATGCAATTATTACAACCACTAGCTATAAGTCAGCCGTAATCAAAACAATAAAAGCTGGAGGGTGTAATTGTTCTAGAGCCAATTTTGTTGGAGCTTACTTTTCAGCTTTAAAAGGCCTTAAAGGTATACCCGTACAATGGATAAAAAAAACAAAAGTTGCAAAAAAAATAATTGGTCACAAAAAAAACTTAATTAATACTTAATTAAGGGGCCGAATGTATAAAACTTTAAAAAATAACTGGGCTCTCTTCACCGGTTTTGCTATCTTAGCAACAGCACATGGATTTCAGGGAAACCTTCTTGGAGTTAGAGCGGTAATAGAGGAATTTAATTATCTTGCAGTCGGTGCACTCTTTTCAGGATATTTTTTGGGTTATTTCGTTGGAGCATTTTATTGTCCAAAACTTATTAATAGTGTTGGGCATATCAGAACGTTTTCAGCTTTTGCTAGCTTAGCTTCATTAAGTGCTTTAATACATGTAACCTTTGTTAATCCTTCCATTTGGATTTTTGGAAGATTTTTAACTGGATTTTCAATGATAGCCATCTTCATCGTCACGGAAAGCTGGTTAAATGATAGAGCAACTAACAGAAATCGAGGGCAAATTTTATCATTATATATGATTATTACTTATGTTGCTTTTGCTGCTGGCAATTTATTACTAAACGTAAGCAGCCCTACTAGATATGAGCCTTTTATTTTAATTTCAGTTTTATTTTCAATTGCCTTGATACCTATTCTTTTAGCTAAAAAAAAACCTCCAAAATTTAAAAAGACAGCTTCAATGAGTATAAAAGAACTCTATCGCATCTCTCCTTTCGGTAGTTTTGCTATGTTATGTACTGGATTTATTTACTCTGCTGTTTTAACTCTTGCTTCAGTGTATGCGGCTAATATGAATTTAACTATTTATGAAATTTCTATACTTCTTACTCTGATAGTAGCTGCAGGAGCTATTTTTCAATGGCCGATTGGCTATATCTCTGACAGAATGGACCGTAGAAAAGTCGTCATTGCCAGCGGAATACTTGCGATTATTTTTTGTTTATTAGCAATACTATTTTCAGGTACATCATTTTCTAATGCCTTTACACAGAATCTCACTAAGTTTAATTATTTCTCTACTACATTAGAAAAAACAAAATTGTTTTTAAGTATAACCTTAATGGCAGGCATGACACTTACTTTTTTCCCTATTATTCTTGCCTACGTAAACGATAATATTACAAAAGATAAATTCGTAGCTGCAGGATCTGGCTTAAACATAATTTTTGGAGTGGGGGCAATATTTGGACCAATATTGTGTTCAGTAACAATGCAATTACTTGGAGCTAATGGGTTTTTTGTTTACATTATTTTGTTTTTAACTCTAATGGTTATCTTCGGCATCTATCGAATAACGCGAAGTGAATATGAGGAAAATCCAGATAGTTCTTTCACTCCATTACCAAAAGATATTACTCCGCTAGGAATTGAACTTGACCCTGACACGGGTGCTGACTTATCAAATCAAGAAAATAAGTCATAAAACCAATCATTTAGAATTAATACCGTAAATGATATATAATAATTTATGGATTCGATACTTATTGCCTTAGTTATATGTCTACTAATAGCTAATTTGGTTGCAGTTATTCTTTTGTTTAAGCGTAAACAACTAGAACAAATCGACAGCAGCCTGCTATTTAAAGACGAAGTTAGCTCATTAAAACATTCTTTTAGCCAGTCATTTGGTTCGATGAGCAAAGAGATAGCTAAAGATATGTCAGGCGCTCTAACAAAAGTAGATGAAAAAGTAGGGGTTTTTAATCAACAAGTAGGTGAGCTAAACAAAAGCCAAGATAATTTTAGCAAAATTTTAAGTGGAGTAAAAACTTACGGTACCCTAGCCGAGTTTGGACTTGGTTCACTGTTAAAAGATTTATTGCCAGCATCACAATTTATAGCTAACGTTAAAATGAAGCCAGAGGAAACTTCTGAGACAGTAGAATTCGCCATTAAACTTCAAGATGTTATGCTGCCAATTGATAGTCATTGGCCTGTAGAAAAGTATAAAGCAATTGATGATGCGTATAATGCTAATGATAAGGAAGCTCAAGCAGAAGCAAGAAAAGATTTGGCAGCAGCGTTTAGATTAAAAGCAAAGTCAGTAAATTTAAAATATATAGCGCCACCTAAAAGTACAGATTTTGCAATTGTATATGTTCCTACAGAGGGATTATTTGCTGAGTTATCAAGTTATAGAGATCCAAAAACTAAAGAATTATTATTACAAGAACTAAGAACAAAATATAAAGTAACAATTTCAGGACCAAATACTTTGTCAGCATTATTGCAATCTTATCATCTCGGTTTTCAAACTTTAAAAGTCCAAAAACATGCAACGCAAATTTATAGTGATTTAAGAAGTATCAGTTCTAGATTCGATAAACATTTTGATGGAATTAAAGATTTAAGAAAAAAATTAGAACAAGCTATGACGGCTACCGATGGATTTGGTAGAGACGCTAGATCAATAATAAATACGCTTTCAAATATAAAAGACCCTCAACAAGTGAAAGAAAATTTAGAAGAAAATTCAGAAAAAATAAAAATTATTAAATAAATTTATTATGTCCAATTATGTCTTTTATGATTTCGAGACCAGCTCATCCAATAAATACTGGGGCCAAATAATTCAGATTGGCGCTGTTTTAACAAATGATAACTTAGACGAGTTAGACCGTTTTGATGCAAGATGTAGATTAAGTCCAGGAATTATTCCTGAAGCCATGGCTTTGATCGTAAATAAATCCACACCAAAAATGCTTAAGGAATCAAATCTATCTCATTACGAAATGATAAGACAATTTGTTGAAACTTTGAAACGTTGGGGAAAAGCAACGTACATTGGATTTAACAGTATAGAATTTGATGAAGAATTTTTAAGGTGCACCCTTTTTCAAACATTAGAATATCCTTATATCACCAGCACAAAAGGAAATACAAGAGGTGACATTCTTAGCCTTGCTCGTGCAGCAAATCTTTACTATCCAAAAACTTTAAAGAATCCAATTAATGAAAAAGGTAACGCAGTTTATAAATTAGACCAACTAGCACCAATGAATGGAATTCAACATGGAGATGCTGCTCACTCCGCAATAGGAGATGTGCTTGCAACTATTGGAGTTGCAAAATTAATTTCAAAAAAAGCGCCAACCGTTTGGAAGGCAAGCATGCTCACAATGGATAAAACGCAATCATTAGAATTGATCAAAAAAGAATTGCTTTTTTGTACAAATGAGTATTTTTATGGACGCAGCAGACCTTACGTACAAACCTTTATCTGTCAGCATCCACAATACCAGTGGCCTTTATGTTTTGACCTTAAACATGACCCAGAGCCTTATTTGAAAATGCCAATAAATGAATTAGAGGCTACAATGAAAAAGCAACCTAAATTCATTAGAACTGTGAGGCACAACAAACATCCTGTTATTATGAATCCTTCTTATGGTGATAAATTTGATGAATATAAATTAATAGGAACAGCAAAATTAGAAGCGAGGGCTAAAATAATAAAAGAAAATAAAGATTTTGCAGAAAAAATTGAGTCTATTAAACGCTCTGAAGCAGAAGAAAAAGAACAAAGTAAATCACAAGAAGATTTGTATAATGAGGAAAGTATTTACGCTAAGTTTACAACACCAGAGGATAACAATATTATGCCCGAATTTCACTCAACAGACTGGGATAAAAAGCTTCAAGTAATTTCAAAATTTAAAGATGAAAGACTTCAATATTTTGGAAAAAAACTATTATATATGGAAAAACCTGAAGTATTAAGTAAATCAGATTATGATTTAATTCACAAAGATACTGCAAAAAAACTTTTAAGTACAAATAGTGAAAAATGGAACACTATACCAAGAACCTATTCAGAGATTGATACTTTGAGAGCAAAATTTGAAAAAAAGGGGGAACCCGACAAATTAATAATTTTAGATGAGATTAACGCATACGTTGAAGAATTAGAAAAACATTACTCATCTGCGTAGTTGACAAAAAATTAATAATACTTATTTAGAGTATATGGCTTTCAAAGATTCAACAGATGAAAAATTTCAAGAACAAATAAGCGGCGACAAGCTTTCTCTAATTCAATTTTCAGCTTCGTGGTGTTCGCCATGTCAGCAGCTACGACCAATCATTGAAAAAATATCTAATGAAAAAGCAGATAAAATTGACTGCTATTATCATGATATCGAAGCACAGCCAAACGAAGCTACAAAACATTCAATAAGAGGAGTGCCGACAGTTCTTTTATTTAAAGGCAGTAAACTTTTAGGAACAAAAGTAGGGGCTACTAGTGAAAAAGATATGTTAGAGTTTATTGAGCCTCATCTTTAATTTTCATTTAAAATATTTCCCACACTATAAAGCGATCCAAAACAAACAATAATTTTTTTCTCTTTAGAAGAAATTTCTTTTAAAGCATCATTAAAATTATCAGCTTTATCTGCATTAACTCTATTTTTTATAGCTATTTGATAGAGTTCTTTTGATGACATTGAGCCTTGCTCATTTTCGATAGGAATAGTTAATATTTTTTTATAAATATTCTTAAATTGCTTTATGAATATATTTGGCTCTTTGTTTTTCATCATTGCCCAAATACCGTATTTTGGAAGCTTAATGGATCTCAAATAATTAGCCAAGTTTTTAGCATCTGCATCTGCATGAGCCCCATCAAGCATAATTTTTTCATTTTTGTGAAGTTTATTTCTAATCTTTCCTTTACTTAAATATTGAAACCTTCCTTCAAAAGATATCTTAGGTATAGTTTTCTCAATTATTTTTTTACTAATTTTAAGATCAAGAGCTATTTTTATTGCATGGCACAAATTTTCTAACAATCCTTTAGAGCGTATTTTTTTAGTATTGAGATTAATTATATTTTTCTTGTCTTTATAATAGTATTGATTATTTTTTTTTATTAAATTCCAAACATTGGAATATGTAATTTTGCTTTTATTATTTTTTAGATTTTTTTTTATTTTACTTAAAACACTAGGCTTTTGCTTGCCTACATAAATATGAGTAAAATAGCTTAAAAAACCTACTTTTTGAAATACTATTTCATTAATAGTTTTTTTTTTAAGAAAATTAAGATGCTGTTTATTAATATTTACAATTATTTGTGCTAAAGGATAATCAAATACATTTGTAGAATCCTTAGCAAAAAGTGCACCAGCTTCGACTAGGTGGTAATTTACATTTTGTTTAGCAGCATTCACTATATAAATTACAGTGAGTACCTCAAAAATAGTTAAAGGAACTTTCAACTTTTCAATTTCTTTAATTGATTGCTTAATTTCTTTGTGGGTTAAATAACGACTACCCATCCAAAATCGTTCTTTTATGTCCTTCAAAGAAGGTGATATGTAAGCAGTAGCAGTTTGCTTATTAGCTTCAATAAAGCTTTTAACAGAAAATAAGGTGCTAAACTTTCCACTAGACCCTATAAAATTGATTACATTATTTAGTTTTCTTTCGGGATGACTTAAATTTTTAAGAACTAATTTAATTCTTTTTAAGTCAAAGTTTATAGTTCTATTAAATAATTTATGATTAGCTAACTGCTTGTAAAGATTTATCGACTGTGACATTAGACTCCTGTTTAGCTTGAGCCTCTACTTTTTTCAATAGAACATTTAATAATGTACCGATAGTAGAATTTAAATATTGTCTCTCCACAACTAAATCAATGCCACCATGATCTTTTACATATTCTGCTGTTTGAAATTCGTCTGGCAAGGTTTCACGTACCGTGTCTTGAATTACTCTACGTCCAGCAAATCCTATCGTTGCTTTCGGTTCAGCAATTAAAATATCACCTAACATAGCCCATGAAGCAGTAACTCCCCCAGTTGTTGGATTAGTTAGTATAGTTATGAAAGGAACATTATTTTTCTTTAATTCGTTTACAGCTAAAGCTGTTCTAGGCATTTGCATTAATGCGATCGAACTCTCCATCATTCTTTGGCCGCCAGAACAACTAAAAAAAATGTAAGGTATATTATTTTCTATTGCATGTTGAGCACCAGCTATAAAAGCTTCTCCTGAAGCTGCACCGAATGAGCCACCAATGAATCTAAAATCTTGTGCCCCAACCACAACATCATTATTTTTAACTTTACCTTTTGCAATTAAAACAGCATCATCTTGACCAGTCAATTTTCTAGCTGCTTTCAGACGATCAATATATTTTTTTTTATCTTCAAAATTTAAAGGATCATCTTTTGGTAAAGGTGTTTCAATTAATTCAAATTCTTTATTATCAAAAAAAGTTTTAAATCTTTCTTCACAAGTTAATTTATGATGCGCTCCACATTTAGGGCAAACTTTTTGGTTAGACTCAAGCTCTTCTTTATAAATAAGATTTTTACATCCGCATGTGGTCCAAAGATTTTCCTCTATCTTTGATGATTTTTTTTCAAAAAGAGAGTTTATTTTCGGTTTAATAAATTTAGTTATCCAATTCATAAAATTTTTCTTTTAAGATTGTACACAACTTTACCCAACTTTGTGACAGGATTTTGTCTCATTTTGAGCGAATTATTAATTATTTTACAAAGCATACTACCAACAACCAATCCATTTGCTGATTTTAAAGATGATATAGTTTTATCTGTAATACCAAAGCCTATAACTAGGTTTTTTTTGGGGTTGATTCTTTTAATTTTGTTATAATTTTCAAGAATTATCTTTGGTGAAACTTTAAGTTTACCGCCCGTAGTAGACAGCATTGAAATATAGTAAATCATTTCGTGAGAATCTTTTATGATTTTTTTCATTCTTTCTCTTGATGTGGTAGGTGATAATAATTGAATAAAATTTATTGATTTTTTTTTGCATTTTTTTGCAAAGACTTTGTTTTCTGGATAAGGAAGGTCAACAATAATTAGTCCATCCACTCCTGAGATTTTACAGTTTTTTAAGAAATTATCTTCCCCACTTTGGTAGATTAAATTAAAATAACCCATCAGAATTAATGGTTTATTCGGACTAGATTTTTTAAATTTTTTAACAATTTGAAAAACGTCTTTTAGTTTTACTCCATTTTTTAAAGCACGGTGAGAACTTTCTTGAATTTGGCCTCCATCAGCTACAGGTGTGTTGAATGGCATTCCAAGCTCAAGAATATCTGCATTTTTTGATATTTCATTTAATATTTTTAAAGAGTTATTTTTAGTATTATCACCAGCAACTGTATAAGTAATCAAAGCAGGTCTTTTTTCTTTTTTACATTTTTCAAAAGCAAGAGCAATTTTTGATTTCATCTTATATATGAACCTAACTTTTGCTTTATAATATCTTTATCTTTAAGACTATCACCACAAGAATTGACAATAATTACTTCTGAAGATTTTAATTTTGGGGCAATACTGATTGCTTGAGCAAACGCGTGAGATGGTTCTAAAGAGGGAGAAATATTTTCTAATTCAGAGACTAACTGATATGCCTTTAGAGCTTCTTCATCACTAACAGATGTATAACTCGCTCTTTTTGTATCTTTAAGAAAACAATGCAAAGGTGAAATGCCAGGATAATCTAAACCAGCCGATATAGATTCTGTCGATCCTATTTGCCCTTCCTTGTCTTGAATAACGTACTGTGCAGCCCCGTGTAAAATTCCAATTTTAGCTCCATTAGTTAAAGGGGCAGCATGTAATTTACTATTTTTAGGTCCTCCAGCTTCAATACCACAAAGTATAGCATCTGTATCCATAAACTCGTTCCAAAAACCCATAGCAGAACTACCACCACCCACGCAGTTTAATAGCCTCATTTTTTTTGGAATTTTTCCAAATTCTTCTTTAACTTGAATAATTAACTCTCTAGATATCTGGGCAGTGCTCCAAGCACATATCTTTATAAAAATATTTGGACCAACGGTTGATCCTACACACATGTGCGTGGTATCACAATTTGAAACCCAGTATCTCATACACTCACTAACAGCATCGACCAGTGTTTGGCTTCCTGTATTTACCGGTATAATTATAGCTCCATTTTTTTTCATAGCTTCAACATTAGGTCTTTGTCTTTTAATATCTTTTGCCCCCATAAAAATTTTACATTTAAGACCAAATTTTTTGGCCGCCATTGAAAGCATTTTTCCTGCATAACCTGCGCCAGTATCTCCAATAATAAATTTTTTACCCGCACGTTTAGCAATTAAACAATGCACTGTCGCATTATAGATTTTATGAGCCCCACCATTAGCTTCAGATACCACTTTTGCATATATTTGAGCACCCCCAAGAAAGTCAGTTAAATTTTCTAATTTAATAAATGGAGTAGGTGCACCTATATATGTTTTAAAATGATGATCTCTCTCTTTGAGAAATTTTTTATCTTTTCTTAACTTAGAAAATAATTTAGTCAGGTCATCAATTGGTTTTTTTAGTGTTTCAGGTATAAAATTACCACCAAATTTTCCTCCATACATAAAGTTTTTATCGTGCTGGTCGATTAGAGAAATTCCTTTTTTAATTTGCATGACTTGTTTTTTTAACTTCAGTAATAAATCTTTTAATCTTATTTATATCTTTTACTTTATTTGTTTCTAAAGCACCAGAAACATCAATTGTATCAGCTAAGCCTTTTAATTCTTGGATTTTATCAATTGTTATATTTCCAGCTACCATTTTTTCAATTTTAATTAAGATTGTTTTAATCCAATTATAATCCCAACTTAAGCTTTCTTCATAACCCGAGCTATCCCATAAGATAATATCTGAACAATCTTCAATTAATTTATATTTATAAATATCTTCTTTTTTCTTAACTTGAATAGAGGTTATAATTTTTTTTTTAAAATTATTCTTTATTTTAATTAATTCCTCAGATTTAAAATCACCATAAAGCTGAAAATAATCTAAATTTAATTTAGAAAATTTTTCCATTTCTTCATAAGTTGGTTTTACCAGAACTCCAACATATTTTGAATTTTCTTTTTCAATTTTAGTCAAATATCTTGCTTTATCTAAAGAGATAAAACGATGACTTTTAGGATAATTTAAAATAAAGCCACAATAATCTACTTGATTAGCAACACATGTTTCTACTTCTATTAGATTAGATAACCCACATATTTTTAGTTTCATCTATTTAATTGAGAGAGTTAATTAATTTTTGAATATTATTTTTAATATTACCTTTAGTTATACTTCTTCCCATTACAATTGATGTTGCCCCATTTTTGAAAGCTTCTTTTGGAGTAGTTATTCTCATTTGATCTCTTTTTTTATCACCAGACATTCTTATACCGGGCGTAACTATTTCCATATTTTTGCATAAATTTTTTAAGTATTTAGCTTCATGCCCAGAACAAACTATGCCGTCTAGCTTTGCAATTCTGGCTAGCAATGCTTGTTTTTTTACTAATTCTTTAATCGATTTTGTATGACCTATTTTTCTTATTGAAGAATTAGAAAAACTTGTAAGAACAGTTACACCCAAAATTTTAAGTTTACTATTTATTTTTTTCGCAGAATGTTTGATTGCCTTGAGCATATCTAATCCACCATTTGTATGTACTGTTATGTATGATATATTTTTTAAATCAACTAAAGATTTTATAGCTGCGGCACAAGTATTTGGGATATCATTTAATTTCAAGTCTAGAAAAATTTCTTTATTTTTTAACTTTGAAACAAAACTTCTTCCCTTAGGGCTTAAAAAAAATTCTAATCCTATTTTATAACTAATGTTTAATTTATCAGTTTTGGACTGATCTATAATATGATTTAATTTGGTAATGCTTGTTGTATCGCATGCAATAAAAATTTTATATTTTTTCATTAATTATTTTTTTGAGATTTTTACTAGCTTTAAATCGTACCTTATTTTTTTCAGGAACATAAATCAACTCCCCTGTTTTGGGATTTCTTGCAGAGTATTTTGCTTTTATCTTTTTGACAAAAAAAGTGCCAAAACCTCTTAATTCAACTTTTTTCCCGTCCTTAAGTGCTTTTTCGATATCATTACAAAAAGCATCAACAACATTTGTTATTTCTGATTGATTGAGTTTTGAATTTTTTTGCTTGAGTAGTTTAATTATCTCAGATCGCGACAATTATTTTTCTTTTTTATTTTTTTTCCCAATTGCTTTTTCAAAAATTCCCTTAAGCGTAGCTCCAGATTTAGTAGCTCCCTCACCAAATTTTGCTATTAGAGATTTTTCTTCATCAATTTGTGCGGCTTTCACACTTAGTTTAATCCTTCTTGTTTTAATATCTAATTCTACAATTTTAGCATCAAGTGCGTTATCTTTACTAAAGATCTCTGTTCTTTGGTCTGCTATATCTTTTGCTAGATCTATTTTTCTTATAGTTGTTACTAGTTTTTTTTCTTTATCAATAGATACTTTTACACCTGTTTTAAGCGCCTCGAGAACTCTTGTAGTTATTATATCTCCCACTTTTTTCTTATTGTCTTTAAACCAGTCTAAAGGATCTTTTTCTAATGCTCTTCTTGAAAACCTTATTTTATCATCTTTAATCTCTAATATTTTTACATCTAGAGTTTCATTTTTTTTAAATTTATTTAAATCTTCAATATTTTCTTGATAAGAAATTTCCTTGTAGTGTAGCATGCCCGACAAACCTGAGTCTATCAATTCACCAAATATTGCTTTATCAGTGATATTATTGATTTTTATTTTAACTTCTTGTCCAATCTTGTCCTTAAGGCCATCCCATGGATTTTCTAAAGTTGCCTTATATGACAAAGATATTCTTTTTGAAACTTTATCAATATTTACAATTTTAAATTTAATATTTTGTGACACAGCAAGAACTTTGCTTGGTTTAATATTTCTATTAGTCCAATCTAATTCAGAACTATGAATTAATCCCTCAATACCGTCTTCTATTTTAACAAAACAACCGTAGTCCATTATTTTTGTTACCACACCATCATAAATTTCACCAATCTTATAATTTTTTTCAATATTATCGTAAGGGTCTTCTGTTAAGGCCTTAACCGAAGCTGAGACTCGATTAGTTTTTGGATCAATTTTTGTGATTTTAACTTTAAGTTTTTGCCCAATAGTAACTAAGTCGGCTGGTTTTTTAACTCTACCATGGCTGAGGTCGCTCACATGCAACAATGCATCTATACCATTGATATCTAAAAAAATCCCCCAGTCCGTCGTAGCTTTTACTATTGCATCATCAACTATATCCCCTTCCTTAATATTTTCTAAGGCTTTTGAGATTTCCTCATTTTTACTTTTCTCTAAAACCGCTCTTCTAGAAACACAAACATTACCTCTATTTTTGTCTATTCGTGTTGCAATAACCTTAACGGGAGTATTAAGTAAGTGATCGATTTTTTTTAACGGCCTTACATCAATTTGTGAAGAAGGCATAAAGCAAGGTAATCCTTCTACCGTAGTTATGAAGCCACCTTTTATTTTAGAGGTAATATAGCCTGTCATTTCTTCCTGTGTTTCAAATACTTTTTCCATTTTTTTCCAGGCTTTCATTTTTCTAGCTTTGTCTCTAGAAATTACAATCTCCCCTTTAAAGCTTTCTATTCTTTCTAAATATACTTCTATTTGAGATCCAATTTGCAAATTAGTGAGCTCATCATCATTTTTAAACTCTTCAATAGGAATCATACCCTCCATTTTTGCCTTACAGTCTACAACAATAAAATTTTTTGTAATTTCTGTTACTGTAGCTTTAATAATTTCATTTTCTTTGAGCTTTCTATCTTTAAAATCTTGATCTAGTAAATTTTGAAACTCTTTATGAGCTGGGTTTTGGTTTTTGATCTCTTGTTCTGATGCCATATTTATTTTTTTAATCTTTCTACGTACTTAGACATTTTAGCTAACATAGCTGATTTATCTAATTTGCCAGTGTCGATTTCTACCGAATCCTTATGTCTAAGTAAAGGGGAGTTTTTTCTTTTAGTATCTAAAATATTTCTTATTCTAAGGGCTTTTTTAACATCATTCAGTTTAGTATTTAATTCTTTATATCTTCTTAAAGAGGCTGTATTTAAATTGCATCTAAAAAAAAATTTTAAATCAGATTTAGGAAGAATTTTTGTTGATATATCCCTACCTTCTATACAGCAG